>JALNWS010000140.1 GCA_023230755.1 Azoarcus sp.
ATTTGAACCGTCTCCTCCACCCTCCTCCTTTGGTGTGGATTTAGCCCGAGCTCGAAAGCGCTCGGGCTTTTTTCTTTTGTGCTTCCGGTTTGTGGTTTATGGTCGCCCTGGCGATCGGCCGGACTTCGTCGCAGCGCATCACGAAGGGATACCGTCATGAAAGCGGGCCTAGAATGTACCGGCGTCTTCATGCTCGCTCCACCCCGGGTCACGCACACGGGCGGGGACAATTCGACCACTGCAGGAGCAATCTCATGGGCATCATCTCGACCATTTTCATCGGCCTGATCATCGGTCTCATCGCGCGCGTGCTCAAACCGGGCAACGATCAGATGGGCTGGATCATGACCATTCTGCTGGGCATCGGTGGCTCGATGGTGGCGACTTACGGCGGGCAGGTGCTCGGCCTGTATCGCGCGGGCCAGGGGGCGGGCTTCATCGGCTCGGTGATCGGGGCGGTGGTCCTGCTCGCGGTTGTGGGTGCGCTGCGCAAACGATGAGCACCCGGTGCGGCAGCCTGCTGGACTGCTGCACCGTTTCAAGCGGCGCGCGGCCGGATCAGCCGTCCGAGGGCGGGATCAGGACAAAGTTGCCGACGTGCTTTTTCTCGAGAAACTCGCGCTGTGCGTCGGCAATGCCTTCGAGCGGGAAGGTCTTGGCCACGATGGGGCGCAGTTCATTGCGCTCGATGTAGCCGATCAGGTTGGGAAAGACCGGCTCGTCCCAGGCCGTGCACCCGATCAGCCTGAGGTCCTTGAGGTAGAAGTCGCGCATGTCGAGCGTGACCAGCGGGCCACCGATGGCGCCTGATGACACATAGCGCCCGGCGCGCTTCATGACCTTGAGCATGCTGCCAAATGTCGCCCCCGCCACGTTGTCGACGACCACATCGACTGCGTTCTCGCCGAGGCTGGCAACGATGTCTTCGCCGCGCGCGATCACATGATCGGCACCGATCGCACGCACCTGATCCATTTTTGATGCGCCCACGATGGCGGTCACCGTGGCACCGCGCCGCTTGGCCAACTGCACGACCGCCGAGCCCACGCCACCCGATGCGCCAGTCACCAGCACATGATCCGCACCGCCGACCTGCGCGCGATGCACCATGTTCTCGGCCGTCCCGTAAGCGCAGGGAATCGTTGCCAGCTCGGCGTCGCTCCAGTCGCTCTCCACCACGAACACTTCTGCGGCAGGCACCTTGACCCACTGCGCGAAGGCACCGTCGAAATCGGAGCCCATCCACACGGTTTCCATCGAGCCGAAGCCGTCCTTGCGCATGCACGCACGGACGAGAACCCGCTTGCCGACAAGCGCTGCATCCACACCGGGCGCGACCGCCGCGACGCGGCCGCAGCAGTCCGTGCCCTGGATGAACGGAAACGGCGTGCCCTCGTTCCAGCCACCATCGGCCCGCTCTGTGGCCTCCGCACTGGCGGTTTCCTCGGTCCCACCGGTCACGCTGGATGAATACCAGCCGACGCGGGTATTGATTTCCGTGTTGTTGACGCCGGCCGCCAGCACCTGCAACAGCACCTCACCCGCGCCCAAGGCGGGAACCGGCACGTCGCAATACACCAGCTTGTCGTAACTGCCATTACCGACGGTCACGACGGCCTTCATCGTTTTACTCACACCAGCCGTATCAAACCGGCCCTGACTTTGCGTTCGACTCAATTCCGTCGTCATCTGCACCACTCCATTCCAGCAACCCTCGCCTTCAGGCCTCCGGGTTCATTATCCGTAACAGTGTCCCAGCAAAAGCGCTGCACCGCAAAACCGCCATTGCAAATGCGACCTCTTCTCATTACTATTCCCTCCACTCATGCGCCGTAGTGTTGCAACTTCGGTGCGGAACACGTCCGCCATACAACGGAAAACAACTTCAAGAGGTTAAAGATGCAAGTGCTTCGCCCCCGTGCCCTTCCCCTGCTCGCCGTTGCCCTGCTCGGCACTGCCAGCCTGGCGCATGCCGAGCGCCCGCTGAACGTCGATGACGCGGGCACGCTCGACAAGGGCGGCGCCAAACTGGAGGCTGGCTGGTCGAAGGACGACGAAGCCAAGGGCTACGACGCTGCCGCCGGCTTCAGTCCGCTCGAAAACCTCGAGCTCGAGATCGGCTTCGGGCGTGCGCGTGATTTCGCCACCGCCGGAAACGAAGCCACCAATGGCCACGGTCTGGCGGTGAAGTGGGTGCCGCTACAGTCCGAAACCGGTTTGTCCGCCGGTCTCAAGTACGAGTATGGACGCGACCGTACCGAAGGCGAGTCGGCCTATGTGAATTCGCTGACCGGCCTGCTGACGTGGACCTTTGAAGGCGGCCAGATGGTGCACACCAACCTCGGCCGTGAAGTGACCCGTGAGGATGGCGACAGCGACGCCGTGAACACCTGGGGCGTGGCGGTCGATCTTCCGCTCACCGAAAGGCTGAGCTTTGTGGCGGAGACCTTTGGCAACGAGGACAGCCGCCCGGATCGCGCCGTCGGCCTGCGCTACGAGATCATGGAAGGCGTGAAGGTCTCCGCCGCTGTCGGTGAGGGCAATGACCGCAGCTTCGCCAACGCCGGTATCGCCTGGGAATTCTGACGCACCAGCGCGTGCCCGACACCAGGTCGAGCACGCGCCCCTGTACACGCACCCGACAACGCACAACGGAGCGAACCCCATGCGCCTGATCACCCTCGTATCCGCGCTCGCCGCACTGCATCTATCCACCGCCACGCTGGCCGCCGAGACGGCGACTGCGCCGCGCGTCCTCGCCCACTATGGCGAGCTCGTCTACGCCACCTACGCCGATGCGCATGCCAGCGCACTGACACTGCAGAAAGCGGTCGATGCCTTTGTCACCGCACCGTCCGAAGCCGGACAGCAGGCCGCCCGCAAGGCGTGGCTGGCAGCACGCGAAATCTACGACCAGACCGAAGCCTTCCGCTTTTACGGCGGCCCGATCGATGGCGAGGACGGCCCCGAGGGCAGGATCAACGCTTGGCCGATGGACGAGGCCTATGTGGACTTCGTCGTGGGTGCAGAGGATGCCGGCATCATCGCGGACCGCACGATTCCCATCGACATGGACACCCTGTCCGGCCTGAATGAGAAGGACGGCGAAGAGAACATCTCCACCGGCTGGCACGCCATCGAGTTCATGCTGTGGGGCCAGGACCTCGACGACAACGGACCCGGCCGCCGCGCCTACACCGACTTCGTCGACGGCAAGGCGCCCAACGCCGACCGCCGTCGCGCTTACCTGAAAGTCACCACCGACTTGCTGGTGAAGGATCTCGGCACCCTCGCAGCGGCGTGGGCACCGGATGCCGACAACTACCGCAAGGGCTTTGTGACGGACACCGGCAACGTGGCCAAAGTGGTCTCGGCCCTCGGCATCCTGTCGCGTGGCGAACTGGCCGGCGAACGCATCGAAGTCGCGCTCGACTCGCAGAACCAGGAAGACGAGCATTCATGCTTCTCGGATAACACCCACCGCGACATCGTGGCCAATGCCACCGGTATCCGCAACGTGTGGCGCGGTCAGTACGTCCGCGCCGATGGCAGTGTGCTCAAGGGGCCGGGCGTGCGCGACCTGGTCTCGGCGAAGAACAAGGCCGTCGCGAGCCGCGTGGATGCCCAGATCGACACGTCGGTGAAGGCCGCAGAAGCGATCCCCGCGCCCTTCGACCGCGCCATCCTGGCGGGCACCCCGGGACGCAGCAAGGTCGAGGCGACCGTGGTGGCATTGAAAAAACAGACCGAAGGGCTGGTAGAGGCTGCCGCAGCGCTCGGCATCAAGCGGCTGAACACCGTCGCACCCGACTGAGCGTCCAGTGACAGGAGAGCCTGACGCGGACCCTGTCCGTCGTCAGCGCCCTGTCCTGCGGCACACGCATTCCTTTCTCCCCCCCGCTCTCGCTCCCCTGCTCATGAAATCCAGACGCCTGCTCCTCGGTATCGGCGTGCTCGCCGCCGCCGGCATCGCCTATGCTGCCACGCAGCCCACGCGCTCCACCATCGGTTATGAACCGGGCGAAGAGCTTCCGGGTGGTGCCACCACCACACCCGATCATGGTCGCAACGCCTTCTCCTACCCGGCGGCAAACCTGTCGGTGGACCGCCAGACGGCGTTTTTCATTGGCAACTCGTTCTTCAAGAAGAGCTGGGTTGGCGCACCGGCCTCCACTTCGGGGCGTGACGGGCTCGGCCCACACTTCATTGCCCGCGCCTGTGCGGGCTGTCACGTGCTCGACGGCCGTGGCGCCCCGCCGGCAGTGGACGCCAACGGTGTCAACACCGAACAAGCAGTGGGCCTGCTGCTGCGCCTGTCCATCCCCGGTGACGGGGGCAAGGACGGTGTGGTGCCCGAGCCCACCTACGGCTCGCAACTGGACAATCAGGCCTTGCCCGGCATCCATCCAGAAGCGCGTGTCACCATCCGGTATGAGGAGGAGGCCGGTCGTTTCGCCGACGGCACGCCCTACGGCCTGCGCAAGCCCACCTACATTCTGGACGAGCTCGGCTACGGCCCGCTGCACCCACAGACGCTGATCTCGCCGCGCGTCGCGCCCCAGGTCATCGGACTCGGCCTGCTCGAGACCATCCCCGAAGCCCGTTTGCTTGAGATCGCCGAGCGCCAAGCCGCGGACCAGGCCGGCATCTCGGGACGCCCGAACCGGGTGTGGGATGCGGTGCGGCAGGACTGGGTGGTCGGGCGCTTCGGCTGGAAAGCCAATGTGGGCAGCATCGCGCATCAGACCGCCGCGGCCTTCAACGGCGACATCGGCATTACCTCCAGCCTGTTCCCGCATGAAGAATGCACCGCGGCGCAACTCGACTGCCGCGCGCGACTGCAGCAGGAAGCCGCCTGGCGCAGCGAGCGCGGCGAGCACCGCACCGACATCGACGACCGCTCGCTCGATCGCAGCATCTACTACACCACCACGCTCGCGGTACCCGCCCGCCGTGCACCGGCCGACCCGCAGGTCATCGAAGGCAAACGCATCTTCCACGATGCACAGTGCGCGAGCTGCCATGTGCCGAACCACGTCACCGGCGACTCGGACGCCTTCCCGGAACTGGCGCAGCAATCCATCTGGCCATACACCGACCTGCTGCTGCACGACATGGGTGAGGCGCTCGCCGACCACCGCCCCGACTTTGCCGCAGACGGGCGCGAATGGCGCACCCCGCCGCTGTGGGGCGTCGGCCTGATCCAGACCGTGAATGGTCACCAGACCCTGATGCATGACGGCCGCGCACGCGGCGTGCTGGAGGCGATTCTGTGGCACGGCGGCGAGGCGGAAGCCGCCAGGCAGCACGTGCTGGGCCTGAATGCTGCCGAGCGCGATGCGCTGGTCCGCTTTGTGGAGTCACTATGATGTTTACCCGGTTTCGTACCAGCTGTTTCGGCCTGCCCTTCGCCGGCCTGCTGTTTTCGCTTGCCCTGCCAGCCCACGCCGCCGCGCCGGCGCCCATCGTGATGCCATCGCAGTGGATGAGCGCCCTGGCCAGCCAGCGCCTTGCGCCAGGCTACCGCCAGTTTGGCGACAAGGTGGATGCGCTGGCGAGCGCGCTCGCCGCAAGCTGTGAGGGTCAGCCCGCCGCCGCGTCTGCTGCCCGCCAGCGCTGGCTGGAGGCTGCGCACGACCTGCGCGAACTGAGCCCGCTGCCCATCGGGCCGGTGCTCGAGTCGCGCCTGCTGCGCCGCATCGACTTCTGGCCCACGCGCCCGGCACAGATCGAAACGTCGATCGCACAGTATGCGAAGACGCCCGCCAACACCGCTCGTATCGGCCTGCCAGCCCGCGGCCTGCCGGCGCTTGAGTACCTTCTTTTCGACACCGACCGTCCGGCGCTCGCCAACGACGGCCCCGCCTGTCGCTATGCTGTCTGGCTCGCCCGCGACACGGCAGCAGGCATCTCCGCAACCGTGTCGGCCTGGCCGGACTGGATTGCCGGCCTCGACGACGCGGAACCCGAACGCGAGGCTCGCCTGCTCGCCGACGGCATCAACATCCTGATCGGCAGCACCGAGACCTTGCGTCTCAAGTACCTCGAAAAGCCACTACGCCCCCACGCCGGTCCGCCCGAAACCGACGCCTGGCGCAGCGGGTCTGCGCATGCCGGTCTGATGGCGTACTTCTCCGGGCTGCGCGCCGGTTTGCAGGGTGACGAAGGCATGCCCGGCCTCACCGCCATGTTGCGCGGACGCGGGCTGCTGACCCTGGCTGCGCAGCTCGACCAGCGTATCGACGCGGTGCAGACGGCGCTGGCAGCGCTACCCGAGGATTTCGCCGCCGAGGCCGCACGTCCGCTGACTGACACCCTGATCAGCGAGCTTGGTCGCCTGCAGCGTCTGCTTGCCGAGGAAGTCGCCGACAAGATGAGCGTGGCCGTCGGCTTCGGAGAAAACGATGGCGACTGACCTGCTGCGCCGCCGCCTGCTGACTGCGCTTCCCGCCGGCCTCATCCTCGCCCATTTGCCGGGGACTGCGCTTGCCGCGCTTGCCGCTGAACCCGCGCTGCTCACCTGCTGGGCCGACTCACCCACGCATCCGCGTCGCTTCTTTGCCGGACGCAGCAATGACATCGCACGTGCGCTCGAACTGCCCGCCCGTGGTCACGAACTGGCCTGGCATCCCTCGGGCGACGGCTCGGCCGTGGTCGCCGCGCGTCGGCCCGGTCGCTTTCTGCAGCGCTGGGATGTGGCCAGTGGGCACCGACTCGCCGAGTTCGACGTCTATGATGCCGACGAGGACATCCGTCTTGAAGGCCACCTGAATTTCAGCCGCGACGGACGTCTGCTTTTCGCCACCGAAAGCGAACTGATCAACGGTCACGGTCGGGTGGGCGTCTACGACGCCCGGACGCTGCAGCGGCTGGCCGCCTGGCCCACCGGCGGCATTGGCCCGCATGCGCTGATGCAGCTTGCCGACGGACGCATTGCCGTTGCCAACGGCGGCGTACTGACCCTGCCCGAAACCGGCCGCCTCAAGCGCAACCTGGACACTCTGGACCCGACCCTTGCACTGCTTGATCCCGAACACGGCCGCGTGCTCGCGCAATACCGCCTGCCCGACCCGTGGATGAGCGTGCGCCACATCGCACAGGCGGCCGATGGCCGCATCGCCGTATCACTGCAGAACGAAGCCCTGGACGCGGCAGACACGGTCAACGCACGCCCCCTGTTCGCCCTGCTCGCAGACGAGGGCTTGCGCTATGGCAGCGCCACGCCCGAGGTGCTCGCGGCCTGCGGCGGCTACGCCGGCGACATCGTCGCGATAGACGGGCCCAAAGGCCCCGTGTTTGCGGTGAGTTGCAGCGTGGCCGGCACCCTCGCCCTATGGCAGGCGGACGGCAACTTCATCGGCCACCTGCCCACGCCCGGCGTGTGTGCGCTGACCGCGTCGCGCGGGGGCCTGCTTGCCACCGGAGACGGCGGCGATCTGTGGTCGATCGCAGCACACGAAGCACGCGCCCAGGCGCACTGGCCGCACCCCTTCGCTTTCGACAATCACGCTCGCCCGGCCTGACCGCGAACGCCTGCGGCAGGCGCTCAGAACACCGACAGGCCGGTGCGCGCCACGAACATCTCGAGCGCCTTCATCCCCAGCAGCGAGTTGCCGGTTTCGTCCAGACCCGGCGACCACACGCACAGGCTGAGCGTATCGGGCAGCACGGCCACAATGCCGCCGCCTACCCCGCTCTTGCACGGCAGGCCGATACGGAAGGCAAACTCGCCAGCCGCGTCGTAGGTGCCACAGGTGAGCATCAGCGAGTTGATGCGTCGTGCCTGACGGTCGCTGACCAGTGCCGAGCCGTCGAGCGGATGTGCGCCGTCGTTGCACAGGAAGCCGATGGCTCGGGCGAGTTGCACGCAGTTCATTGCCACCGAGCACTGGTGAAAATAGAGATCGAGCACCGGCGCAACGTCGTTGTCGATCTTGCCGAAGCCTTTCATGAAGTTGGCGAGCGCGATGTTGCGATAGCCTGTGGCCGCTTCCGATGCGGCCACCTCCTCGTCAAACGCCACCGCTTCGCCACACAGGCCGGAGAGCAGACCGAGGATATCGGTCTTCCCGTCGCCGCAAGTGCTCACCAGGCGGTCGGCCACCGCAATCGCCCCGGCATTGATGAAGGGATTGCGCGGCACACCCTGCTCGGCTTCGAGCTGCACCAGGGAATTGAACGGGTTCCCCGAGGGCTCGCGCCCGATGCGCTCCCACAAGGCCTCGCCGAGGTGGCGCATGGCCAGGGTGAGCGAGAACACCTTGGAGATACTCTGGATGGAGAACAGCGTAGCCGCATCACCGGCACAGTACTCCGCGCCCTCGCGGGTGCGCAGCGCAATGCCCAGCTGGTGGGGCGAAACCCGCGCGAGGGCGGGGATGTAGCTCGCCACCGTGCCGGCGCCGAGTTCGGGTCTGAGCGTGCTGACGATGTCGTCGAGTACGGGCTGGAAGTCCATCGTGCTGTCCTTGCGGGGGCGTTGCGGAATGCGTCTTCGCGCGTTCAGTGCCTGGGAATGCCGCTGCGCACCGTGTAGACATACAGCGCCTCGACCTGTTCGCGTGCCCACGGCGTGCGCCGCAGAAACTTGAGACTGGAGGCAATGCTGGGCTCGTGATTGAAGCAGCGGATGTCGATCTGCTGTCCGAGCTCGGCCCAGGTGTAGTAGCTCAGCAATTCGTTGAGGATCTTCTCCAGGGTCAGGCCGTGGAGGGGGTTATTGGGCTGTGCGTCTGCCATGGGCTCGTCTCGGATCGGGGCAGGCGAACGATAGCAGCCCCCGGGCCATGCCCCAAGTTTTCAGCATCCGCTGCCGGCGCAAGCTATACCCAGGTATCGATCACGCCACCGGCCGTTCCGGTCGGTGCTGCCGGTACGGGCGGCAGGGCCTCAAGCAACTGCATCGCGCTCTGCTCCTGAATGTCCATGGCTTTCTTGAGCACCGACACCGACACTTCCTGTTGAACCTGTGCTGCTGCATTCGCACTTGCGGCCGCAGCGATGGACGAAACATCCATGATTCTTCTCCCTTCATGCACCAGGCGCGTACGCCGATATTGAGCCTAACGGCAGACAGCGGCAAAACTTGAATCGACACTGCCTTGTCGCCACGCACCAGCATGGTGTTTATCCGAGTACCTTAGTCAGGATTGCACGGGTAATATGACGGATCTCCGGCGAGCGCCTTCGCCCCGCCCGCCGTCAATCGAATCTGTCCCCCGCACAATGATTCTGATCCTGAAGTCCTTCCGTTCGCTTTACTTTGCCACCCTGCTGATGCTGCTCGGCTCAGGCCTGCTCAGCACTTACCTGGCCCTGCGGGTGGCGGCGACAGCCGACGGGCTGTGGGTTGGCGCCCTGATGACGGCAAACTACGTCGGTCTGGTGCTGGGTGGCAAGGTGGGGCACCGCCTGATTGGACGCGTGGGCCACATCCGCGCCTATGTGGCGTGTGCCGGCGTGGTGACGGCAGCGGTGCTCGGCCACGGCCTGACCGACTGGTTGCCGGCCTGGCTGATGCTGCGCATGGTGATCGGCCTGTGCATGATGTGCCAGTACATGGTGATCGAGAGCTGGCTCAACGAGCAATCCATCGCCGAGCAGCGCGGGCAGGTTTTTTCCGGCTACATGGGCGCATCCTATCTTGGCCTGATTCTGGGTCAGCTGGCGCTGGTGGTGCACCCTGAGCTAGGGCTCGAACTGCTGATGCTGGTCGGGCTGTGTTTTGCCCTGTGTCTGGTGCCGGTCGCACTCACGCACAAGCTGCACCCGGCCAAGCTCCACCCTGCACCGCTCGAATTGCGCTTTTTCTTCAAACGCGTCCCGCTGTCGCTGATCACCATTCTGGTCGCGGGCTTGCTGATCGGTTCCTTCTATGGTCTCGCGCCGCTCTACGGCACCCGCATGGGCCTGACCACTGAGCAGGTGGGCCTGTTCATGGGTAGCTGCATTTTTGCCGGCCTGCTCGTGCAGTGGCCCCTGGGCTGGCTGTCGGACCGGCGCGATCGCGTATGGCTGATCAGCCGCTGCGGTGTGGTGCTGGCAGTGCTCGCGCTGCCGCTCGCGGTACTGCCCGAGGCGCCGGTGTGGCTGCTGTTCGCGGCGGGCTTCGCCGTGTGCATGCTGCAGTTCTGCCTCTACCCGCTCGCAGTGGCCCTGGCCAACGACCATGTGGACGCAGACCTGCGGGTATCGCTCACCGCGATGCTGTTGCTGACCTTCGGCGTGGGCGCCAGTATCGGCCCCCTGCTCGCCGGCGTGCTCATGCGCTTTCTGGGCGCCAACATGCTGTACGTCTTTGTCGCCGTCTGCGCAGCAATGGTGGCATGGCGCGTGCAGCCCAAGCGCGCGACCCATCTGCATCAGGTCGACGACGCCCCGCTGCATCACATCCCGATGCCGGACAGCACCAGCAGCTCGCCGCTGACGGCCGCGCTCGACCCGCGGGTCGATGAGCAGATTGCGCAAGAACAGATGCAGCATGCCGGGCCGGAACAGCAAACGCCCGGGACGGCCGACGAACCCGTCGAGCGGCCTTCAGAGGCCTGAGTTGAACCGATTTCCTGGCTAGACGGCGCACGCCGTTGCTGGTGCCGGCGACGACACCATGCGCATTGAATGCCCACAGCATTGCGCTATTGGCGTTCACCATCAGCCACCGCGCGAGGTACTGGCTCTCGCGCGGGGCGATAAAAGCGCACTCAGCGCTGAGCGCCCACCGTGATGTCGATGCTGCCCACGCCTGCGATCCCACCCTCGAGGCGGTCGCCGACTTTCACCGCGCCCACCCCGGCGGGTGTGCCGGTATAGATCAGGTCGCCGGCCTCAAGCGCGAAATAGCGCGACAGGTGGGCGATCACTTCGGGCACGCTCCAGATCTGCGAGGAAAGATCGCCCTGCTGGCGACGCTCGCC
>JALNWS010000141.1 GCA_023230755.1 Azoarcus sp.
ATCGTTGATGGCAGTCAGACCCGTGCCTGCGGCCCACGCATGGTTAACCTGCTGGTGTGGTTCGACAATGAATGGGGCTTCGCGAACCGCCTGCTCGACGTCAGCCGTCACTGGCTGAGCCTGACCGACTGTCCGGCTGTCGACGATGCCTAGTCCGGCCCTGCTGCTCAATCTGGCGCTCGATCTCCTTTCCCGTCAGCGTCAGCCGCGCGTTGCAGAACCCGAACTGGTGATGGACGATCCGGCCAGTGCCGAGTCCTTCATGCTGGCGGGACGTGAAGACGGCATACTGGCCCACACCTACCTCTACCACGCGATCCAGGCCAGCGCAGTCATTCCTTCTGGCGCCACCGTGCTCGATCTCGGCTGCGGGCCGGCGAACCAGCTCACCTTCCTCGCCCGGCTGAACCCCGATGCCCGCTTCATCGGCCTCGATGCAGCAGACGCCATGCTCGAACTCGGGCACGAAACACTGACTCGCAACGGCATCACCAATACCCGGCTGTGCGCCGGCGACATGACCGCACTCGACGCCTTCGAGGATCACTCGGTGGATGCGGTGGTCTCCACCATGTCCCTGCATCATCTGAGCGACCTGGAAGCACTGTCGAAGACCTTGAAAGAGGCCCGGCGCGTCCTGCGGCCGGGCGGCGGAATCTACATGGTCGATTTCGGCCGTTTGCGGCGGCAGGCATCACAGGTCTTCTTTGCCACCGAGAACGCCGCACGGCAGCCGCAGATGTTTACCGAGGATTACTACAACTCGCTGCGGGCCGCCTTCAGTCTCGAGGAGTTGCGTGCAGCAGCCACCGTGTTTGGCTCCGCCGCACGCATTCGCCGTACCTTTCTGGTGCCATTCCTGGTGGCAATCCGCAGCACCGCGTCGCAGCCACCGAGACTCGCCACGGTCGCCGCGGCGCGTTCGATCCATGCCGCACTCAGTCCGCGCCAGCAATACGAACTGCGCGACCTCTCACGCTTCTTCGCGCACGGCGGTTTTCCGCTCGCCTTCAAACCCTGGTGACCCGCGTGGACGCCAGGTCCACCGCAGGTCATCCGCGGACTCAGCCGACCTTTGGCAGATGTGCCAGCGAGGCGGCCACGGCTTCGGCCGGATAGTCGTAGTTTTCAAGCTGTCCGGAGAAATAGCGCTCGTAGGAGCTCATGTCGAAATGTCCATGTCCGGTGAGGTTGAAGAGGATGGTCCTGGCCTCGCCGGTTTCCTTGCATTTGAGCGCTTCGTCGATCGCGGCGCGAATGGCGTGACAGGACTCCGGGGCGGGGATGATGCCTTCCGCACGCGCAAACTGCACACCCGCTTCGAAGGTTGCAAGCTGGGAAACCGCTGACGCTTCGATCAGCCCCTCATGAAGCAGTTGTGATACCAGTGGCGAATCGCCGTGATACCGCAGCCCGCCGGCATGAATGCCCGGCGGCATGAAGTCGTGTCCAAGCGTGTACATTTTCATCAGCGGGGTGAAGCCGGACGCATCGCCGAAATCGTAGGCGTATTTGCCCTTGGTCAGTGTCGGGCAGGAGCTTGGCTCCACTGCGACGCAGCGCAGACCTTCGGCACGCTTGTCACCCGCTGCCTTGTCAGCCAGAAAGGGAAAGGCGATGCCGCCAAAACTCGATCCCCCGCCGCAGGGACCGATGACGATGTCCGGATAGAGGCCCAGCTTGTCGAACTGCTTCTTGGCCTCGAGGCCGATGATGCTCTGATGCAGCACCACATGGTTCAGCACCGACCCGAGGGTGTAGCAGGTATCCGCACGGCCTGCCGCCTCTTCGACCGCCTCGGAAATCGCGATCCCGAGCGAGCCCTGATTGTCGGGGTCTTCAGCGAGCAGTTTGCGGCCGGTTTCGGTCAGCTCCGAGGGGCTCGCGAAAACCTCTGCGCCCCAAGTCTGCATCATCAGGCGCCGATAGGGTTTCTGGTCATAGCTCACCTTGACCATGAAGACCCGGACCTCGAGACCGAACATCTGTCCCGCAAACGCAATCGACGACCCCCACTGACCCGCGCCGGTTTCGGTCGTCAGACGCTTGATACCGGCTGCGCGGTTGTAAAACGCTTGCGGAACCGCTGAGTTCGGCTTGTGCGAACCGGCCGGGGACACACCCTCGTACTTGAAAAAGATTTTCGCCGGCGTACCGAGCACTTTCTCCAGCCGGACCGCCCGCACCAAGGGGCTGGGACGCCACAGGCGGTAGATCTCGCGCACTTCCTGCGGAATCGGAATCCAGCGCTCGGCGCTCATCTCCTGCTCGATGATCGCATCCGGGAAGATCGCGCTCATTTGCTCGGGGGTCGCGGGTTGCCCGTCGGGCCCCAGTGGCGGCGCTGGCGGCGTGGGCAGATCAGCCGCGATGTTGTACCAGTGAGTCGGAATGTCGTTTGCTTCGAGATGAATGCGGGTTGCTTCCATCGAGTACTACGCCCCCTTGTACGTTCCGTTGTCGAAAAACGTACCGTGAAGGAAAAGCCACCGCCGGACCGGACAGCACACCTGCCATCACAAGCCTCTGATCACTCCACGATATCGCCTGCATGTCTCATGCAGGCAATATGATAACCGCGTGCACGTCCCGAACTGCAAGAGCGGTCAGGCGACCTTGAAGCGACTTACCGCGCCATGCAGCCCGGTCGAGAGCTTCTGCATGTTGCGTGCGGCTTCCGCCGTATTGTGCACCGCCCGCGAACCCTCTTCGGACATCTGCGCGATCTGTTCGATGTTGCGCGCGATCTCACTCGAAACGGTGCCCTGTTCGCGAATCGCATCCGAGATGCTGTTAACCACCTCGATGACGCGTTGTGCCCCCTCGCGAATCTCGGTAATCGAATCGCCCGCCTGACTCGCCAACGCCACGCCCGTGCCCGCTTGCCGGACGCCGGTTTCCATGCTCGACACCGCGTTGCGCGTACCGTCCTGAATCTTGTCCACCATGCCTGCGATCTCGGTTGTCGACAGGCTAGTGCGTTCGGCCAGCTTGCGCACCTCGTCGGCCACGACCGCAAAACCCCGTCCGTGCTCACCCGCACGCGCCGCCTCGATCGCTGCGTTGAGCGCGAGCAGATTCGTCTGGTCGGCAATCTCGCGAATCGTATTGACGATGGAAGTGATCTGGTTCGACTGCTCGCCCAGGTCCTGAATGATCGCGGACGACGATGCAACTGCATCCGAGATGTTCCGCATTTCAGTCGCGGCACGTTGAATGACGCCTGTACCGCGCGCTGACAACTCGCCCGAATGCACCGTGATCGCGTGAGCCTCCTGCGCATTCTCGGCCACCTGATCGATACTGACCGTCATCTCCTCGACGGCTGCGGCCATCGACGATGCCGCTTCGCTCTGATGGCTCGACTGGGTGGCGACATCTTCCGACGCGGTCAGCATCTGGGACGACGCGCTAGAGAGTTGTTCCGCGCCCCTGACGATCTCCCCGATCATCTGACGCAGCGTCTGCTGCATCGCCTTCATTCCGGCCAGCACACTGGTGGTGTCGCCGGGCGCACACGCCACGTTGCTCGTCAGGTCACCCGCCGCGATGGTCCGCGTAATCTGCGACGCGTACTCGGGCTCCCCTCCTAGCGTACGGAGAATCCAGCGTCCGACGAGCGTGAGCGAAATTGCAATGAAGCCGCCTATGCCAAGCCCCCAGGCAAGCAGCCAGAGCGCCCTGGTCTTGAACAGCACATCGACGTCATCGACATAGATGCCGGTTCCGATCACCCATTTCCATGCGTCGCTGCCCTTCACGTAGGACACCTTGGGAACCGGTGCATCCGATCCGGGCTTGGCCCATGTGTACTCGACGAAGCCCGCACCCTTTGTCTTCACGACATCCCTGAACTCGACAAACAGGAGTTTGCCGCTTCCATCCTTGAACTGGTCAAGCTTCTTGCCGTCAAGGTCGCCCCGGATCGGGTGCATGACCATGACATCATTCAGATCATTGATCCAGAAGTACTCGTTCTTGTCGTAACGCATTGCGCGCAATGCTTCGATGGCCGCCTTCTGAGCATCCGCAACATCGAGCGCGCCACTGGCAGCCAGTTTCTCGAAGTGGGTGACGGTCGCGTGTGCGACCTCGACCAGGTTGCGCACCTTTTCCTTGCGGTCCGTCATCAACTGCTGGCGCTCGCTCATGAGCACGACGACGAAGAGCACGCAAAGTCCGATGACAGTGGCGACAGTAAGCGCAATCAGACGACTGCGCAGGGACATGGACCTATTTTTATTCATGACAATCTCCGCGAACTGCTCGTAACCCTGAACCCGCACCTGACAAGCGAAGCGGCCAGTGTCCGGGCTATCGGCATCGCCCGCCGGATCTTTAGCCAGAGAACTTCGGCGTCTTGAAAAAACACCGTCTGGCGCCTTGCTGCCATCTCGACGACCCGCGTCACCGTAGTGCGCGAATGAGTGCAGGCACCAGAAAACAAAAAACCGCCCCTATGGACGGTTTTTTGTCGGGCAAATGCCCTTCGTAGCTTGGGGCGACATACCGGTTTCGAACCGGTGACCTTTGGAGCCACAATCCAATGCTCTACCAACTGAGCTAATGCCGCCGCCATCAGGACCCTGTCAGGGACAAGGTCCAGAAACTTGTAAATCCATTCCAGACAACTTCTCTGGCCTGCCCGGCAGGAATCGAACCTGCAACCCCCGGCTTAGAAGGCCGGTGCTCTATCCAGTTGAGCTACGGGCAGATCCCGCGGGCATCGGGGTGAAGCTGGTCGGGGTGGTGGGATTCGAACTCACGACCCTCTGCTCCCAAAGCAGATGCGCTACCAGGCTGCGCTACACCCCGAGAGCCGCGCACTTTACAGATACTTTCCCGGCCCGTCAAACATTTTTCAAAAAATCGTTTCAAAGCGTCGTTTCAGCCTCGTGGCCGCAGCCTGCCAAAGCGTCGAAAACGTGATGGCGGGTGCTTGTCCAGCCCCATCATTTCTGCTATTTAACGGAACTCCAACATATTACCGCCTAGCTAAGGTCTCTCAAGTCATGGCAGAAGAATTCCTCCACAGGCAGTTCCCCTCCTACACCCCCGCGCCCGGCGAAGATTACATGAGCGAGAAGCAGGCCGCCCATTTTCGCGAAATGCTCACCGCGCTCAGACAGGAAATGTCCAACGACATCGAACGCACCGTCCATACACTTCAGGACGAAACAACGTCCTTTGCCGACCCCAATGATCGCGCAAGCCAGGAATCCGATCTGTCGCTTGAATTGCGCAGTCGCGACCGCGAACGCAAACTGATCAAGAAGATCAACGAAGCCCTCCAGCGGATCGAGGACGGCGAGTATGGGTACTGTGACAGCTGTGGCGTGGAAATCGGCCTGAAACGCCTTGAGGCACGTCCTACGGCCACACTGTGCATCGACTGCAAGACCCTCGAGGAGATCCGTGAGCGCCAGGTTGCGCGCTGAACCCACTCCTTGCACAAAGAACGCTGCAGCCAGCAGCGAGCACAAAAAAGGGACGCCGCAGCGTCCCTTTTTTTACCTTGCGGCGAAGTGCGCCGATCAGTTCGATGAAGCCTGCTCAAGCAGGGCCTTCATGCTCAGGCGGATCTTGCCACGCTCGTCGGTCTCGAGGACCTTGACGCGGACAGCCTGACCTTCCTTGACGTAGTCGGCGACGTTATTCACGCGCTCGTTGGCAATCTGCGACACGTGCAGCAGACCATCGCGCCCCGGCATGATGTTCACGATGGCGCCGAAGTCGAGCAGACGCACGACCGTGCCTTCGTAGATCTTGCCGACTTCGACTTCGGCGGTAATCGCCTCGATCTTGGCCTTAGCCGCCTGCGCGCCTTCAGCGCTGACGCAGGAGATGGTGACGTTGCCGTCGTCCTGAATCTCGATCACGGCACCGGTCTCTTCCTGCAGACCGCGGATCACTGCCCCGCCCTTGCCGATCACGTCGCGGATCTTCTCGGGGTTGATCTTGATGTTGACCATGCGCGGCGCGAACTCGGACACTTCGACACGCGCGGTGTCGAGCGACTGCTTCATCAGGCCCAGGATGTGGATGCGACCCTCACCCGCCTGCGACAGCGCGACCTTCATGATCTCCTTGGTGATGCCCTGGATCTTGATGTCCATCTGCAGCGCAGTGATACCGTTTTCGGTACCGGCCACCTTGAAGTCCATGTCACCGAGGTGATCTTCGTCACCCAGGATATCGGTCAGCACGGCGAAGCGGTTGCCGTCCTTGATCAGGCCCATGGCGATACCGGCCACGTGAGCGGTCATCGGCACACCGGCGTCCATCAGTGCCAGCGAGCCACCACACACGGAAGCCATCGAGCTCGAACCGTTCGATTCGGTAATTTCCGATACCAGACGCACGGTGTAGCTGAAGTCTTCCGGCTTCGGCAGGGCAGCGATCAGCGCGCGCTTGGCAAGACGGCCATGACCGACTTCGCGACGCTTGGTGATGCCGAAACGACCCGTTTCGCCAGTGCAGAACGGCGGGAAGTTGTAATGCAGCATGAAGTT
This sequence comes from Azoarcus sp., assembly GCA_023230755.1. Taxonomy (GTDB): domain Bacteria; phylum Pseudomonadota; class Gammaproteobacteria; order Burkholderiales; family Rhodocyclaceae; genus Parazoarcus. Next base: position 6,513 of record JALNWS010000141.1, read on the forward strand.
TTCGCGGTACTCGCCGGCGATTGCGTCGATGATCTGCTCGTCGCGACCGGTACCAAGGGTGGCAACCACCAGCGCCTGGGTTTCGCCACGGGTAAACAGTGCCGAACCGTGGGCACGCGGCAGCACGCCGGTGCGGATCTCGATCGGACGCACGGTGCGGGTGTCACGGCCGTCGATACGCGGCTCACCGTTCAGGATGCGGCTGCGGACGATTCCGGACTCGAGGTTGAAGAAGATGTCCTTCACTTCGTTGAGCGACGGCGCCACTTCGACACCTTCGGTCAGCGCAGCAACCGTCGCCTTCAGGATTTCACTGATGCGGGCACTGCGGGCCTGCTTGCTGGTGATATTGAAAGCCGCTTCGAGGTCGGCCTTGGCCAGCTCTTCGACACGCGCGATCAGCGCCTCGTTGGCGGGAGCCGGCTTCCAGTCCCATTCCGGCTTGCCGGCGACTTCAACCAGTTCGTTGATCGCACGGATGGCATGCTGCATCTGTTCGTGACCGAACACCACGGCACCGAGCATGACTTCTTCGGACAGTTCGCGTGCTTCGGATTCGACCATCAGCACAGCGGCTTCGGTACCGGCAACCACCAGGTTGAGCTCGCTCGTCTTGAGTTGCTCGGTGGTGGGGTTGAGGAGGTACTGGCCATCGGCGTAACCGACGCGTGCGGCGCCGATGGGGCCGCTGAAGGGCACGCCGGAAATTGCCAGCGCGGCCGAGGCAGCGATCATCGCCGGGATGTCGGCATCGACTTCGGGGTTCAGCGACAGGACCAGCGCGATGACCTGGACTTCGTTATTGAAGCCTTCCGGAAACAGCGGGCGGATCGGACGGTCGATCAGGCGCGAGGTCAGCGTTTCCTTTTCGGTCGGACGGCCTTCACGCTTGAAGAAACCACCGGGGATACGGCCGGCAGCGTAAAACTTCTCGACGTAGTCGACGGTCAGCGGGAAGAAGTCCTGACCCGGCTTGGCTTCCTTGGCTGCAACCACGGTGGCCAGCACCATGGTGTCGTCCATATTGACGATCACGGCACCGCCGGCCTGACGAGCAATCTCGCCGGTTTCGAGGGTGACGGTGTGCGCGCCGTAGGCGAAAGATTTCTTGATGGAAGTAGGCAAGGGAAATTCCTTTAAACATTGGATGCAGCGAACAACAACTGCAGGAACAGGCCGAAACCCGTCCTGAATGTGACAAAGCCGGAGCGACCCTAAGGGGTCGCCCCGGCTTTTGCTTGCTCAGGCAGCCGTTTCGGGCGCTGTCGGGCTGATCACGAGCAGCGACTTACTTGCGCAGGCCCAGACGCTCGATCAGGCTACGATAGCTCTCGGCATTGCGACCTTTCAGGTAGTCGAGCAGCTTGCGGCGCTGGCTGACCATCTTCAGCAGACCACGACTGGAGTGATGATCCTTCGCGTGTTCCTTGAAGTGGCCGGTCAGGCCATTGATACGGGCGGTCAGCAGGGCGACCTGGACTTCCGGCGAACCGGTATCGCCCGGAGCGCGCTGGTAATCGGAGACGACTTGCGCCTTGGTTGCAATATCGAGAGACATGTGCGTGTTTACTCTTTTCGTTCGGCCAATCAGAAGCGGCGGATTATACCCATTGCCGCACCAAGAATTCAATCAAAATCACGTACTTTGATTCGACTCACCCGTTGCGATGAGACGTTTCGCCCACAGTTTTCCGTCTGGCTTCCACTCGGCCAGGCCGATAAAAGCATCCGGACCGTAGATCCGGGCAAAACCTTTGCCCTGCTCCGGCAGGCTAAGCGGCCGCCCCTGGAGCATGTACTGCGTTTGCTGCACGTCAAGATCGATGCGCGGAAATGCGCTCACCAGCGTATCTGCCGGTGCCAGCATACCGTCCCGTGCGTCCATCTCTGCCGCTTCCAGCTGCGCCAGCGGAACGCCGTCCTCGATACCGAAGTCACCGATCCGCGTCCGCCGCAAGGCACAAAGATGTGCCCCACAACCCAAGGCCGCACCGATATCCATCGCAAGCGAACGAATATAGGTTCCCTTGCTGCAATCGACCCGAATCACGAACCGAGTGCCATCAAAGGACACCAGATCGATCGAGGAAATCCTTACCTTGCGCGCTTCGCGTTCAAGCTCGATACCCGCACGCGCATATTCGTACAATGGTTTTCCATCGCGCTTGAGCGCCGAATACATCGGCGGCACCTGTTCGATGTCACCGACAAATCGCGACAACACCATGCGCAACGCTTCTTCGCTCACTGCAACAGGATGCGTTGCAAGCACCTGCCCCTCAGCGTCGCCCGTATCGGTATCGACGCCCAGTTGCACGCCGGCCTCGTAGGCCTTGTCCGCATCGAGCAGCATCTGGGAAAACTTGGTGGCCTCCCCGAAAGTCAGCGGGAGCAGGCCGCTTGCCATCGGATCGAGCGTGCCGGTATGGCCGGCCTTTGCTGCGTTGAGCAGACGGCGAGCCGTCTGCAGCGCTGCGTTCGACGTCAGCCCCTGGGGCTTGTCGAGCAGCAGCACGCCGTCAACCACACGACGAATGATCTTGCGCTGAGTACGCTTCAAGACAGCACGCGCGGTCAGTCGTCGTTCTCATCCCGGCTGCGTGCCTCGTCCTCGCGCACGGTCTGGTCGATAAGCTGGGACATGCGACTGCCCTCCTCTACCGACTGGTCGTACTCGAAATGCAGCTCGGGGATGGTATGAATACGAATCCGGCGACCGAGTTCACGGCGCAGGAATCCACTCGCCCGCCGCAACCCCTGAAGGATTTCCGGCACGGTTTCCTTACCCATCATCGCGGTAAAGAAGACCTTGGCGTGCGCATAGTCTGGCGTGATCTCGACGTCGGTCAGCGTGATGAATCCGACACGCGGATCCTTAACTTCGAGCCTGATCAGCTCTGCCAGCTCGCGGCGGATCTGCTCCACCACGCGCTGGCTGCGGGAATATTCCTTAGGCATTGATCAAAGCGTCCGTGCAATTTCCTTGATCTCGAACACCTCGAGCTGGTCGCCTTCGTGAATGTCGTTGTAGTTCTTGAGCTGGAGACCGCATTCGTAACCGAACTTGACCTCCTTGACATCATCCTTGAAGCGCTTGAGCGATTCGAGCTCGCCCGACCACACCACCGTATGGTTGCGCAGCAGACGCACGGAAGAACCGCGTCTGACCATGCCTTCGAGCACGTAACAGCCGGCAACCGAACCGACACGGGAAATCGTGAAGACCTGGCGAATTTCCACCAGACCGATGACTTCCTCGCGTTTCTCCGGAGACAGCATGCCCGACAGCGCGGAACGAACCTCATCCACAGCATCGTAAATGATGTTGTAGTAGCGGATATCAACACCGAAGGTCTCGGCCAGCTTGCGTGCACCAGCGTCGGCACGCGTATTGAAGCCGATGATCACCGCACCCGAGGCCTGCGCAAGGTTCACATCCGACTCGGAAATGGCACCGACCGCGCCGTGAATGACATTGACGCGGACTTCGTCGTTCGAGAGCTTGACCAGCGACTGCACCAGCGCTTCCTGAGAACCCTGTACGTCGGCCTTGATGATGAGCGGGAGGCTCTTGACCTCGCCGTCCGACATCTGCTCGAACATGCTCTCGAGCTTGGCCGCCTGCTGCTTGGCCAGCTTGACGTCGCGGAACTTGCCCTGACGGAAGAGCGCAATCTCGCGCGCCTTCTTTTCGTCGCCGAGCACAATCGCCTCGTCACCGGCCGCCGGCACATCGGAGAGCCCCAGGATTTCGACCGGAATCGAAGGTCCTGCAGCATCGATCGACTTCCCATTCTCGTCGAGCATTGCACGGATACGACCGAACGTCGCACCGACAAGCAACACGTCGCCCTTGTGCAGGGTGCCGGACAGCACCAGCAGCGAAGCAACCGGACCACGTCCCTTGTCGAGGCGTGCTTCCACAATCAGACCCTTGGCCGCAGATTCGACCGGTGCGGTCAGTTCGAGCACTTCGGCCTGAAGCAGCAGCGCCTCAAGCAGTGCATCGACGCCCTCACCGCTCTTCGCGGAAACCGGCATGAACATCGTGTCGCCGCCGTACTCTTCCGGAATCACGCTCTCAGCGACCAGTTCCTGCTTGACGCGTTCAAGGTTTGCTTCAGGCTTGTCGATCTTGGTGATCGCCACCACGATTGGCACATTGGCTGCCCTGGCGTGGTGAATCGCTTCACGGGTCTGCGGCATCACGCCGTCGTCCGCTGCAACCA
>JALNWS010000142.1 GCA_023230755.1 Azoarcus sp.
AGGCGTCAACGCGGTGTTCAGGGTCCGCATACTGGCGCTCGTTACAGCGCGCCAGATCCGGTATCTCGCCCGCCTCGTAGCTGAACGGAAGCCGTTCGGCGTGGGGCTCGATCATATCGACATTGGCTTGGACCGGATAATGTTCGGCCACGAAGGTCGAATCGAACACCAACTCTGACGCCTTCCCCTCGAAGCTCGCAATCAGCACCGAATTGCTGAACACATCGTGAATCCAGCGCAGCGTCGGCTGCGGACTGATGCTGATCCCGGTATCGACCAGGCGCAGGTCGTGACTGTCCCGCGGACGGCACATGAAACGGTGCTCGCTGAATGCCACCGGTTCGCTGTAGCGATAGACCGTTCTGTGCGAAACCTTCAGTCGTGCCATGTGCTGCTCCTTTGAGACTTCGTGTGGGTGGTCTGCATGGTCGTCGCCTGCGCAACGTCAATTTTGCGGTCGTTGTGGGTCAACGCCGTGTCAGCAGCAGTCCGCACTCCAGATGGTGCGTATACGGAAACTGGTCGAACACGGCGGCAGCGCTGATCTTGTGCGTGCTCTGCAGCGCAGCAACATTGTCCTGCAGTGTCTGCGGGTTGCACGAAATGTAAAGGATTCGATCGAAGCCGCGCGCGAGTTCCACCGTCGGCTCGTCCAGTCCGCTGCGCGGCGGATCAACGAAGAGCGTGGTGAAGTGGTAGCTGTCGAGATCGACATCCTTCATGCGCAGGTATTCGCGCGTGCGGGCCAGCGCGCCGCTGATCTCCTCGCTCGACATGCGCACCATCTGCACATTGTCGATCGCGTTGGCGTCGAGGTTGTAATGCGCGGCACCGACCGAGGTCTTGCTCACTTCGGTCGCGAGCACACGGTCAAAGCACGGTGCGAGCGCGACGGTGAAGTTGCCGTTGCCGCAGTAGAGTTCGAGCAGATCGCCATCGAGGCCGGCAGCCTGGGCGCAGGCCCACCCCAGCATCTTGCGGTTAACGCCGGCATTGGGCTGGGTAAAACTGCCCTCGATCTGCTGGTAGCGCAACTGACGTCCGTTGAGCTCGAAGGATTCGAGCACCCAGTCCTGCTCCAGCACGATCTTCTGCTTGCGGCTGCGCCCGATCAGCTTCACGCCAAGTTCGGCAGCAAGCGTTCGTGCAGCCGGCTCCCACGTCTCATCCAGCGGGCGGTGATACACCAGCGTGATCAGCATTTCGCCGCTCAGGGTAGCCAGAAATTCAACCTGGAACAGACGGTGCCGGAGCACCAGGCTGGCCTGCAGACGCTCGCGCAGTCGCGGCATCATGGCGCTGATGGCCTCGCAGGCTTGAGGAAAATGTTCGATCGTCACCGGCACCTTGGGCTCTGCGGGGTCGAACATTGCGTAGTCGATCCGCTCCCCTTCATGCCACATCCTGAACTCGGCGCGCATGCGGTAGTGCTGGGGCTCGGAAGCAAAGACCTCGGGCTCGGGAAGCGCAAAGGGCGCGAAGTTGTGCTTGAACTGCGACACTTTGTCCGCGAGCTGGTTGGCGTAGGTAGACGGGTCGATGGTGGGAATGGGCATGATGTCCTTGGGTGTTGAGGCCGTCCCGAAGGAAAGCAGCCGATGCGAGTCGAACGGACCTGACCGTTGGCGGAGGGCGGAATATACCCTTGTCAGCCGCCGCCCGGGAGGCTCATCGGTCAGCGTCCGTGCAATAGCGAGCGATCTGCGTCCCGTGCAAACAGCGCATCCGCCATGTCGGCAATTTCCGGCGGAATCTGCGACATCGGCCCGCCAGCCGCCTCTGCCGCGCGGATCAGTTTGGCAACCACGTCCGCCAACGGCAAGGATGCGCCGAAGTACAGTGGCGCGCCATCGCGAAAGATCGCCAGCGTCGGAAAGGTCTCGACATCCAGATCATTGGCCAGATCGGCCTCGTCCTCGATATCCAGCCACGAGAACACGATATGCGGGTGCGCCAATGCGAGCTGCTCAAGCACAGGACGGAAGGAGCGGCAGGTACCGCACCACTCGGCGCACAGGGCAAGTACGACGTGGCACTGCTCTGGCCGCGACGCTGTTGCGTCACTCAGCAGTGCGAGAGGAAGAAGGGTGGACATCGGCGGGAAAGAGGGTGGATACATCGAACGGGTATAGCTTGTCGGAAAAACGGACTTTAGACCACCCCGGATATCCCTGCCTCACCTGATACCGAACGAAATAAAAAATACCCACTGGGCGGCAGCGCCATCCAGTGGGCAGACAAAAGCGGGTACGAGGAACCGAGGAGACTGTACCCGCTGGATACGAACGAGAAGACCGCTCAGAACACCGACGTATCGAAGCGCACCAGCACCTCGCCCGACGCCCGAACCGTGGTCGCATGCGCCATGACCTGTGGCCCGAAGGTCGTCATGTAGAAGCGCGCAAGTTCGATCAGGCTGGCGTGATACTGCGCATCGCCTTCAGCCGCCATGATGCGGCGACGCGCGGCCTGCGCTGCGCGCGCGAGTTGCCAGCCACCGCACACGGTACCGAGCAGGTGCAGAAATGGCACCGCCCCCGCCAGTACATCTCCAAGGCGATCCTTGCCGTTGGAGAGCATCCACTCCAGGGTCTGCTCCAGGCTGTCCAGTTGCACTGCCAGCCCGGCGCCAATCGATGCCAGCTCGCCATCCTCTTCGAGCTGACTGACAGTGCCACGGATGTCGGCGATCAACTCGCTCAGCGTCGCCCCGCGCTCGCGCAGGATCTTGCGCCCGACCAGATCGTTGGCCTGAATGCCGGTGGTGCCCTCGTAAATGGTAATGATGCGGGCGTCGCGAAAGAACTGGGCTACCCCGGTCTCTTCGACGAAACCCATGCCACCGAAGACCTGGATGGCCTCGTCGCAGACATCGTTGCCGACCTCAGTGCACCAGCCCTTGGCCACCGGCATCAGCAGGTCTACATAGCGTCGGCACTTGTCTGCCTGCGCTGCGTCGGGACTGTGATGGGCAAAATCGAACCAGCCGGCTGCGGTGTACAACAGGGCCCGCATGGCCATCACCCGCGCCCGCATGCCCAGCAGCATGCGCTTGACGTCCGGGTGATGGATGATCGGCCTGCCGGTTTCGCCGCTGACCGCATCCCGCCCCTGAACGCGATCCTGCGCATAAGCGAGTGCAAACTGCCAGGCCCGTTCGCCCAGTCCAGCCCCCTGCACGCCGACACCGAAACGGGCCTCGTTCATCATGATGAACATGGTTTCCAGGCCACGATTGGGCGCGCCCACGAGGTAGCCGGTGGCGCCGCCCTGATCGCCGAAACTCAGGGTGCAGGTCGGACTGCCGTGAATGCCCATCTTGTGTTCGATGGAGATGCAGCGCACGTCGTTCTTCGCCCCCGGTGCGCCATCCGGACCGACCAGAAACTTGGGCACGATGAACAGCGACAGCCCCTTTACCCCAGCCGGCGCATCCGGCAAACGGGCCAGCACCAGGTGCACGATGTTGGGCGTGAGTTCATGCTCGCCGTATGAGATGAAGATCTTCTGTCCGTAGATGCGGTAGCTGCCGTCACCGGCGGGCTCGGCACGTGTGCGGGTGGCAGCGAGGTCCGAACCGGCCTGCGGTTCGGTGAGGTTCATCGTGCTGCTCCACTCACCGCTCACCACCTTGTGCAGCCACGTCGCCTTCTGTTCCTCGCTGGCCGCGATCAGCAGGGCTTCGGCCTGGCTGACGTTGAGTTGCGGCAGCATGGTGAAGGCCATATTGGTGGAGAACCACATCTCCCACACCGGCGTGGACACCAGCTTTGGCAGCCCCTGACCGCCAAACTCGGTCGGCAGCGACAGCCCGAGCCAGCCCGCATCGCGGAACTGGTCGTAAGCGGCCTGCCAGCCATCGGGTGCAAGCACCTGTCCATCTTCCAGCCTGCAGCCCTGCAGATCACCCTGGCGGTTGATCGGGGCGAGCACGCCGGCGGCGAACTTGCCGGCTTCTTCGAGGATGGCCGCCACCAGATCGGGCGACGCATCCTCGCAGCCCGGCAGGCTCGCGATGGCATCGAGCCCGGCAAGCTCGTTCAGGATGAACTGCATGTCGCGCAAGGGCGCGTTGTAATCGAACATGATGAAGTCTCCTCGCCCCGATGCCAGAGCGATCGGGACGGCTCGTGTTGCGCTGGTTACTCGCAGGCGGCGCGAATGTCTTCCGGAATCGGCACGGCCTTGATACGCAGCGGATTTTCCGGGTCCTGAATGGCAAACACCTGCACCTCACGCCCTTCGCACAGCACGGTATCGCCGCGCCGGGCAACATGGCGCATGACAAAGCTCTTGTTGTTCCAGGTCTCGACCGAGGATTCGATCTCGATATCCTCGCCATAGGTTGCGGAACTCATGAACTTTGCCTGTGCATCCACCAGCGGGGTGCCGATGATGCCGCGCGTGGCCAGCGTGTCGCGCCAGCTCGGCACGCCGCAGGCGGTAAAGAACTCGCGGCTCGACGTGTCGAACCACTTGAAATAGTTGGCGAAAAAAACGATCTGTGCCGGATCGCAATCGCTGAACGCAATGCGCATGCGAAAAATGTTGCTGCGTGCCATGAGATCTTCCTTGTCAGCGCGGTGCAAGCCGGATCGCTCCGTCCAGCCGGATGGTTTCGCCGTTGATCATGATGTTGTCGACGATGCTGCAGACCAGCTTCGCGTATTCGGCCGGCTGGCCGAGACGCTGCGGGAATGGCACCGATTCACCCAGTGACTGCTGCACTTCGGGCGGCAGTGTGTGCATCATCGGGGTCAGGAACAGTCCGGGCGCGATGGTGACCACGCGGATGCCGCTGCGTGCCAGTTCCCGCGCGATCGGCAGCGTCATCGACACGATGCCGCCTTTCGACGCTGCATAAGCCGCCTGCCCGATCTGCCCCTCGTAGGCGGCAACCGACGCGGTGTTGACGATCACGCCGCGCTCGCCGTCGGCCTGTGCTTCGCAGCGGGCCATGGCTTCCGCCGCCAGCCGGATCATGTTGAAGGTGCCGATCAGATTGACCTGGATGGTGCGGGAGAAGCTCTCCAACGCCATCGGCCCCTCCTTGCCCAGCACCTTGCCGGCGGTGCCGATGCCGGCACAGTTGATCAGGCCGTGCAGGCCACCAAAGCGCGATACCGCCAGATCGACTGCGGCGCTGGCATCGGTTTCGTCAGCAACGTTGGTCCGGACACAGACCGCGCGCTCACCCAGTGCCGACGCCAGCTGATTGCCAAGCTCGACGTTGAGGTCGGCAATCACCACATTGGCGCCCGCTGCATGCAATGCCCGCACACTGGCTTCGCCCAGGCCCGAGGCCCCGCCGGTGACGATGAAGGTGTTGTTCTCGAATTTCATGCTGTACTCCGTCTGCCCCTCAGTTGGCGTTCTCAACCACGATCGCCACCCCTTGCCCGCCACCGGCGCAGGCCGACGAAACGCCATACTGCAGGCCGGCCTCCTTCAGTTCGCGGGCGACTGTGGTGGTGAGACGAACGCCAGATGCGCCCAGCGGGTGACCGATCGCGATGGCGCCGCCATGCACGTTGCTCTTGTCGCGATCGAGCCCGAGTTCACGCTCGCAGGCGAGGTATTGCGCACCGAAAGCTTCGTTGATCTCGATGCGGCCCAGATCGCCCACCGTGATGCCGGCCGATTTCGCCGCCGCGCGGATCGCAGGCGCAGGGCCGATCCCCATGATTTCAGGCGGCACGGCGACCGCAGCACCGGCGACGATGCGCGCCAGGGGCTTGATGCCATTGGCACGAACCCAGTCACCATGCGCCACGATCACGGCCGCCGCGCCATCGACGATGGCCGAGCTGTTGCCGCCCGTCTGCACACCACCGAAGGCAGGGCGAAGTTTCTGCAGCGTCTCGAAAGTGGTCGGGCGCACATGACCGTCGCGCTCGCAGTGCTGGGCGCGATCGGCGAGCTTGAGACTGCGCGGCTGATAACCCTCGAGCTCCCATTTGCTGTTGACCACGGTACTGACCTCATCCGCAAAATAGCCCGCATCCCATGCGGCTGCGGCGCGGGCAAAGCTCTGCTCCGCGAATCGGTCGACCTCTTCGCGACCAATGCCGTACATCTTCGCGAGATTCTCGGCGGTATCGCCCATGCCGCCACCGAACACCGGGTCCTTGGTTGCTTCCCACAGGAAGTCCTTGAACTCGACCTGCCCCATGCGAAAGCCTGCGCGATGGGTGTATGAGGACACCGGGTTGCGCGACATCGACTCGGTACCGACGCACAGCATCACCTTGGCCTTGCCCAGCTTGATATGGTCTGCCGCGGTCAGGATGGCCTCGAACCCGGTGCCGCACAGGCGCTGCACCAGAACGGCAGGTGCGTTCGGATTCAGGCCCGAGTACAGGCCAATGTGGCGAGGCAGAAAATAGGCATCGAAACTGGCCTGTGCCATGTTGCCAGCGATGGTGCCACCGACCTCGGACGCAGGCACGCCGCTCTTCTCGAACAGGGCACGGGCGGCAAAGATGCCGAGGTCGGTCGGCGAGACGTCACGCAAGGCGCCGTTGTAGTCGACAAAGGGCGTGCGCTGGCCGGCGACCAGCCAGATGTCATCGTAGCTATTGACGAGTGCGGATGCTTCGGAATCTTCGAAATGCTTGTTCATTTTTGCGGTCCCTTGCCTTTGCGGGTGAGGAAGTGCCCGATGCGTTCGGCCACTTCGGGGCTGGTCTGTGTCAGGGCTGCGGTCAGCGATTCGACGAAGAAGCCGTCATCGGTGGCCATGTTGTCGATACGGGAGATGGCAGAGACCATCGCCCAGTTCGCCATCGGCGCGTTCTCGGCAATGCGGCGCGCCAACGCCTGCGCCTTCGCCAGCGATTCGCCGGCGCCGACAAGGTAATGCGACAGGCCAAGGCGCAGGCCTTCGTCGGCATCGAGGATGCGTCCGGTCAGCATCATTTCGCACATGCGTCCGGGGCCGATGATCTTGGCCACACGAACCGACGCGCCACCACCCACGAAGATGCCGTGACGGCCTTCGGGCAACTGATAGATCGTGCTGGGCTCGGAAACCCGGACGTGGGTGGCCGTCGCCAACTCCAGACCGCCACCGATCACCGCCCCCTGCATGGCTGCGATCACGGGAATGCCGCCGTTCTGGATGCGGTCGAAAATGCGGTGCCAGCCACGCGAGTGCTGCATTACGCCAAAGGGTTCGCGGTGCTGGTGCTCGGTCAGATCGAGACCGGCGCAGAAGTGCTCGCCCTCACCCGCCAGAACGATCGCCCGCGTACCCTCAGGTGTGGCAATCAGCGCCGCCTCGAGCGCAGCCAGCAAACGGTCGCTTACTGCGTTGCGCTTGTCCGGCCGTGCCAGCGTGATGGTGTAGATCGTATCCTCGGCCGAGGTCTTGACCAGTTGTTCGCTCATGCTTTTATCCTCGGTTTCTCAGTTGGCGGAATGAACGGTGATCACCGTCTTGTCCACAACGTCTGCGTGCAGGTACTCAACCAGATCCGCACGTCGTGCAAGCGTCATGCGCTGGTTGATATATCCCTTGTCGGTGATCTCACCCGCCTCCACCGAGGGCGGCTCGGCCATCAGCAAGGCACGCGACGGATAGGTGGAAGAGCCACCGCCGGTCTGCTTCATCAACGCCATGCCCTGACGTACGCGCTGGCGCACGGCGGGGTTCATCAGCAGATCGATCATCGGCGCATCAGGTGGCAGATCCGGACACAGGGAACGACACTCCGGAATGTTGGGGAACACCAGGAAGCCGATCTCGTCGCGGTCGTGGCCGGTGACGACGATGTCCTGTGCCACCGGTTTCATGGCGTCGATACCCGCCACACGCAGCGCACCGACGTGCACCCAGGTGCCGGTGAGCAGCTTGAAGTCCTCGCCCACGCGGCCGTCGAACAGCAGCCCCTTCTCCGGAAAACGCTCGTCGAGAAACTCGACCGCGTCACCGATCATGTAATAGCCCTCGTCATCGAATGACTTGGCCGTGATCTCGGGCTGCTTCCAGTAGCCCGGAAAGACGTTCGGCCCCTTCACCCTCACCTCGAGCTTGTCCGCCGAAGGAACCAGCTTGAGCGCGGTTCCGGGGACCGGCACACCGATCACGCCTGGTCGCTCGGCCTCGAAGTGACTGTCGGTGCACGTCGGTGCGGTTTCGGTCGAGCCCCAGGACGACACCATGGTGACCTTGGTCCCGGTGACCTTCTCGGACAACACCTCGAGCCCTTCCCACAGGTGGTGGGGCAAGGCCGCACCGGCATAGAAAATGAGGTTCAGGCGACTGAAGAAGGTGTCGCGCAACTGTGCGTCCTGACGCAGCAGTGGCACCAGCATGTCATAGGCGCGCGGCACGTTGAAATACAGCGTGGGCGCAATCTCCCTGAGGTTGCGGACAGTCTTGTCGAGCCCGGCCGGCGTCGGCTTGCCGTCATCGATGTAGATCGTGCCGCCCCAGCGCAACACCAGATTGAAGTTGTGATTGCCACCAAACGTATGGCTCCACGGTAGCCACTCCACCAGTACCGGACGGTTCTCGGCAAGGAAGGGCCACACCAGTTCCTTGGCCATCTGGTTGGAACACATCATGCGCTGCGTGTTGATCACCGCCTTGGGCGAACCGACCGAGCCCGAGGTGAACAGGAACTTGCCGATGGATTCAGGCGTGATCCTGTCGAAGGCCGCCATCACCGCTGCCTCGTCCGACGTCTGCTCCAGCGCCGAAAATGGCACGGCCCCCTCAAGCACCGTGCTGTTTCTGCCCGCAACCACCACCCCGTCGTGCAGATCCCGGATGGCAGCCAGTGCAGGCGCAAAGCGCTCAACCGGGTCAGCATAGATCACCCCCGGCCGCAGCAATTCGATGTTGCCCTTGAGCTTGGCGTGGTCCTTCGACATCAACGAGTTGCCCGGCGAGATCGATGACACCGGCACACCGATGTGCATTGCGGCCAGCGACAGCAAGGCATGCTCGATCGAGTTGTCAGACAGGATCACGACCGGTCTTTCGGCAGACAGACTCTGGCCGAGCATCCAGGTGGCAATACCGACAACCCTGCGGCGCGCTTCACCGTAGGTGATCTTCCGCCATTCGTCGTTTTCATCACGTTCTGCCAGGTAGAGGCTGTCGGGCCGGGCCCGCGCCCAGTGTTCGAGCCAGTCCCCGACACAACGTGTGTAGGTTTCGGGAAGAGGAATCCCGGACCGCAGGACCCGCGTTCCATCTCCCCGCGTTTCGACATTGACAACCGACTTGGCAAACATGCGCTCGGCGTCGCGAATCACTTTATCCATAGGACTCCCCATTTCCCTGTCAGCCTTATTGCGCCAGCAGCTTGTACGCGCCGTTCTCGACACGGACGAGCACGCGACCGCGCTGGTCCAGACCGAAGTGGTCCGTCGGCGTCATGTTGAACACGCCATGCACGCCGACGACATCCTGGTTGCTTTCCATCGCGTCGCGCAGTGCCATGCGGAAGGCCGGCGTACCCGGCTTGGCGGTTTTGAGCGCAACCGGAACCGCAGCCTCGATCAAACGGAAGGCATCATGCGCATGGCCGGCAAAGGAGGAGAAGCTCCCAGCACCGTATTTCTGCTCGTACTGGCTGACGAAAGTTTCACCCGCTTTCTTGGACGGGTGCACGGCAGGGATCTGATCGACAACAACGACAGGGCCGACCGGCAGCACGACACCGTTAGCTGACTTGCCGGCAACGCCGAGGAACGCCTGATTGGCTGCTGCGTGCGTCTGATAGATCTGCCCCTTGAAGCCGCGTTCGACGAGGCTGGTCTGGGGCAAGGCTGCGGGGCTGCCCGAACCCACGACCAGAATGGCGTCAGGACGGGTCGACACCAGCTTGAGCACCTGGCCAGTCACCGAAGTATCGGCGCGGTTATAGCGCTCCACCGCGCCGAGTTTGATTCCCGCTTCCGCCAGCATGGGCTTGAGGGCGACCAGCCAGTCTTCGCCATACGCATCGGAGAACCCGATGAAGCCCAGCGTTTTCACCCCGTTCGCCTTCATGTGGCCAACAAGCGCACTGGCCATCACATTGACGTGTTGCGGCGTGCGGAAAACCCAGTGGTTCTTCTCGGGCGGGAGATTGATTGGCGAGATCGCGATTTGCGGCGTCTTGCTCTCGAACGCCATCTCGGCGATCGCAAGCGATGCCGGGGTAATCGCAGAGCCGACCAGCACATCGACATTGTCTTCGGATACCAGCTTGCGCGCGTTCTTGGTCGCAATCGACGGATCGGAAGCATCGTCGAGCATGATGTAGTTGATCTTTTCGCCTGCAACCGAAGTTGGCAGGATGGCAAACGCGTTCTTCTCCGGAATCCCGAGCGATGCGCCCGGACCGGTGGAAGACAGCGACACGCCAACGTTGATATCGGCCTGCGCCGCCTGACTGAAAAGTACGACGGCGGCAGAACACAGTACGGCGAGTTTCCTGACTTTCATTTTCGCTCCTTTGGTTTTCATGTTTCGTCCCTTATCGGGATCGAATTCATCTGACGCTTCTGCGAGGGTTTTGCCCGCTCGTGCAGGCACCTACCCTTCTTGTGATGGTTTGCTTTCCATCGCTTCAGGACTACTTTCAGGTGGCCAGCATTTCCTGGTGCTTGCCGCCGAGGCCGAGGTAGGCCTCGATCACGCGCGGGTCGTCCTTGAGCTGCACCGCCGGGCCTTCCATGGCGATCGCGCCGGTCTCGAGCACGTA
>JALNWS010000143.1 GCA_023230755.1 Azoarcus sp.
CAAGGTGCTGCACCGCGAATGAAGGACTCGCTTTCGCTCTACCGCCGCCTGCTCGGCACGCTGCGCCCGTATCGCAAGGTCGTGGTGCTGTCGGTGCTGGCCATGATTGCGGCCGCCTCGCTTGAGCCGGTGCTGCCAGCCCTGCTCAAGCCGCTGATCGACGAGAGCCTGATCGGCAAGAACCACACTGCACAATGGCAGATTCCGCTGTTCCTGATGCTGGCCTTTCTCGGCAAGGGCATCGCCGAGTATGTCGCCAACGTTTCCAGCCAGTGGATCGCCAACAAGGCCATCACCGACCTGCGTCAGGCGGTGTTTCGCCATCAGCTCCACCTGCCGCTGTCCGTGCATCAGGCCGAATCCGGCGGGCGCATGCTGTCGCGCATCCTGTACGACATCCCGCAGGTGGGTGCAGCGCTGTCGAACGCGTGGATCATCGTCATCCGCGACAGTTTCGTAATCCTCGGCCTCACCGGCTACCTGATCTACACCGCCTGGGAGCTCACGCTGCTGATCCTGGCCATCGCGCCGGTCGTGGCGTGGCTGATCCGGGTGGCGAGCCGCAAGCTGCGCGGATCGAACCGCGACATGCAGGTCACCACCGGCCGCGTCACCGGCGCAGTGGAAGCCTCGCTGTCGGGCATCCGCGAAGTCAAGCTGTTCGGCACCCACGACTACGAAGACCAGCGCTTCGCCAGCCTTGCAGAGCGGCTGCGCAAACAGACGATGCACACCGTGCGGGTGTCATCGGCCAACGCGCCGCTGGTGCAGGTGCTTGCCGCAGCGGCAGTGTCGGCGGTGATCTGGACCGCGTCCGCGCTCTCGGCCGAAAACAGGCTGAGTCCGGGTGAGTTCGTCTCCTTCGTCACCGCGATGTCGATGCTGTTCGAGCCTATCCGGCGCCTGACCAACATCAACGCAGTCATCCAGCGCGGGCTCGCCGGCGCGCAGAGCATTTTCGAACTGCTGGATACCGCCGTCGAAACAGACACTGTCGACGCCACCGGTGCCACGCGCCCCCGCGCACGCGGCGAGCTGCGCTTCGAGCAGGTCGGGTTCAGCTACCCGGGGCAGAATGGACTGGCCCTGGACAGCTTCGACCTGAGCATCCATCCAGGCGAAACGATTGCGCTGGTCGGCGCATCGGGCAGCGGAAAGAGCACGCTGATCAATCTCATCGCACGTTTCTTCTTACCGCAGCACGGCCGCATCCTGCTCGACGGCGAAGCGCTCGACACACTGCCGCTGGGCTGGCTGCGCGCGCAACTGGGCTGGGTCGGCCAGCATGTGGTGCTGTTCGACGACAGCGTCGCCGCCAACATCGCCTACGGCCAGCCGCAGACGCCGCTTGCACAGATCGAGGCCGCCGCGCGTGCAGCCCATGCCTGGGACTTCATTCAGGCCCTGCCCGAAGGTCTCGCCACCCGTATCGGCCCCAACGGCAGTCAGCTCTCGGGTGGCCAGCGCCAGCGCATCGCGATCGCCCGCGCCTTTCTGCGCGACGCACCCATCCTGCTGCTCGACGAGGCCACCTCTGCGCTCGACAATGCGTCGGAGCGTGCAGTCAAGAACGCACTCGACACCCTGCGCAAGGATCGCACCGTGCTCGTCGTCGCCCACCGTCTGTCGACGATTCGCGATGCAGACCGCATCGTGGTGATGGAGCACGGCAGGATCGTGGAGTCGGGCACGCACGAAGCACTGGCCGCAGCCAACGGAAGCTACGCCCGCCTGCTCGCCAGCGGCACTGACATCGCCCCCGCCACCACCGCCGAACCGGCAGCGGCACCGCAGCCGGCGCCCTGAGCAGAACGCCATGCCAGGCACTACCGCACTCTACTTCGTCGCCTCACCGCTGCAATATCTGGCCGCGCGCCGCATCGCCGCCACTGCGGAAGCCGGTAGCCGCCAGGTGCTGATCTGGTACAAGCACGGCGTCGCGTCGATCATCAGGCCCGAAGAATGGGACGCCGCGAGCTACATGTCCTGGCCACGCTGGGAGCCACTGCCGGGCTTGCTCGGACGGCATCGCCGACTGCGCGCCAACATCGACCTCGTTGCCGCACTCGTCGACCACTGCGACACCCTGCACATCCACAGCGCGGTGTTCGACACGGAAGCGATCAACTACTTTCTGCGGGCGCTCCCCAGGGCCTGCGGCGCGCGCACGATGCATGCGCGCATCCTGCCCGACGGCATCATCAGCACCCGCCGCTACCCGTTGAACATGAGCAAGCGGCTCGCCCAGTGTGCACGCAAGCTGCGCCGCCTGATCGCCCCCGAGCTCGACTACTGGTGCTTCGGCGGCGACCGCATCGGCTCCGATGCGGCCTTCTGCGACCGTATCTACGTACTGCCCGGACTCCCGCACGAATACCCGGCGGCAAAGGTGCATGTCTTGCCGCCACTGGTCGAGCCCGCAGTGCAACTGCCGGACGCGACAGACAGGGGCCGCCGCGCGCTGGTGATCGGGCAACCGCTCACCGGCTTCGAGCTCATGTCGCAGGGCGACCTCACCGCAGTCACGGGGGAGATCCGGGCCTGGCTCGCAACCCATGGATTCGACGCCATCGATTACAAGGGCCACCCCAAGGACGCCCAACTCGAGCTCTCGCACCCCGATTACCGCGTGATCACACCGGAACAGGCACTGGAAGTGTTCATGGCGGGCACGCATTACGATGCGGTAGTCGGCGTGCGCTCCTCCGCACTGCTGTTCGCGCGTCAGATCTATCCTGCGACGACGCCGGTCGAGGCCTTCGGCTGGTCCCGCGTCCGCTTCAAGTCCGCCGCCGAGAGGCAGGACATGGAACACACATTCGCCGCCGTCGGCGTTGCCATTCACCCCTGACCTTTCATCATGAACGCAGCCCTGACCCCAACCTCACCGCATGCCACCGACTCATTCAATGCCCTGCGTGCGTTCTGTGATTTCACGGTCTGGCTCACCTTTGCCGGCCTTGTCAGCCTGCGCGGCCCGGCCAGCCCGGGGACAATGGCGGCATTGCTGGCGCTGACCGGCTTCGCGCTGCTCGTGTATCGGAGAGATGCGGATCGCAAGGATCTCGGGATGGCGGCGCTGTTCCTCGTCCTGCCGGCACACGATGCGCTCAACATGGCACTGACCGGCTGGGACGCGGGCATGCTCGACAAATCGGGCCGGCTGATCCTGGGCTTTTTCGTCTACTTCGCCATCAGCCGGGTGGGCATCCATGCCCGCGCCCTGCGCTGGGGCGTCATCGCCGGCTGCATTGCGGCTGCGGCACTGGCCGCTTATCAGGCACAGGTACTCGGCCTCGAGCGCGCCAGCGGGTTCATGAATGCGATTCCGTTCGGCAACGACGCCCTCCTCCTCGGTTTTCTGGCGCTTGCCGCGTGGATCGTAAGCCCGCGAGCCGAAAGAACACCGCTGCTCCATACCTGTACCCTGACCGCGCTTGCCTGCGCCATCTATGCCTCGTATGCGTCCGGGACGCGCGGCGGATGGGTCGTTGCGCCGGCGCTGATCTGGATTCTGAGCCTGGGCGCGAGAGACATGCGACGCAGCCTTCGTACCGGCGTGACGGTCGGCATCCTGTCGCTGCTGGTCATCGGCCTGGCCCTGCTGCCGGTACTGAACGAGCGCACCGCGAACGAACTCAACAACGTCACCACTGTCATCACCACCAGCAATCACGACGCAGCATCGATGACGCTGTCGTCGATCGGCACCCGGCTCCACCTTTACCGGATCGGCTTCGACGCCTTCATGTCCCGCCCGGTGCTCGGCATCGGCGTTGCAAACCTTGGCGAATACCTCGCAGCCGGCGCGGAAGCGGGCACCATCAATCCCGCAGCGGCGCAGTTCACACACCTGCACTCCGGCATCGTGGACACCCTCGCCCGCGGCGGCTTGCTCGGACTGGCGGCGCTGGCGTATTTCGTGCTCGGTCTGGCCCGGCATTTCCACCGCGCGCTCGTCACCTCGGACGATGACGACGTGCGCTACTTTGCGCTGACCGGCCTGCTGTGCATCGCGGCGGCACTGCTGTTCTCGCTGTCGAACGTGTTTTTCCCCGCCATCGTCGGCACCAACATTCTGCTCATGACGCTGGCCGTGCCTGCGGGCGCACTGGCCTGCAGAACCCGTCGGACCGGCTGCGGCAAACGCCCCGGCGCGAAAGGAGCCACCGCATGAGCACACGCGAACAGGACAGACTAGCCGACCTCGTGCGCGACCTTGAGGGCAAACGGGTCGTGGTGATCGGCAACAGCGAAAGCCAGTTCTCCCAGCATCTCGGGGCACGCATCGACACCTACGACGTCGTCGTACGCATGAACCTCGGCTCGATTCGCGCACCAGAGCATCAGGGCAGTCGCACCGACGTGGTGTTTACCTCGTCGGAGAAGCTCACGGCGGCCATGATTGATGACTGGTTCAAACCGTCCTGGGTGGTGTGGGCCACGCCCAAGCGCGAGAAGATGCCCGACCTCAGCGCACTGGGCGAACGCCTGGTGCTGCATCCGGTGGACATCTGGGAGGCACTGCATGCCCGCATCGAACCCGCACGCCCCTCGACCGGGCTGATCGCACTGAACTTCCTGTTCAATCACTGCCGCTGCGCCGAACTGGCCTTCGCCGGCTTTGATTTCTTCGCCAGCGGCACCTTCTACAACCGCAAGTTCTTCGGCCTCATCAAGCATCCGCGCAAGGCCTCGAAACCACACGACGGATCGGAAGAACAACGCGTCGTGGCAGCCATGATCGCCAGCGGCCGCATGCACAACCTTGCCGAGGCAGACTGAAATCATGGCTCGCACCTACCGCGTGGCGATCTTCAACGACACCCGCCGCACCTCGCATTACGGCTGCGAGATCGTCATGGAAACGCTGATTGCAAACCTGCGTCGGCGTGGCATCGAACCCGCCTTCTTCTGGCCCATGGGACAGGACTGGCGCGGACGGGACGAGGTCGCCGCTGCACTGCGCACAGTGGATGCGGTCATCGTCAATGGCGAAGGCTCGATACACAATAGCGCGCGCCGCGATCGCGCCCACTACCTCACCGAGATCGCTGCATTCGCGCGCACAACGGCGAATATCCCGTCCTTCCTCGTCAACAGTTCGCTGTTCGACCTTGAGCCGAAAATCATCGACAACCTGCGTCACTTCGACGCCATCTATCTGCGCGAAAGCCGCTCGCTCGCTGCACTCGAGGGCAGTGGCATCGACGCCGCGATCGTCCCCGACCTGACGCTTCTCACCCCCTGCCCGACGCCGGCCGGCCCGCGCGCGGGCATCCTCGGCACCGATTCGGTCAAGGCCGACGTTGCCGCCCGCCTGAAGCACCTCAGCAAGTCCAAGGGCTGGGACTACAGCAGGCTCACCCATGCAGCCTTCCCGAGTCGCGCCGAGCATGGCTTGCGCGAATACCTGCGCCGCGGTGCAAAGTGGCTGCATGCGGTGCTGACCGGGCGCAATACGCGCGACCGCAAGCGCTTCCTTGCCTGGCTTGCCACCCATCAGCTGCTGTGCACCGGGCGCTTCCATGCCGTGACCCTGGCGCTGGCCACGCACACACCCTTCCTCGCGCTTGCGTCCAATACACCCAAGATCTCCGGCCTGCTCGAAGACGTGTTCGGACATGACGATCGGGTCGTTCCGCTGAGCACGCTGGAAGCCGTGTCCGACCCGTTCGCCCACCTCTTCAGCGCCACGGAAGAGCTCGCCCTGACGGACTTCCTCGAATCGACCCGGATCCGCGCCGCCGCCATGTTCGACGCAATCCGCAGCCGGCTCGACAGCGCTCGCGCCAGCTAGGCGCACGCGCCGGGGCAATGCGCCCTGCGTTCGACACATCCGCCCGACGCCGGCACCGCGCCTTCGCGCGCCCCCCTCTGCCGCGCGCCAACAGACGACACACGATAATTCAACACCTTTTTCACACTCTCGCGGGCACATTGCACCCATGCGGCCAAGGCCGCTGCCGCACGCCATCTGGATGCGGCGTGGTCGCGAAGTATCCCGCACGCGCCGGTCAGTTCTCTCGCCTTCGTCTCAGGCCAGGTAACTGCTCGAAGCTTGCAGCGGAAGACGACGCGACATCGTTGCCCGCGTCTCCGCGTTCGGTCTCGTGCGCAGAATCATGGGCATGCGCAGACGGCGACGCATTTCGCCCACGGACTCAATGGATCGCATTCTTCTCATCCGCAGCTCGGCCATCGGCGACATCGTGTTCGCCTCGCCCTTCGTCGCCGCATTGCGCCGAAGCTATCCCGACGCGCACATCGCCTGGCTGGTCGAGCCCGGTCTGGACGGCCTGCTCGCCGCCGACCCATGCATCGATGAACTGATCCTGTGGCCAAAGGCCGAGTGGAAGGCCTTGTGGCGTGCGCGTCGTTTCAGCGAACTGTTTCGTCGTGTACGTGCCTTCACCAAGACACTCAGGGCGCGCAAGTTCGATACCGCAATCGACCTGCAGAGCCTGCTCAAGAGCGGACTCCTGACCTGGATGTCGGGCGCCGGACGGCGTATCGGGCTGGCATCACGCGAAGGCAGCCAATGGTTGATGACCGAGGTGCTGGCCGCTGGCGGAACGCCCGGCCGGGTGAGCTCGGAGTACCTGCATCTGGCGCAGCACCTGAAGCTGGATACGCGCGACTTCTTCCCGCGCCTGTTCGTCACCCCGGAAAGCGAAGCCAAGGCCGGCGCACTGCTCGCCGCACACGGCCTGCATGACGGCCACTACGCCGTCTTCGCCCCCTTCACCACACGCCCGCAAAAACACTGGTTCGAGGATGCCTGGGTGGCACTTGCCACACGGGTGCGTGACGAACTCGGCCTGACGCCGGTCATTCTCGGCGGCCCCGCGGAGCGCGATGCCGCCCAACGCATGGCCAGTGCCGTGCCGGGTGTCATTTCTCTGGCAGGCATGACACGTCTGCCGGAAGCCGCTGCGATCGTTTCCCATGCAGGCCTGGTGGTCGGCGTCGACACTGGCCTCACCCACATGGGCCCGGCTTTCGACACCCCCACGGTGGCCCTGTTCGGATCGACCCGCCCCTATCTCGACGCGGGCCGCAGCAACGCCCGGGTGATCTGGCTCGGTCTGCCGTGCTCGCCGTGCCGTCGAAATCCAAGCTGCAACGCCCGCTTCGACTGCATGCGCACGATCACTGCCGATCGCGTGATGCACGAGGCCCGCATCGTTCTTCAGGAGGCGCTCGCCGCATGAAAATTCTGCATATCGAAGCCGGACGTCACCTCTATGGTGGCGCGACCCAGGTGCTCTATCTCATGGAAGGGCTCGCGCGTCGCGGCGTCGAGAGCCTGCTGGCGTGCCCGACAGGTGCCGGCATCGCCGCACCCGCACGCGCTTTTGGCAGGGTCTTCGAGATGCCAATGAAAGGCGATGTGGACATCGGTCTGGTCCTGCGTCTGCGTCGTCTCATCGCACAGGAGAAACCTGACCTCGTACACATCCACAGCCGGCGCGGCGCCGACCTGTGGGGTGGGCTCGCGGCCCTTTCATGCGGTGTACCCTGCGTGCTCTCGCGCCGGGTGGACAACCCCGAATCCCCCTGGATGGTCGCTGCACGCTACCCGTTGTACGACCATGTTGTCACCATCTCCGAGGGGATCCGCCAGGTCCTGCTGGCAGAGGGGTTGCCGAACGCCAAGACCAGTTGCGTGCGCAGCGCGATCAATGTCCGTCCCTATCTGCGCGACTACGACAAGCCTGCCTATCGGGCCAGTCTCGGACTTGCCCCCGACACGCCGCTGATCGGCACCGTTGCCCAGCTCATTCCGCGCAAGGGCCACCGCCACCTGCTCGCATCCCTTCGCGACGTGTTGCCGCGCCACCCGGATCTGCAGGTGCTGATCTTTGGCCGCGGCCCGATGGAGTGCGAGCTGCGGCAAGCGATCGTCGATCAGGGTCTGGAACAGAACGTGCGCATGATGGGCTTCGTCGACGACCTGCCAGCGGTCCTCGGCTGCCTCGATGTACTCGCCCACCCGGCCGACATGGAAGGCCTCGGCGTGTCCTTGCTTCAGGCCTCTGCCGCGCAGGTACCGATCGTTGCCAGCCGCGCTGGCGGCATTCCCGAAGCCGTGCGCGATGGAGAGACCGGTCTGCTGATCACACCGGGAGATGTCGCAGAGCTGGGCGTCGCGCTGAACCGTCTGCTTGACGATGCCCCCCTGCGGCAACGCATGGGCAAAGCCGGACGGATCATGATGCTGCGGGATTTTTCGGTGGACGCAATGTGCGACGGCAACCTGAACGTGTATCGTTCCGTCCTCAGCCCGCAGCTCTACGGTGCAAGGTCCCGCCACCATCCAGGCTGAGCCCTGCCGCACCATCGCTTGCGGTGCGCCAGCCTGGTCTGGCCGGCACGGGCTGATCTCGACACAGCCCCAACCGAGGCCGGACTTGCCATGAAATCCCTCCACATTATCGGCAGCAAGCAGATGGGCGGTGCCGAGCGCTGGTTCTCCCGCTTTCTGTCAGCCATGCGCCGTCAGGGCGAGGACGTTGCAGCCATCGTGCGCAACGGCTCCGAACTGGCGCAGCATCACATGGGCACGATTCCCTTCTCCACGCTGCCACTGCGAACGGTATGGGATCCACTGTCGCGGATGGAGCTTGCACGCGCCATCGGCCGCAGCGACGCGCCCATCGTGCAGACCTACATGGGCCGTGCCACTCGCCTCACCCATCTCGAGCCGGGCCGGGGCAAGGTTCATGTGTCGCGCCTGGGCGGCTACTACAAGCTTGACCCTTTCCGTCACGCCCACGCCTGGATCGGCAACACCCGCGGGCTGTGCGACTGGATGATTCAGGGCGGCCTGCCGGCGAACAGGGTCTTCCACATCACCAACTTCGCCGATCCTGCGCGCGCCGTCCCCGTCACCGAACTCGACGCGCTGCGCCTGCGCCTGGACTTGCGCACCGACGACTGGCTGATGCTCACTGCCGGGCGCCTGATCGACGTCAAGGGCCAGCGTTTTCTGCTGGAGGCGATGGCGAAGCTGCCCGAGCAGATCGACGGCCGGCGCCTGCGCCTCGCGATGCTGGGCGACGGCGACCTGCGCGCGCCGCTCGAGCAGCAGGCCGGGCAACTCGGCATCGCCGACCGCATCATCTGGGCAGGCTGGCAGCACGACCCGGCGCCGTGGTTTCATCTCGCGGACATGGTGGTCTTCCCGTCCCGCGACGCCGAGACCCTGGGCAACGTCATCCTCGAAGCCTGGGCCTACGCCAGGCCGCTCGTGGCCACGGCCTTTCGCGGTGCGCGCGAGATTGCCCGCCACGGTGAAGACGCCTGGGTGGTGCCCTGTGACGACAGCGACGCGATCGCGCGCGGCATCGACACCGTGATGCGTGACGCGGGGTTGCGTGAGCAGATGGTAGCGAAGGGGATTGCCCGCATTCGCGACGACTTTTCCGAAACTGCAATCATTGCGCAGTATCGTGCGCTGTACGCCCAGTTGCTGGACAATCGCTGACATGCAGCCGCACATCAATATCCTCATGTACCACCAGGTCGGCGACTTTGCGTCGATGAAGGCGCATCAGTCCACCTACTGCAACCATCGCCGTTTTGCTGCGCAGATGGCGTGGCTTTCGCGCTTCGGCTATACGGTGCTGTCGATGGACCAGGTGCTCGCCTGCGTGCGCGGCGACATACCTACCCCGCCCAGAGCGGTGGCGCTGACCTTCGACGACGGCTACGAGAACTTCTACGAATACGCCTTCCCGGTGCTGCAGCGTTACGGGTTTCCGGCCATGGTGTACCTGATCGCCGACCTGCTCGGCCAGCCCGCATCGTGGTTTGCCGCCGATGGTCGCGACACCCCGCCGCTGATGAGCGCCGCGCGCATTGTGCAACTGCGCAAGGCGGGCATCGATTTCGGCTCGCATTCTGCGACGCATCAGAAACTCGCAAAATGCGAGGACGCACGTATCGTGGAAGAGGTCACGCGCTCGAAGGCCGTACTGGAAGACGTGCTCGGCGAGCCGGTGAGACACTTCTGCTACCCCTACGGTAGCCATGACCTGCGTGCGGTGAACGCTGTCGCGGCAGCGGGTTACCTCACCGCCACCACGTGCGCGCGCGCGCCCGCCACGGCAAGCGACGACCCACTGACCCTGCCGCGCAAGGCGATCTCGCACGGCGACAACCTGCTCGGTTTCCTGTGGCGCTTGCACATCAAGAACACGCCGCGCAAGCCACCA
>JALNWS010000144.1 GCA_023230755.1 Azoarcus sp.
CCACCACCCGATCCGTATCGCATCGATCGCGGCTCAGCCCCCTCCGGCAGACACCGCCGGCACACCGTCCGCAATCACACTTCGTAGCCTTCATCCCTGTACTGCTGCAGCTTGTAGCGCAGCGTACGTTCCGAGATCCCCAGTTTTTCCACCGTCTTTTTGCGCGAACCTCCCATTTCGCGCAGCGTCCCGAGAATGTGTTCGCGCTCCAGATCCTTCATGTTCGCCGGTCGGGCAGCGACTTCGGACGGTCCCGGGGCAGCAGAAGCGGCAAAACCTGCCGCCTGATTGGCGCTTGTTGCCGGTGACGGCACATATCCGGCGCCGAATCCCTGCATCGCCGGTGCGGCAGGCGGCGCCGCGGCTGCGGATGAAGTCGCCGCCGTGCTTGCCGGCGCGGCAGCTTCTCCCGTCCAGTGCGGCAGGCACAGGCGAATGGTCTCCGCACTCACGGTATCGCCAGCGGTCAGGATCAGCGCCCGGTGCGCGGTGTTTTCGAGCTCGCGCACATTGCCCGGCCAGCCATAGCTCAACAGCAAGCTCTCCGCTTCAGGCGAAAAGCGTGCCTGACGGCCGGCGCGCTGGGCGTGACGCTGAAGGAAGTGACGCGCCAGCGGCACGATGTCGCCCGGCCGCTCGCGCAGCGACGGGATGCTGAGCGGAAACACGTTCAGCCGGTAGTACAAATCCTCGCGAAAGCGTCCGGCGGCGATCTCCTTGAGCATGTCGCGGTTGCTGGTCGCGAGCACCCGGATATCGAGCGCGATCGGCTTCTTGCCGCCCACCCGCTCCACTTCACGTTCCTGCAGCACGCGCAGCATCTTGGCCTGCAGGCCAAGCGGCATCTCCGAGATTTCGTCGAGCAGGATGGTCCCGCCCTGCGCCTGCTCGAACTTGCCCGGTTGCGCGCTCTGTGCCCCGGTAAAGGCGCCCTTCTCGTAACCGAACAAGGTGGCTTCGAGCAGGTTCTCGGGGATCGCGGCGCAGTTGATGGCGACGAAAGCTGCGCGCGCGCGTGGCGAGTGGTGGTGGATGTGGCGCGCGAACACTTCCTTGCCCGTACCCGATTCGCCGGTGAGCAGCACCGTGGCGTCAGTTTCGGCCACACGCGCGGCCAGCCCCAGCAGGTTGCGGGTGTGCGGGTCCTCGGCCACGGTGTCGTCGGCCTCGGGCTGCACCGCGGCATAACGGCGCACGTTTTCGAGCAGCAACTCGGGCTCGAAGGGCTTCATCAGAAAATCGCAGGCCCCGCCGCGCATCGCCGCCACGGCCTTGTCCACGTCGCCATAGGCCGTCATCAGCAGCACCGGCAACTGTGGCAGGCGGCTACGGATCTCACCCAGCAGCTGCAGGCCGTCCATGGGCTGCATGCGCAGGTCGGACACCACCAGGTTGAAGGACTGGCGCTCGAGCTCGGCAAGGGCGGTGGGGCCGCCGTCGACACCGGTCACGCCATGCCCCGCCATTTCAAGCGTGAAGCACACTGCATCGCGCAGTGCGTCGTCGTCCTCGACCACGAGGATGTTGAGATGTTCGATCATGATGCGCGCGCTCCGTCCGCAGTGGCGCCATTCGTGACGCCAAGCGGCAAGGTCAGGGTAAAGGTTGTGCCGGTGCCGGGGGTGGAGCTCAGCGCGATGTCGCCACCATGGCCGCGCGCCACGCCGCGGGCAATCGCCAGGCCCAGGCCGGTGCCCTCGGCACGAGTGGTAAAGAAGGGGTCGAACAGGCGGGTCTGCACCTCGGGCGGAATGCCGCGGCCGGTGTCGCTGACCACGAAGCGCACCTCCTTGCCCTGTGTCCTGTCGTCCAGAAACACCTGACAGCTCACCTTGCCCCCCGGCTCGGTCGCCTGGATTGCATTCTCCAGCAAGTTCGTCAGCGCGCCGCCCAGCGCCTTGCGGTCACCATGCACGGTCAATGCACCACATTCGCAGGCGCTGGAAAACTCGATCTGCCGTGCCCGCGCCAAAGGCTCCAGCGTGTGGGCGAGTTCGGCCGCCAGATCACACACGCCGAAATCCTGCCGCCCGAGGCTGTCGCCACGCGCAAACAGCAGCATGTCGCGGATCAGGCGTTCCAGGTAGCGCATGCGCTCGATGGCGCGCTCGGCCACCTTGGCCCGCTCCACCGGCCCGAGTTCGGGTTGGCGCAGATTGCCGGTGTACAGCAGGGCCGCTGCCAGCGGCGTGCGCAACTGGTGGGCAAGTCCGGCCACCATCTCGCCCATCGCAGCCAGGCGTTCGTTGCGCTCGGCCGCCAGACGCATGCGGTGGGTTTCGGTGACATCGTGCAGCAGCAGGATGCGCTCCTCGCCCGATTCGAGCGCGGTCTCCGACATGGCCAGGCGCCGCGCGCCTTCGGGGCGTTCGATGGTGAGCTCGCCCGGGGTCTCGGTCGTCTGCAGTGCGTCCGCGACCTCGTCCCAGACCTTGCCGACGAGGTTGGTACCAAACTGCACCTCAGCCGCACGGTTGACCTGCACCACTTCGCCAGCCCGATTCACCACCACCACCCCCGCGGGCAAGGCGCCCATGAGCACGGTGAGGCGCTCGGTCAGCTGCACCACCTGCCCCTGCAGGGCGTTGTAGGCAGTCGACAGCTCTTCCGACGCACGGCTGAAGAGGGCAAAGGCCTCGGCGAGCTGGGCGGCATCCAGCGGCGGGGCGGTTTCCCCCGGCGGTACGGCGTTATTGGCGGTCGTCGGCATCATCGGCGAATGCTCCATTTTCACGACTGGCACTCTAAGTGCTGACGAGCGTATGGTAACCGGCAAACAGGCGGCAAAAAATGCCGCTTATTCATCGAAGAGGCTTGCCCGCGCGGGCAGACAATGCTGCCATCCATAAAAGGGCAGCATCAGGAAATCCAAAATGGCTACAGCAGATACGATTGCCGCGACGCCTGCCAGCGCCATGAACGCGCGCTTGCAGCAGATTCTGCAGAACATCAACGCCCTGTCGCAGCAGCAGAAGCTGGCGGCAGCCGCGGCGCTGGGACTCGCCATCGCACTCGTCGTGGGCGTACTGATGTGGAACCGCGCCCCCGAATACGGCGTGCTGTTTTCCAATCTGGAAGAACGCGACGGCGGCCAGATCATCGCCGCCCTGCAGCAGCAGAACGTGCCTTATCACATGTCGGCCGACGGTCGCTCCATCCTCGTGTCGCAGGAGCAGGTGCACGATGTGCGCTTGCGCCTCGCCGCCGAAGGCCTGCCCAAGGGCGGCCTGGTGGGTTTCGAGTTGATGGACTCGCAGAAGCTCGGCGTGTCGCAGTTCAACGAACAGGTCAATTACCAGCGCGCGCTCGAAGGCGAACTCTCGCGCACCGTGCAGTCGATATCCTCGGTCATGAGCGCACGGGTACATCTGGCCATGCCCAAGCAGACTGCGTTCCTGCGCGACGACCAGAAGCCCACGGCCTCGGTGATGGTGAAGCTGCGTGCCGGGCGTGTGCTCGACGCCACCCAGATCGCCGGCATCGTGCACCTGGTGTCGTCCAGCGTGCCGCGCATGAACGAATCCGCCGTCAGCATCGTCAACCAGAACGGCGAGTTGCTCACCATGAAGTCCGACCCCCTGCGCCAGGCCGGACTCGACCCGACACAACTGGAATACGTGCGCGAAGTCGAAGCCAGCTTCATCCGCCGCATCGATACCATCGTCGAGCCGCTCGTAGGCAAGGGCAATTTCCGCGCTCAGGTGACCGCCGACGTCGACTTCAACCAGGTCGAACAGACCGCCGAAACCTACAAGCCGAACCCCTCACCCGATCAGGCCATCCGCAGCCAGCAGACCACCGAACAACTCTCCCGCGACGCTGGCGCACAGGGCGTGCCTGGCGCGCTCACCAACCAGCCGCCCGCCCCGGCAACCGCCCCCATCACCACCCCGCCCGTCGCCGGTCAGACCAACGCCAATGGCACGCAGCCGTCCACCAGCAATCGCAGCGCAGTGCTCAACTACGAACTCGACCGCACGGTGCAGCACGTCAAGCAGTCGCTCGGTCAGATCAAACGCCTGTCGGTCGCCGTGGTGGTGAACCACCGCAACACCACGCTGCCCAACGGTGACCCGCAGGTCGTGCCGCCGACCGAAGAGGAGATCGCCCGCATCACCAATCTGGTCCGCGAAGCCGTGGGCTACAACGAGGCGCGGGGCGACACGCTCAACGTTGCAAGCAGCCCGTTCGCGGTCTCCGACACGGCCGAGCCCGAACTGCCGCTGTGGAAGGACCCCGAGATGCTCGATCTCGGCAAGGAGGGCCTGAAATACCTGGTCGTGCTTGCAGCCATCCTCTTTGCCTACTTCGCCGTGGTGCGCCCGCTGATGCGCACCGTCGTGCCGAAAAAGAGCGAAGAGGAGGAAGCGGAAGCCGCCGAGGGCGAGGAAGGCGACGAGGATGCCACGGTCAGCCTGTCCGGCGCGGCCGCCGGCGACAGCTACGAAGCCCGCCTCGCTCGTGCGCGCGAAATGGCACGCTCCGATCCGAAGATGGTGGCCGACCTCATCAAGAACTGGATGGGCGTCAATGAGGAGGGTCGCAAGTGACCACACCCGAAGAAGGAACCGAAAAAGCCGCCCTGCTGCTGCTCACCCTGGGCCCGAACGAGGCGTCCGAGGTGCTGAAGCACCTGGGGCCACGCGAAGTGCAGAAGCTCGGCATGAAGATGGCCACCATGCCGGCCCAGGATCGAAGCAAGGTCGCTCCCATCCTGGAAGAACTCGATGTCCACTTCGGCAAGGGCTCGCCGATCCACGGCGATGAAGCGCAGATCCGCGAGATGCTGACCAAGGCGCTCGGCGACGAGCGCGCGGCCCACATCATTTCGCGCGTGCTGCAGGGCTCGGACACCGCCGGCATCGAAAGCCTGAAGTGGATGGATGCGGCCACGGCCGCCGACCTGATCAAGAACGAGCACCCGCAGATCATCGCCACCATCCTGGTCCACCTCGAGTTCGACCAGGCCGGCGAGATCGTCAAGAATTTCAGCGACCGCCTGCGCAATGACGTGATGCTGCGCATCGCCACCCTCGACGGCGTCCAGCCGACCGCACTCAAGGAGCTCAACGAAGCCCTCAGCCGCATGCTGGCCGGCGCGTCCACCTCCAAGAAGGCGGCAATGGGCGGGGTTCGCCACGCGGCGGAGATCCTCAACTTCGTCGGCTCCGGTGCCGAGACTGCGGTCATCGACAACGTGCGCGACTACGACCCGGATCTGGCACAGAAAATTCTCGACGAGATGTTCGTGTTCGAGAACCTGCTCGACATCGACGACCGTGGCATCCAGACCGTGCTGCGCGAAGTGCAGTCCGACTCCCTCATCATCGCGCTCAAGGGCGCGGCGCCCGAACTGCGCGAGAAGATCTTCAAGAACATGTCGAGCCGCGCGGCCGACATGATGCGCGAAGACCTCGAAGCCAAGGGGCCGGTGCGTCTGTCCGAGGTCGAAGCCGAGCAGAAGGAAATCCTCAAGATCGTCCGTCGCCTGGCAGAGGAAGGTCAGGTCATGATGGCGAGCAAGGGCGGCGACGATGGTTTCGTTTAACGCAGCCACAGCGAGCGCACGACCATGAGCATTTCACGCCATCAGGCGGTCGGTGCCTACCGTCGCTGGGAACCGACCGCGTTCGATGCGGATACCAAAGCCCCCGCCGAACAGACACCACCCGAGGAAGCGCAGGCCGTGCCGGAGCCGGCCGCAGCACCGGAGCCCGAACCCGCTGAGTTCGAATCCAGCCTTCCGGAAGGCTTCCAGCTCCCGACCGCCGACGACATCGAACGCATGCATGAGGAGGCGCGCGCCACCGGACGCGAGGAAGGACTGTCGGAAGGTCGTGCCGAGGGGATCGAGGCCGGCCGCGAAGCGGGCTATGCGGAGGGCAAGGCGCAGGCCGAGGCCGAGGCCGAACGTCTGGCCGGCCTTGCCGACGAACTCGACGCGGCCATGACCAAGATCGACGAGGAAGTGGCCGACGAGCTCCTCGCGCTGGCGATCGAAATTGCCCGCCAGGTGCTCCAGCACACCCTCGCCACCCAACCCGACAGCGTCACCGAGACCATCCGCGCCGCGCTCCAGCAACTGCCCCAGTCCCACGCCCAGATCCGCCTCAATCCGGAAGATCTCGCCCTCGCCCGCGAACACCTTGGCGAGCAGCTCAGCCACGGCGGCCACCGTCTGATCGAGGATGAGAGCATTGCCCGCGGCGGCTGCCGGGTCGAAGCCTCCGGCGCACAGATCGACGCCACCATGGAAACCCGCTGGCGCCGCGTGCTCGAAAGCCTGGGCAAGGACAACGCAGAATGGACTCCGCCGGAGGAAGAATGAAGCGCCACGGCGAAACCTGGCGCACCTTCCTGCAGGACGGTCTGCAGCTGGTCGAGGGCGTCACCCCTTTCCAGAGCGCGGGCCGCCTCACCCGCATCAACGGTCTGGTGATGGAAGCAGCCGGACTCAAGCTGCCGCTCGGCTCGGGCTGCAAGGTCATGGTGCCTGGCGGCGGCTATGTCGAAGCCGAAGTCGTCGGCTTCAACGGCGACCGCCTGTTCATGATGCCGACCGACGACGTATTCGGCCTTGCCCCCGGCGCCGAAGTCCTGCCGATGGAAACCAGCCAGCCCCGCCTCGTTGCCGGCAAGCCGCTCGGGCCGCGCCGCCGCGCCTCCGACCGTGCCAAGCACCTGCCGGTGGGCGACGCCCTGCTCGGACGCGTGGTCGACGGCGCGGGACGCCCGCTCGACGCCCTTGGCCCGCTGCAGACCGTCGAGACCCGTTCGCTGCAAGGGCGGCCGATCAACCCGCTCAATCGCGCACCGATCCGCGCCCCGCTCGACGTCGGCATCCGCGCCATCAACAGCCTGCTCACCATCGGGCGCGGCCAGCGTCTGGGCCTGTTCGCCGGCTCCGGCGTAGGCAAGTCGGTGCTGATCGGGATGATGGCGCGCTACACCGAAGCCGACGTCATCGTGGTCGGCCTCATCGGCGAGCGTGGTCGCGAGGTGAAGGAATTCATCGAGCACAGCCTTGGCGCGGTCGGCCTCGAACGCTCGGTGGTGGTCGCCGCCCCGGCCGACACCAGCCCGCTGATGCGGCTGCAAGGCGCGGCCTACGCCACCACCATCGCCGAGTTCTTTCGCGACCAGGGCAAACAGGTGCTGCTGGTCATGGATTCGCTTACCCGCTACGCCATGGCCCAGCGCGAGATTGCGCTGGCCATCGGCGAGCCGCCCGTCACCCGCGGCTACCCGCCATCGGTCTTCGCCCGCCTGCCGGCGCTGGTCGAACGCGCCGGCAACGGCCCCGACGGCGGCGGCTCGATCACGGCCTTCTACACCGTTCTCGCCGAAGGCGACGACCAGCAGGACCCGATCGCCGACTCCGCACGCGCGATTCTCGACGGCCACATCGTGCTCACGCGCGCACTCGCCGACCAGGGCCACTACCCTGCCATCGATGTCGAACAATCCATTTCGCGCGCCATGCACAGCATCGTCGGCGACGAACACTTCGAGAAGGTGCGTCGGTTCAAGCAATTGTTCTCGCGCTATCAGCGCTCGCGCGACCTGATCGCGGTCGGCGCCTACCAGGCCGGGGGCGACCCGATGCTCGACCTCGCGGTCAAGGCCTACCCCAGCCTCGAGGCCTTCCTGCAGCAGCGCATTGACGAGCGCGAGGACTATATCGGCGCTGTCAATAAACTCAATCAGCTTTTCTCCGGAAACTGAGCAGACCGCACGCGCTATGATTCAGGTCAGAACTGTCTGCCAATGACCGCAAGGAGAACCTGCATGACCCAACGTCGTCAATTCATGCTCTCGGCTGCTGCCCTCGCCGTTGCCGCCACCCTGCCTTTTGGCGCACAAGCCGGGGAGCCGACCAAGGTCGGCTTCGTCTACGTCAGCCCCATCGGCGACGCAGGCTGGACCTTCCAGCACGACGAAGGCCGCAAGGAGATGGAAAAAGCGCTGGGCGACGCGGTGCAAACCAAGTACGTCGAAAACGTCGCTGAAGGCGCCGACGCCGAGCGCGTGATCCGCGAGTTTGCCGCCAACGGCAGCAAGGTGGTGTTCGCCACCAGCTTCGGCTACATGAACTACGTCGAGCGCGTGGCCAAGCGCTTCCCCAATGTGGCGTTCATGCATGCCACCGGCTACAAGATGGGCAAGAACTTCGGCAACTACAACGCCCGCTTCTACGAAGGCCGCTATGTAACCGGCGTCATCGCCGGCAAGATGAGCAAGACCAACGTGCTCGGCTATGTCGCCGCCTTCCCCATCCCCGAAGTCCTGCAGGGCATCAACGCCTTCACCCTCGGCGCGAAGAGCGTCAACCCCAAGGCCGAAGTGCGCGTGATCTGGACCAACGCATGGTACGACCCGGGCAAGGAGCGTGAAGCCGCCATGACCCTGGTCAGCCAGGGTGCAGACATGCTGACCCACCACACCGACTCCACCGCTGTTGTGCAGGCCGCCGAGGAGAAAGGCGTCTACGCCTTCGGCTACCACTCCGACATGTCGAAGTACGGCCCCAAGGCACAACTCACCGCCACCACCCACCACTGGGGTGAGTTCTACACCCGGACGGTCAAGGCGGTCGCGGCAGGCACCTGGAAGCCGGAAAGCATCTGGGGCGGCTACAAGGAGGGCATGGTCAGCCTTGCACCGCTCAGCCCGGCCGTCCCCGCCGACGTAAAGACGATGGTCACCGGCATCGAAGGCAAGCTCAAGGCCGGCACCTTCCACCCCTTCACCGGCCCGATCATCGATCAGTCCGGCAAGGAGCGTCTGGCCAAGGGTGCCGTCATCGACGACGTCGCCCTGGGCAAGATGGACTACTTCGTCGAAGGCGTCGCGTCGCGCCTGCCGAACGCAAAGTAAGCTGCTCCCTGGCGGCAGGTGCGCACATGCGCCTGCCGCCAGGCAGTCCATACCAACGCATGTTCGGACCAGGGTGTTGAGCCCAGGCTGAGCCTCGGCACTGCCGCGTCCTCTCTCCATCCCTCAGCACAAAATGACCGATACCCGCCGAGTACACGCCGTTCGCGGCGACCTGATCCATTTCACCGCCGATCCGGCTGACGCCGGCGACGCAGCGCTCGCGCACCTGCCCGACGGGATAATGCTGATCGTCGACGGTCATGTCAGCGAGTGCGGCCCGGCTGCAGCCATGCTGGCAAAGCTGCCCGCCGACGCGCGCATCACCGACTACCGCGGCAAGCTCATCCTGCCCGGCTTCGTCGACACTCACATCCATTACGCCCAGACCGACATCATCGCCAGCTATGGCGAACAGTTGCTGACCTGGCTGGAAAAATACACCTTCCCCACCGAGGCCCGCTTCGCCGACCGGGAACACGCCGGCGAGGTGGCGGATTTCTTCTGCGACGAACTGCTCAGAAACGGCACCACCACCGCGCTGACCTTTGCCACCGTGCACCCCGCATCGGTCGACGCCCTGTTCGAAGCCGCCCGCCAGCGCCGCATGCGCATGATCGCGGGCAAGGTGCTGATGGACCGCAACTGTCCCGACTATCTCGCCGACACGGCCGATACCGGCTATGCAGAATCAAAGACCCTGATCGAGAGATGGCACGGCTGCGACCGTCTGCAGTACGCCATCACGCCACGCTTTGCACCAACCTCGACCCGCGCACAGATGGCCCTCGCCGGCCGCCTCTTTGCCGAGCATCCCGGCGTCTATCTGCAGTCCCACGTGGCGGAAAACCGGGGTGAAGTGGCCTGGGTGGCCGAACTCTATCCGGAAGCGCGCAGCTATCTCGACGTCTACGACCGCTACGGGCAACTCGGCGAGCGCAGCGTCTACGCGCACTGCATCTGGCTCGACGAGACCGATTGCCAGCGCATGGCGCACACCGGCTCGGCGATGAGCTTCTGCCCCACGTCAAACCTTTTCCTGGGTTCCGGCCTGTTCGATCTCGACCGCGCTCACGACCTCGGTGTGCGCGTCGGCATCGGCACCGATGTCGGCGGCGGCACCAGCTTCTCGATGCTGCAGACGCTCAACGAGGCGTACAAGGTGCTGCAGTTGAACGGGCAGCAGCTGTCTGCCGCGCGCGCCTTCTATCTCGCCACCCTGGGTGGCGCCCGCAGCCTCTATCTTGACGACCGCATCGGCAACTTCGCCCCCGGCAAG
>JALNWS010000145.1 GCA_023230755.1 Azoarcus sp.
CCCCTTCTCGCTGCTGGTGCCGGTGGTCGGCCTGACGACGGGCTGGATCGTCTATGGCGAAGAGCTGCAGCCGGTCCACTTTGCCGGCGGCGCGCTCCTGATGGCGGGGCTTGCGGTCAACCTGTTCGGGGCACGGATCATGGCGCGCTTGAGGCGCACGGCTTGAGGCGCACGGCTTGAGGCTTCAACGCCGGCCCAGCTGCTCGTGCACTTGTGTCAGTGCCCGTGGCAGGGCAGCAGGGCGCAGCACGGTGCGGTAGTTGCCATGGCCGAATACCCGGCACAGGGCGTCGCCGGCCTGGCTGTCGAGCGCGAGGCAGAACACATGAATGCCCGCCTTGCGCGCTTCACGCACTGCGGCAGCGGCGTCTTCACGCAGGTAGGCGTCGTCGAATACATCGATGTCCGAGGCTTCGCCGTCGCTGAGCAGCACCAGATGCCGGCTGCCGTCGCGTTCGTCGCGCATGCACGTCACCGCATGGCGGATCGCTGCACCCATGCGGGTGGAGTGACGCGCGTGCACGCCGCGCAGCGTCTGCTCGAGTCGTCCGGGATCGTCCATGCCGAACTCGCTCAGGCGCAGGTAATCGACCTGCTCGCGGGTGTTGGACGAAAAACCATGCACGGCCACGCGGTCGCCGTTTTCGATGGCATTGGCCTGCAGTGCGATTGCGGCTTCACGCTCAAGGTCGAGCACGGTGGTGCCATCGGCGTCGATCACATCGTTGGCGGAGGTGGACAGGTCGAGCAAGAGCAGCAGGCTTCGGCGGCGCGGGCTGCGACCGCTGCGGCGATGGACGCGTGGCTCGGGCGGCACGCCGATACGGCGGTCGATCATCAGCTCGGTGGCAGCGTCGAGGTCGATGTCCTCACCTTCCCACTGCCTGCGCAATCGCACCCGATGATCAAGCTGGGTCACGCGCTGGCGCGCATGCCCGGTGCGCAGCCCGGTGGCGGCTGGCGGCCCCGGCGGGCTTGGATCGCCGCGTTCCACCACGGTGCTCCAGCGCTCGCGCTGGCGCTCGAGGCGATAGTCCCATTCCGGATAGGGGTAGCGGGCGAGAATGATCTCCTGCGGTGGCGCGGTCTGGGTGCTGCGGCTGCCCGCCGAGGCGGAAGGGGTGTCGACACTGGTTGTGGCCTGCTCGCCGGTCTGCTCGAATAGCCACAGAAAGCTGTTGTCATCGCCGTGCGCGTAGGGGACGGCATAGCCCTGCAGGTTCATCCGCACCCGCATCTGGCCAAGGTCGTTGGCCAGCACCGAAGCAACACCCCGAAACGTGGCCGGATCGTTGAGTCGTGCGACTTGCGCTTCGAACAGGCCCCGACCCTTGCTGACCCAGTATCCGTCGTCCTGGTGGCTGGGGTCGAGCAGCGCCAGGTGGAGCCGGGCGATGAGATCGGGAAAGCTGCCTTCCGGTCCTTGCGGCTGCAGGCAGGCGAGCCTGGCCTGGCGCAGCAGCGGCGCGCGCAGTCCCGGGTAGCGTGCGATTAGCAGACGTTCGACGCGAGCGTCCTCGATGGTCGAGGCCATGGCGATACCCATCGGCTTGAGCTTGCCGACAGCCTGCGCCGCGGGCGAGTACAGCAGGTGGGCAGCAGCATGCGCGATGGCGGCAAGGCGGAGCTCATCGTCGGTGTTGACCGGCAGCAGGAGCTTGTCGGTGCGCAGGATCGGGCGTGTGTGTTCCGTGCCGGGCTTGTCCGCGGTCAGCCACTGCAGGTTCATCCGGCGTCCGCTCAGTGCGTCGATGAGGTGGCCGAGGGCCTCCAGGCTCCGCGAGGCGGTGTGCGTCGGCGGCAAGGGCTCAGCCGAGGCAGGCATCCACGATGTCCTGCAGGGCCTGACGCAGATCGGGGTCGTCGGTGATGGCGCTGGTCATGGCCATGTGGCAGCTCTCGGCCGCCGGCAGCCCATCGCGGATGAGCACGCCGGCATAGACCAGCATCCGGGTCGAGATGCCTTCGTCCAGGCCACGGGCGCGCAGCGCGCGAGAGTGGCGGGCGATATCGACCAGGGTGGCGGCGAGCGTGGGTTCGATCCGTGCCTCGTGGGCCACGATCTCGGCTTCGGCGGCGGCATCCGGGTAATCGAATTCGAGTGCGGCAAAGCGCTGGCGGGTGGAGGGCTTGAGGCTCTTTGCGCTGCTTTGGTAGCCCGGGTTGTAGGACACCACGAGCTGGAAGTCTGGATGCGCCGTGACCACTTCGCCCTTGCGGTCGAGCGGCAGTTTGCGCCGCGAGTCGGTGAGCGGGTGGATGACCACGGTGGTGTCCTGGCGCGCTTCGACCACTTCGTCGAGATAGCAGATGGCCCCGTGACGTGCGGCCACGGTCAGCGGGCCGTCGTGCCAGTGGGTGCCGTCGGCGTCGAGCAGAAAACGCCCGACGAGGTCGGCGGCGCTCATGTCTTCGTTGCAGGCGAGGGTGATCAGCGGCTTGCCCAGGCGCCAGGCCATGTATTCAACGAAGCGCGTCTTGCCACAGCCGGTGGGCCCTTTCAGGATCAGGGGCAGGCGGTGGGCGTAGGCGTGCTCGTAGAGCGCGATCTCGTGGCCGACCGGACGGTAGTAGGGTTCTGCGCTGAAACGGTAGTCTGAGAGGTCCATTTTTGCTGGTCAGAAAGGCAGGAAGGAGGGTGTGCTGACTGGTGCCCGCTTGCGTCGGCCGGCGCTGCGGCTCATGCAGGCCTCGTCCTTCGGGTACCCGCCGCCGGTACCGTCATCCTGGCCGCGCCGGAACTCGCTGCGCCCGGACAGCCGGCGCGGAAGCCCCCAGGCTGACGATGCCTGCGGCGGCGGGCCTGAAATCGCCTCAGCGCCAGCCAACGCAAGCTGTCTTGCAGTGTGCCTGGACCGACGCAGGACGCCGGCCGGCGCTCAGCGGTGTTCCGGTTCCTGGTTCGGAATGCCGTCGATCGGGCATTCGGGCGTGCCCACCGTGCTGCGGGTGATGGCCTCCACCTTCTTGCGCGTGCCTTCGGGGTCGTTGATCCAGTCGGCGTAGAAACCGTA
Source organism: Azoarcus sp. (assembly GCA_023230755.1). Lineage (GTDB taxonomy): Bacteria > Pseudomonadota > Gammaproteobacteria > Burkholderiales > Rhodocyclaceae > Parazoarcus. The sequence continues at coordinate 3,015 of JALNWS010000145.1, forward strand.
GGGACAGGCGGCGACGCCAGCGGCTTCCTCGCCGGAGTTGATCTTGCCGGTGTAGCCACGGTGCAGCAGCTTGAACAGGTGGTTCTGCGACTGCGCGTTCTTGCGGAAGTCGCGAATCAGGCTGGTCGACAGCTCGGCATACTGGATGCCCATGTCCTCTTCGCCGCATTCGCCCAGCGTGCGGCCATCGAAGCCGACGATGGCCGAGTGGCCGAAGTAGGAATACACGCCGTCGAAGCCGCTGGCGTTGGCGACGGCAACGTAACAGTTGTTCATCCACGCCATGGCCTTGGCCACCAGCACCTGCTGATCCTTGGCCGGATACATGTAGCCCTGACAGCGCACGATCAGCTCGGCGCCCTTCATTGCGCAGTCGCGCCAGATCTCGGGGTAGTTGCCGTCGTCGCAGATGATGAGGCTGATCTTCATGCCCTTGGGGCCGTCGGAGACATAGGTGCAGTCGCCCGGATACCAGCCCTCGATGGGCACCCAGGGCATGATCTTGCGGTACTTCTGCACGATCTCGCCCTTGTCGTTCATCAGGATCAGGGTGTTGTACGGGGCCTTGTTCGGATGCTCTTCGTGGCGCTCGCCGGTGAGCGAGAACACGCCCCATACCTTCGCCGTGCGGCAGGCGGCGGCAAAGATCTCGGTTTCCTCGCCGGGAATGGCCGCGGCGGTGTCGTACATCTCCTTGGGGTCATACATGATGCCGTGGGTCGAGTACTCGGGAAACACCACCAGGTCCATGCCGGGCAGGCCGCGCTTCATGCCGACCACCATGTCGGCGATCTTGCGGGCGTTGGCGATGACTTCTGCCTTGGTATGCAGGCTGGGCATCTTGTAGTTGACGACTGCAACGCCTACGCAGTCCTTGCTGCTGGAAATATCTCCGTGTCTCATCTTGCGTGTCCTCGAAACTGGGTTTCAGTGCGCCATCAGTGGCTGATCATCCACGGGCGCTTGGTGGGGAAGGTCTTTGCGCCGTCCGGGCTCTTCACCGTCGACTTGGAGAGGCCGGATCCGCAGCCGCAGCCAGGGCCGTGACGATGGGTCGCGTGGTGTTCGGCGCTGGTTCTGGGGGCGTGGGCGGCACGCTCGTTGGTGGCGTGGGCGATGCGATTGGTCGATGACATCGTCGCCAGCGTCGGTGCGCTCAGGATCACGCGCTCCGAGCCCTTGCCGCAGTAAGGGCAGATGCACGGGTCGTTGCGCACGGCGATCGGGCGGTAGGCCGTGAAGTCGCCGCAGTCATCACAGCGGTATTCGTAAGTAGGCATCCCGGAACTCCTCGAATCTTGCAGGGCAGAACGCTGCGCGCCACGAGGGCGCGCAGCAACGGTCAGGCTCAGACCTTGTCGTAGGCGATCGGCAGATCGGCCGTGCCCGTGATGAACTTGGTCGGTCCCGATGCGTTGGGGTTGATGTCGAACTCGAAGATCTCGGTCGGCAGCCACAGGGTGGCGCAGGCGTTCGGAATGTCGACCACGCCACTGATGTGGCCCTGCACCGGCGCGGTGCCGAGCAGCGAGTAGGCCTGAGCACCCGAATAGCCGAATTTCTTCAGATACTCGATGGCGTTGAGGCAGGCCTGGCGGTAGGCCACATGCACGTCCAGATAGTGCTGCTTGCCTTCCTCATCCACCGAGATGCCCTCGAAGATGACATAGTCCTTGTAGTTCGGCGTGATCGGGCTGGGCTTGAAGATCGGGTTCTTGATCGCGTACTTCTCCATGCCGCCCTTGATCAGCGACACCCGCATGTGCACCCAGCCGGCCATCTCGATGGCGCCGCAGAAGGTGATCTCGCCATCGCCCTGCGAGAAGTGCAGATCGCCCACCGACAGGCCGGCGCCCTTCACATAGACGGGGAAGAAGATCTTCGCCCCGCGCGACAGATCCTTGATATCGCAGTTGCCACCGTGCTCGCGCGGCGGCACCGTGCGTGCGCCTTCGGCTGCAGCCTTGTCGCGGGCTTCGCCCTGCATCTTGCCCATGTGGGCGGTCTTGGGTGCAGGCGGGTTGGCCAGCGGCGGCACGCGGTCGGGCTGGGTGGCGATGAAGTCCACTTCGCGCTCGTTCCACATGTCGAGCATCTTCTGGTCGGGCAGGCAGCCGATCAGGCCAGGGTGGATGAGACCGGCGAAGTTCACACCGGGAATGTGACGGCTCTTGGTGAACATGCCCTCGAAGTCCCAGATCGACTTCTGTGCGTGGGGGAACTGCTCGGTGAGGAAGCCGCCGCCGTTGGTCTTGGAGAAGAAGCCGTTGAAGCCCCACATGCTTTCATCGCGGGCGCCGATGTCGAGCAGGTCGACCACCAGCAGGTCGCCCGGTTCGGCGCCTTCGACGCCGACCGGACCGGACAGGAAGTGCACCGTGGTCAGATCCACATCGCGCACGTCGGCAGCGTCGTCGTCGTTCTTGATCGCGCCGCCGGTCCAGTCATAGGTTTCGAGCACGAAATCGTCGCCCGGCTTGACCCAGCAGGCCATCGGAATATCCGGGTGCCAGCGGTTGTGAACCATCTCGTTTTCATACGGGGACTGCTTGAGATCGACCTTGATCAGAGTGTCAGGCATGGCATACCTCTTTGGTGTGAGTTAAACCGAAAGGAACTGCTTGATACGCGCCTCGTCGGTATCCGCGCGCGTGCTTTCATGGACCAGACGACCGCCCTCGATGACGAACAGGCGGTCCGCGACGTCCATGGCAAAGGAAAGGACCTGCTCTGAGACCACGATGGTGATCTGGCGCAGCTTGCGGATCTCGTTGAGCGCCTTGGCAATGTCCTTGATGATCGAGGGCTGGATGCCTTCGGTGGGTTCGTCGAGCAGCAAGACCTTGGGGTCGGTGACCAGTGCGCGCGCGATGGCGAGCTGCTGCTGCTGTCCGCCCGAGAGGTTGCCGCCCTTTCTGCGGCGCATGTCCCACAGCACCGGGAAGAGGGCGTAGATTTCATCGGGGATATGCTTGGTCTTGGAGTTCTCGAGGCCGGTCTGGATGTTTTCCTCGACCGTCAGCGTCGGAAAGATCATCCGGCCCTGGGGCACATAGGCGATGCCTTTGGCGACACGACGATAGCTCTCGTCCTTCGACACCTCCTGGCCGTCCACCTCGACCGAACCCGAGCGGATGGGCAGCACGCCCATCAGGGACTTGAACAGGGTGGTCTTGCCCATTCCGTTGCGGCCCATGATGGCGATGGCCTCATTGCGTTCGGCCTTGAACGAGATGCCATGCAGCGCCTCGCTCTGACCGTAATTCACCACGACATCCGATACGTTCAGCATGATTGGCTCCTGTCAGTGGCCGAGATAGACGTCGATGACCTTGGGATCGGCCTGCACTTTCTCCATCGACCCTTCGGCAAGGATCTTTCCCTGGTGCATGACGGTGACTTTGTGCGCGATGCGCGACACGAAGGCCATGTCGTGCTCGATGACGATGACCGAGCGGTTCTTGCAGATGCGCAGCAGGAGGTCGGCGGTGAGCTCGCGCTCACGGGCGCTCATGCCGGCGATGGGCTCGTCGAGCATCAGCAGTTCCGGGTCCTGCATCAGCAACATGCCGATCTCGAGCCATTGCTTCTGACCGTGCGAGAGCAGGCCGGATTCCAGTTCGAGGCGGTCCGACAGGCCAATCATCTCCGCCACCTCCATGACCTTGTTGCGGACCTCGTCGTCGCACTTGAAGGCGAGTGCGCCGAACACGCCGCGCCCGCGCGGGAATGACACCTCGAGGTTCTTGAACACGCTCAGGTTTTCGTAGATCGACGGGGTCTGAAACTTCCGTCCGATGCCGGCCCGCACGATCATGTGTTCCGGCAGTTTGGTCATCTCCTCGTTCTTGAACTTGATGCTGCCGGCCGAGGCGCGGGTCTTGCCGCAGATCAGGTCGAGCAGCGTGGTCTTGCCGGCGCCGTTGGGGCCGATCACCACGCGCAGTTCGCCGCGGTCTACATAAAGGTTGAGGTTGTCGATGGCCTTGAAGCCATCGAAGGAAACCGTCAGGTCTTCCACGGCGAGTACGAAGTCGGTATTGCTCATGGTTTCTTTCCTCCGTTTCCGCTCAGGCGGACTGGCTGCTGACCTTGCCGCTCAGGCCGATGTCGGCCGGCGCCGTGGGCGATGTGGCGACAGATGAGTGCAACTCGGTGGACGCCGCGGGGGCTGCCTCCGGTGCGTCCGGCTTGCGTCGCATCAGCCGCGGCTTGATGTGGCTTTCGTACAGTCCGGCGAGGCCGTTGGGGAAGCCCATCACGACGCCGATGAACAGTGCGGACATCAGGAACAGCCACAGATCGGGGAAGCTCTCGGAGAAGTAGGTCTTGCCGAAGTTCACCAGCAAGGTGCCGTACACCGCACCGACGAGGCTCATGCGTCCGCCGATGGCGGCGAAGATGACCATCTCGATCGAGGGCACGATGCCGACGAAGGAGGGCGACATGAACCCCACCTGCAGGGTGAACATCGCCCCGCCGACCGCCGACAGTGCCGCCGCCAGGCAGAAGGCGAAGACCTTGAACATCGACACGTCATAGCCCGAGAAGCGCACCCGGTCTTCCTTGTCACGCATCGCCAGCAGCAGGGTGCCGAGCTTGCTGAGCTGAATCCAGCGGCACAGCAGGATGGCGTCGAGCAGCAGGCCGACATTGACGAAGTACAGGATGTACTTGGAACTGTCGTCGCGGATGTCCCAGCCCATCAGGGTCTTGAGGTCGGTCATGCCGTTGACTCCGCCGGTGAAGCCCTGCTGGCCAATGATCAGCACGGTCAGGATCAGCGCCACGGCCTGGGTGATGATGGCGAAGTACACCCCGCCGACGCGGCGCTTGAACATTGCGTAGCTGATGATGAAAGCCAGCAGGGTGGGGACGGCGATCACCGCAATCAGGGTCAGCGGCAGCGACTTGAACGGGAGCCACCACATCGGCAGTTCGGTGAGCTGGTTCCAGTCCATGAAGTCGGGGATGCCCGGCGTGGATTGGATGGCGGTGCTCTCGGGATCGGACGCTTCGAGCTTGAGGAACATCGCCATGGCGTATCCCCCGAGGCCGAAGAACACGCCCTGGCCGAGGCTGAGCACGCCACCGTAGCCCCACAGCATGACCAGACCGATGGCGACGAAACCGTAGGTCAGGTACTTGCCCACGAGGTTGAGGCGGAAGATGTCCATCAGCAGCGGAAACGCTACCAGCAGGATGAGGGCGAGGATCACGAAGCTGGCGTAGCCGCCCCGTGTCACCCAGTTCTTGATTGCGTTCATGGTTGGCTCTCCGGAATGGGCGGGTGGATCAGCGACGGACCTTGGCTGCAAACAGGCCTTGCGGGCGCAGCATGAGGATGGTCACGATCATCAGCAGGGTCAGCACCTTGGCGTTCGAACCACTGAGGAAGAACTCCGAGATGGACTGCGTCTGCGCGATGCCGAAGGCCGAGACCACCGTGCCCCACAGGCTGGCAGCGCCGCCGAAGGTCACGACGAGGAAGGCGTCGACGATGTACAGCGAGCCGCTGGTGGGGCCGGTGGAGCCGATCGTGGTAAAGGCCGCGCCTGCCACGCCGGCGACACCGCAACCGATGGCAAAGGTAAGGCGGTCGGTCCGTGTGGTGTTGATGCCGGTGGCGTTGGCCATGGTGCGGTTGGCGACCGTGGCGCGAACACGCAGACCCCAGCGCGACTTGTACAGCGCGAGGAGCACGCAACCGGTCACGAAGATCGTCAGACCGAGCACGAACATGCCGTTGATGGGGATGTCGAGGCCTTCGGTCGGCGCCCATGAGCCCATCAGCCAGTCAGGCAGGGTGGGGCTGACTTCCTTGGGGCCGAAGGTGGAGCGGAACAACTGCTGCATGCCCAGCGACAGGCCCCAGGTGGCAAGCAGGGTGTCGAGCGGGCGTCTGTAGAGATGCCGGATCAGCGCCCACTCGGCCAGCCAGCCGAAGGTGAAGGCGATCAGGAAGGCACACACGATCGCCACCGGGAAGTAGACCTGGATCAGGCCCGGCGCGAGGGATTCGGTGAGGCTGGAAAACAGGAAGATGGTGTAGGCGCCGATGGTCATGAACTCGCCGTGCGCCATGTTGATGACGCCCATCTGGCCGAAGATGATCGCCAGGCCGAGTCCCATCAGCAGCAGCACCGCAAACAGGCTCAGACCTGCAAAACCCTGCATCAGGGTGATGTTGTAGATTTCGTCGAATGTCATGACGGAGCTCCGGGAGTTGATGCACTGAACGGCCGAAAACCGCCGCGGCGTGTGCCGCGGCGGATGCCAGTCTTACTGGTAGCCCTTGGGGAAGGGGTTCGGTTCGATCAGCTCGGGGGATTCGGCCACAACCTTGAACTGGCCGTCGGCCTGGCCCATGCCGATGCGGGTCTTGCTCCACAGGTGATGGTTTTCGTGAACCTTCACGTAACCCTCCGGCGCGGTCTTGAGCTCGATGCCGGGGGAGGCCGCGACGACCTTGTCCACATCGAAGCTGCCCGCCCTTTCGACCGCAGCTTTCCACAGCCATGGCCCGAGGTAGGCCGCCTGGGTGACGTCGCCGATGACCGCCTTGGGGCCGTACTTGGCCTTGAAGGCGGCGACGAACTTCTTGTTGTTCTCGTTTTCAAGCGACTGGAAGTACTTCATCGAGGCATAGAAGCCCTCGAAGTTCTCGCCACCGATGCCGAGCATCTCGTCTTCGGTGACGGACAGCGTGAGGAGGAACTGTTTTTTCGCGGTGATGCCCGCGGCCTTGAGCTGTTTGTAGAAGGCCACGTTGGATCCACCCACCACGGCGCAGAAGATGCAGTCGGGCTTGGCGATCTTGATCTTGTTGATCAGGGAGTTGAAGTTGGTGTTGCCGAGCGGGTAGTACTCTTCGCCGACGACGCTGCCCTTCTGGAAGTTCTCGATGTGCTTGCGCGCGATCTTCATCGAGGTGCGCGGCCAGATGTAGTCCGAGCCGACGAGGAAGAACTTCTTCGCCGATTTTTCCTTCTGCGCCCAGTCCAGGCCCCAGATGATCTGCTGGGTGGCTTCCTGACCGGTGTAGATCACGTTCTTGGACTGCTCCAGGCCTTCGTAGAAGGTGGGGTAGTAGAGCAGACCGTTTTCCTTCTCGAAGATCGGCAGCACGGCCTTGCG
>JALNWS010000146.1 GCA_023230755.1 Azoarcus sp.
CGGCGCTGGCTCGGGCTCGGTCGGCCTTGAAGCCAGCCGCATCGCTCACCTCGGCCACGTGTGGGCAATCGAAAAGAACAGCGGCGATGCCGCCAACGCCCGCGTCAATGCGCGGCGCATGCGCGCGAGCAACTACAGCCTGTTCGAAGGCAAGGCACCCGCCGGCCTCGATGCCTGGCCAGCCCCCGACGCGGTCTTCATCGGTGGCTCCGGCGGCGAACTGGCCGAGCTGATCGCACGGGTGCTTGCCCGGCTCAAGCCCGGCGGGCGCCTGGTGATGAACTTCGTCACCCTGGAAAACCTCGCCCTCGCCACCCAGACGCTTCAGCAGTTGGGCGCCACCTGGGACGTCACCATGCTCTCAGCCGCGCGCAGTCAGCCGATTCTCGACATGCACCGCCTCGCTGCCCAGAACCCGGTTTGGATCGTCAGCGCGCAGGCTGCAGACCGTCCATCAGACTCCGCAGGAGGCAACACCCATGAATGACATACGCACCACCGCCCTTCAAGCATCGCCCCCTTCTTGCAGCTTCGGCCGCCTGATCGGCGTCTCGCTCGGCCCCGGCGACCCCGACCTCATCACTCGCCGCGGCTGGGCGGCGCTGCAATCCGGTGCGCGCTGGGCCTATCCGGTGAAGCGCGCAGAGGAGACTTCATACGCACTGGGGATTGCCCGCCGTGGCGGACTGAATATCCCGGACGACGCTGCCGAGCTGGTGTTCCCGATGACGCGCGACGCCGCCGCGCTGGCCAAGGCGTGGGCGCGTGCCGCGAGCCGCACGGTCGAGCTGCTGGCGAGCGGACGCGATGTCGCTTTTCTGGTCGAGGGCGATGCCTCCACCTATTCCACCTTCCGGCACCTAGCGCGCGCAGTGCGCGAATTGGCGCCCGCTGTCACCGTGGAGACCATCCCCGGCGTCAGCTCCTTTGCCGCTGCCGCCGCCCGAGCGGATGTGGCACTGGCCGAAGAGGACGAGACCCTGGCCGTCATCCCCGCCGCCTACGGCGTGCCGGTGATCGACCATTTGCTCGACGAGTTCGACACCCTGGTGCTGATGAAGGTCAAGCCGCTGCTGGACGAAGTACTGGACCTGCTCGAACGACGCGGGCTGATCGCCAACAGCTGCTTCATCGAGAAGGTTGGCTCACCCGAGGAGCGGGTGGTGCGCGACATCGCCAGTCTGCGCGGAGAGAAGGTGAATTACCTGTCGCTGCTGCTCGTGCAGAACCCGAAGCGCGTGCGCGGAGAACTGCGCCGCGGCTGTCGCAAGAGATCAGAGGCCTCGAATATCGCTGCAGCAGCAGAGGCCGCCACGTGAAGCGCGCCGCTGTGGTTGGCGGTCGGGCTGTCGAGAGCGCCGGATCGTCGGGCGTCTGCGGGGAAACAAGACGGTGCATGTCTGAGTGAGCGTAGCGAGCGAGTTTGCACCGTCGCCCCGCAGACGTTCGACGAGCCGGGAAGCCGAAGGCCGCGAACGTCTGCCCGACCGACGACCGCAGCGGCACGAGCGCTTCGCGTGGCGGCCTCTGCGGGCCACCCCCACCTGGACGTAACGACTTAACAGAATCCATATAGAAGAAAGAATCCGCCATGACCCAACACCTTCCCTTCCCCAACAACAAAGTCGCCGTCGTCTCCATCACCCGTCACGGCATTGCGCTCGCCGGCAAGGTTGTGGCAGCGCTGCCCGGCGCCACCCTGTTCGCCCCGGAGAAGTTTCACTCCGAAGCCGAAGCGGCCGCACCAAGCGCCTTTGCCTGCTTCACCGGCAAGACCGGAGATCAGATCCCGGCACTGTTCGCCGCATTCGACGGCATCATCTGCATCGTCTCGCTCGGTGCGGTCGTCCGCCTCATCGCCCCCCACCTGAAGAACAAGGAAACCGACCCCGGCATCGTGGTGCTCGACGAAGCCGGGCGCTACGCCATCCCGGTGCTCTCCGGGCACCTGGGCGGCGCCAACGCGCTGGCCGGCCTGCTCAGCCGCACACTTGGCGCCCAGCAAGTGCTTACCACGGCATCCGACGCCCGCGAAACCCTCGCCGTCGATCTGCTCGGTCGCGAACTGGGCTGGACCTTCGAAGCCAGCCATGACGAAATCGTGCGCGCCAGCGCCGCCGTGGTAAACGACGAACCGGTTGCGCTGGTGCAGGAAACCGGCAGCACCGACTGGTGGGTGCGTCACGCCAACGGTCGCAGCGGCAGCCTGCCCGCCAACCTGCACCGTTTCGACCGCCTGGAAGACATCGACCCGGATGCATTCGGCGCCGTGCTGTGGGTCAGCCACCGCAGCCTGCCTGACACACTTGCCGCGCGCTTGAGCGGCAAGAAGGTCATCTACCGGCCTCAAGCCGTGAGCGCGCAATGAAGGTGGCACTTGGACTGGGCTGCGACCGCGGCACCCCATTCGAGACCCTCGCCCAAGCCGTCAACGAAGCCCTGGCGGTCGCCGGCGTCGGGCTGGAAGCCGTCAGTGCAGTGGCCAGCATCGATCTCAAGGCAGACGAGGCCGGTCTGGCACTGCTCGCGGCCGTTCACGGCTGGCGCATCGATTTTCACCCTGCCCCCCGCCTCGCTGCGATCGCGGTCCCCAATCCTTCTGAAACCGTGCGTCGCTACACCGGCACGCCCTCGGTGTCGGAAGCAGCCGCCCTGCTCGCGGCCAATGCGGGCCAGGACGCATTGCTGGTCGAAAAACACAAGGTGCGCGGCACTGACGGCAAGAACGCCACCATCTCCATCGCAAGGATCTCCGAATGAACACGACAACAGGCAAGGGCAAGATCATGCTGGTAGGCCTCGGCCCCGGCAGTCATGACCACCTCACCGCGCGCGCACGCGCCGCCATCGCGGAGGCCGACACCATCATCGGCTACGTCACCTATATCAAGCTCGTCGCCGACCTGCTCGAAGGCAAGGAAGTCATCAGGAAGTCGATGACCGAAGAGCTCGACCGCGCCATCGAATCGCTCGACCGCGCCCGCCAGGGCAAGAAGGTGGCGCTGATCTCCTCAGGCGACGCCGGCGTGTACGGCATGGCCGGGCCCACCTTCGAAGTGCTGTTTCAGGCCGGGTGGACACCCGACTCGGACATCGAGGTCGAGATCATCCCCGGCGCATCCGCACTCAACACCTGCGCTGCGCTGGTCGGCGCCCCGCTCACGCACGATTTCTGCGCCATTTCGCTGTCCGATCTGCTTACCCCCTGGCCCACCATTGCGCGCCGCCTCGACGCCGTCGCCTACGCCGATTTCGTGGTTGCGCTCTACAACCCCAAGAGCGGGCGGCGCACACGCCAGATCGTCGAAGCCCAGCGCCTGTTCCTGCGCCACCGCAGGCCGGACACCCCGGTGGCGATCGTCAAGTCGGCCTATCGCCCAAAACAACGGATCGAGTTCACCACGCTGGAGAGAATGAGCGAGTGCGACATCGGCATGCTCGCCACCGTCCTCATCGGCAACTCGAACACCTTCGTGCGCGACGGCCTGATGGTGACGCCACGCGGCTACAGCAACAAGTACGACGTCGCCGATGGCGAGCGCGCTACCCGCAGTGGCGAACAGGCCGGGCGCTCGCTCAGCACCGGCCTCAACGGCTGGCTGGAATCCCTTCGCACCAGCGCCGAAACACCAGAGCAACAGGCCGCGCACTACAAGCTGCCACTGGATTACATCCTCGCCACGCTAGCCGATCTGCCCCACACTGCGGCCGAGCCCGTCACCGAGGAAGGTCGCGCATGAGCCGTCACGATTCAACTGAAAACCCCTTCGCAACAACCTTGGTCGAGAAGCCGAAACTCGGCAGCTACCGTCGCCATCTGCTGGTGTGCACCGGCCCGCGCTGCAGTGCAAACAGCGACCCACAGGCCTTGTTCGATAGTCTGGGGGAGCACTTCAAGCGCGCAGGGCTGGACGCCGGCGCGCTTCGCGTCAAACGCACCCGGGCATCCTGCTTTGCGGCGTGCAAGGGCGGGCCCATCCTGTGCGTGCAACCCGACGGCGTGTGGTACTACAACGTCACCCTGGAGAACATGCAGAGAATCGTCGACCAGCACCTGGTGGGCGGCAAGGTGGTTACCGATCTCATCTTTCACCAGGGCCCCACCCTTACCGCCTGACGCCACTCAGTCCATACGCACGGGTATGGAATATACGTATAATCCCCTATACAGACGCATATAAAAGCATTTGATAGGAGAGAGAGGGTGAGCATGCAGACGCTTTACGATCAGAAGAGGATGAGCCCGGCCGACGCCGTGGGCATGATCAGCAACGGCAACACCGTCGTGGTCCCGACCGGTGTTGGCGAACCGCCTGCGCTGCTGCAGGCGCTGTCCGACCGTCGCCACACGCTGCGCGATGTCGCCGTCAGCCAGATCTTGCCGCTGCGCAAGTTCGCCTACCTCGACCCCGAGACCCATGCCAACATCCGGCATGACGCCTATTTCTTCGGCGGCGCCACCCGCGCGGGTGGGCAGTCGGGCTGGGTCGATTTCGTCCCCGCCTACTTTTCCGAACTGCCGATGCTGATCGACCGCGGGCTGACCCCGGCCGACGTGGTCATGACCATGGCTTCGCCGATGGACGAGTACGGCTACTTCTCGCTCTCGCTTGCACCTGACTACACCATGGCTGCCGTGCGCAAGGCGCGCGTCATCCTGCTCGAGGTGAACCCGAACGTTCCCTACGCCAACGGCGACTGCCACGTGCACATCTCGCAGGTGTCCGGCCTGGTCGAAAGCGACGATGAACTGTTTGAAGTCGGCCTGCCGACCATCGGCCCGATCCAGGAAGCCATCGGCAAGCATGTGGCCGAACTCATCGACGATGGCGCCACACTGCAGATCGGCTATGGCGGCATTCCCGACGCGGTGGTGATGCAGTTGCAGCACAAGCGCGACCTCGGCATTCACACCGAAATGATCGGCGACGGCATCCTGTCGCTGATCGAAAGTGGCGCCGTGACCAACCGCCGCAAGACCTTCATGCCCGGCAAGACGGTCGCCACCTTCGCGCTGGGCTCGCGCAAGCTGTATCACTTCCTGCACCGCAACCCGACGCTGGAGATGCACCCGGTCGACTTCACCAACGACCCCTACATTGCCGCCCGCAACGACAATCTGTGCTGCATCAACGCCACGCTGCAGATCGATCTGCTCGGGCAGTGCGGTTCGGAAAGCCTCGGCCACACGCCCTACTCGGGCACCGGCGGGCAGGTGGACTTCGTGCGCGCAGCCAACCGCTCGAAAAACGGCAAGGCCTTCATCGTGCTGCCTTCGACCGCAAAGAATGACACCATCTCGCGCATCGCGCCGGTGCTGTGCCCAGGCACCCATGTGACCACCAGCAAGAACGACATCAACTACGTGGTGACCGAGTACGGTGTTGCACAACTGCGCGGCAAGACCGCAAAACAGCGGGCCGAAGCCCTGATCGGCATCGCGCACCCGAACTTCCGGGAAGAACTGCGTGAGGCGGCGCGCAAGATGAATCTGGCTTGACGCTTGAACCGTGGGCAGTGACAGCTGCCCCCTCGCAACATCTGATCGGAGACGCGAACGGGACACCCCGTTCCCGTCTCCGATCTGCTTTCCGCCTCACCCAGGGGCACCAACACCTGAACAGACATCTGCATGGAACGGGAAGACGCCTTAAAGACTTCAGCGATGTGACGCAACGCACATAGAGCACTTTTATTCGATTTCGGCGTTTTAACCAATAATGGATAATTTATCCATTACCGGGGATATCCCCCAACCCGATCGAACAGGAGCCCTCAACATGCGCATTCGCCCCCTCATTACCGCACTCGCACTTGGCGCCGGTGCGCTCGGGGCCAATCTCGCGCATGCAGACCTGATCCTGAACTTCCAGAACGTCGTCGCCGGCTCATCGAACGGCTCCATCAGCGTCCTCTCCAACGGCACCGTCAAGACCTCGACGGTCAGCGCCGGCATGATCAGTTTCAAGCAGAAGGCGCCGGGCGCAAGCGCTTACGACAACGATCTGCTCAACAGCTTCTGCATCGAACCCAAGACCAGCCTGCTGCGTGGCGACACCCTGTTCTCCACTGGCTCCCTCGCAGACCGCTTCGGTCAGCCGCAGCAGAATCTCATCTCGCGCCTCTACGACCTGCACTACGACACCGTAGGCAGCGTTGCCGGCGCCGCACCGGCATTTCAGCTCGCGCTATGGGAGATTGTGACTGACGGTGCCAGCCTGAGCCTGAGCAGCGGCAACTTCCTCACGACATCGAGCTTCGGCGGCGCTTTGACCATGGCCACGACCTGGCTGACCGAGCTCGCAACATGGAACACCCAACTCGGGAGCCAGCCCTACAACTCCACGATGTACGACTTCGTCGCGCTGAGCGCAGGAAACTCGCAGGATCAGCTCACGGTCACGCGCCGTGCTCAGGACGTGCCAGAGCCGGGCGTGTTGGCACTGCTGGGGATTGGCGCCGTTGCAGCGCTGGCGCGCCGACGCAGCGCCACCGTCTAGGACCCGAAACGCCATCACGCCGACGCCCCGCAAGGGGCGTTTCTCATTGATGAGCGGGACCGGACGAGGCGCAGCAGAATATGACTGACCAATCTCCTGCCAGCCAACGTCAACATTTGACATTCATAATCGCAAAACGTCAGTGCTTGACAGTCTCGCGTGAAAATTTCAACTCCGGCATTGAAGTGGCCTCGGAGCATGATCGCCAACGACATTTCGATACACTCATCAAGTCATTGTTTTTTAAACGACAAAAATAATAACCCCGGCCCCATCCACTCCAGATCGAAGAACTGGCACAGCGCTTGCGACAGCTAAGTCAAGCGGGTCTTCCGTGTTGATCCATCAAGGAGAGATGTCATGAAAAAAGTCCAACAAGGTTTCACCCTTATCGAACTGATGATCGTGGTCGCGATTATCGGCATTCTGGCTGCTGTGGCGCTGCCGGCTTACCAGGATTACACCGCAAAGAGCCAAGTGGGTGTCGGTATTGCCGAAATCTCCGGCGCCCGTACGGGATATGACGTTGCTGTTTCAGAGGGGCGACCTGCAGCCTTTTATACCCTTGCTAATTTGGGGTTGGCCGCAGCTACTCCGCGTTGCAGCGCCATTGCGGTGAATGCACCCGACGCTGTTACTGGCGCTCAAGCAACGGCTATTCAATGCACACTGATTGGCACCTCGGCCGTCAATGGCCAAACGGTAACTTTGACCCGGACTGCTGCAGGGACGTGGACTTGCGCTACAACCGCACCGAACCGTCTCTCACCAGCAGGCTGCCCGGGCGTTTAAGTCGTAACGGCGAAATCAAGCAGGGAGGATTATCGGCTTAAGGCGTCATTGATCTCATCCGAACCCGATCTGCCGCGAAACCGCCGAAGCAACTGCTTCGGCGGTTTTCTATTTTGTGTACGCTCAAAAAACGATCATTGAGGCCAAACTCTGTTGATGCCACTGACCGACGGATACACCAGTTCTCCGTACATGCGTCAGGGGCAAACTCACCCACCACGAATGCAAATCATCCCATTACCACCAAGAATAGTGCTCCTCATCACCGTCGATACAAACCCGAGTTGAGCCACTCCCACTCTCATCCTTGATGAAGACTAAAGATTTCCGGATAAATGCCGAAACACTGAACATACCCACGGAACGTTCAGTAATGACGCGCAACCGGTTTCACCTCCTGCCGATGCAACTCGCTTCCGCGCTCCTGCTCACTGCAGCTGGACAGGCGTACGCCGCCGACTGGCAGAAGGTCCTCAGCGACAAGGGCCGGACCATCGAGATCGACCGCGCGAGCATCTTCGACTCCGACCGTGGCACCAAGGTGTCATGGGGACGCGTGGTGCTCGGGAACGAGGAAGCCGCGCAAGCGGGTTATCGCACGGTGAAGGCGCTCAATCGCTACGACTGTCGCAACAACAGCTTCTTCACCATCAAGCGGGTGTATCTGGATGCCGCAGAGCGGGTGCTGCGGGAAGAGTCGGTCGCCGATCAGACGCCCGTCGTGGTGGCAAAAAACTCCGTGGATGAGCGGATGTGGCGGGAGGTGTGCAAACCGCCCGGACTCGCAGACCTGGAAAAGATCGCTGACGCCGCGAGCCAGTCGGCTGCCGCTGCCAGTGCTGAAACCCGGCCCGTCGCTGCCGTGCCACCGCTGGTCCAGCCGCCGGCCAAACCGCCCGTCGCCGCAACTGCGAAGGCCGAGCCCCGGCCGCAGCCGCCGGTGGCAACGCCGCCCGAGAAGGCGCCAGCAAAGGCGGTAGCGCCTGCCGTTGCAGCCCCGCCGGTCAAGGTTACGCCCGCCGAGGCCTTGATCAAGGAGCGCGCTGCGGCAGCGATCGCGCCCGAACCGACGCCTGCGGCGATGCCGATCCCGTCCATTCGTCCGAATCTCGCCCCCCTCGTTTCCAGGGAGCCGATCAAGGATGCGCCCCCCAAGCCTGATGCGGTCGAACCGAAGCCGGCGATACCGGCCTCGCCCCCTGCACCGGTCGAGGTAAAACCGCCTCCGCCCCGCGACACCGCCGCCGACCCCTTCAAGGCGCCCGCAGCACGCGTCCGCCCGGCCCGACACGTCACGAAGCCGAAAGCGCCTGCGGTGAAAACGGCACCGAAAGCGGCACCGGAGGCTCAGGCACAAGCCAGACCGTCCACATCGCTTACCGTCGAGCGGGTGAAGGGTGAGGGCTGGAGCTATGGCGGCGACACCGGCCCTGAACGCTGGGGAAACTTGCGCCCCGACTGGAAGCTGTGCAGCGAAGGGCGCCGACAGTCACCGATCGACCTGCGCGAGGCGATCGCGGTAGATCTCGACCCGGTGAAGTTCGACTACCGTGCGACGCGTTTTCGCACCACGGACACGGGCAACCTGCTGCGCGTGGCCGTCGGCGAGGGCATGAACATCGACGTGCGGGGCAGGCATTACACGCTTGAATATCTGACGCTGCACCGGCCGTCCGAAGCCAGAGTAGGCGGGGGTGCGTCCGATATGGCGGTGCACTTCCATCACCGCAGTGCAGATGGCCGGCAGGCGATCGTGGCCGTACTGCTGGAGCGCGGCGAGCAGCCGAATGCGATGCTGCAGGCCGTGCTCAACAATCTGCCGCTGGAAAAGGGCAACACCTACATGCCTGAAGTGACGATAGATCTTGCCGCCTTTTTGCCAACGCAACCAGCGCATTTCCTCTACATGGGATCGCAGACCACGCCGCCGTGCACGGAAGAGGTCCTGTGGGTGGTGATGAAGCAGGCGGTTTCACTGTCGGACGATCAGCTGGCCATTTTCAACCGGCTCTACCCGCGCAACGCCCGACCGATCCAGCCCACCAACGGCAGGCTGGTGCTGGAGTCGCGTTAAGCGCTCAAATTGCGTCGAGCGTATCGCGCAGGAAACGCTCAACCCGGGGCTCGGTCGCGAACGCCACATTGAAGCGCATCCACGGGCTGGGCTGCATCTGCGGACGAAAGACCTTTCCGGGCGCGAGCATGATGTCCTGCTCCGCCGCCCGCGAGGCAATCTCCGCCACGTCCTCGAACCCTGGCGGCCGGGCCCAGATGAACAAGCCACCTTTGGGTTCGAGATACACCTCCAGCCCCACGCGTTCGAGCATGCGCAGACACGCATCGCTCGCCTGTGCGAGCCGCCCCTGCAGGCGATCCAGATATTTCCGGTAGTGCCCATCGGTCAGCATCTGATACACCAGCTGCTCATTGAACTCGCTCGAACACAAGGCGGTAAGCGTCTTCACATCGTTCAGCTCGGCCGCGAGATCGGGGCGCGCAGCCAGATAGCCCACCCTCAGGCTCCCCGACAGGGTCTTGGAGAAGCTGCCGACAAAGATCACCCGGTTCAGCTGGTCCAGGTTTGCCAGGCGAGTGGTTGAGTGCGGATGGAAGTCGGCGTAGGTGTCGTCCTCGATCACCAGAAAGTCGTGCTTCTCGGCCAGTTGCAGGATGCGGAACGCAACACCGGGCGAGAGGTTCGCTCCGGTCGGGTTGTGCAGCACCGAGTGGGTGAAGAACACTTTGGGCTTGTGATGAGC
>JALNWS010000147.1 GCA_023230755.1 Azoarcus sp.
GGAACGGGCTACTCGGGCATCGAGAACGCATTGTTCTACAAGGACAACTGCCGCATGCTGTACGGCAGCGCGCAACAGGCCATCGGCGAGGTGATTACGCACGTGAAGGCGCTCGAGGGTTGAAACCGACGTGGCCGTGGGCGGCTTGCCTGCCTGCGGCCTCGAATCAAGTCATGAGCTCAGCCGACGGGGCATGACCCTGTCGCTGATTGCACCGGCGTTGTTGTCCGACCACGGACACCGATGCGCGGCCCAACAGGGAGCACAAAAGCATGAAGAAGATCCGCAGCATTCTGGTCGCAAACCGCAGCGAAATCGCCATTCGGGTGTTTCGCGCCGCGAGCGAGATGAATATCCGTACGGTCGGCATCTACGCGCATGAAGACCGCCTTGCCCTGCACCGTTTCAAGGCTGACGAGGCTTACCAGGTGGGGGCGGGCAAGAAGCCGATTCAGGCCTATCTCGACATCCCCGACATCATCCGCATCGCACGCGAGGCGGGGGTGGATGCGATCCATCCGGGCTACGGTTTCCTGTCCGAGAACCCCGATTTCGCCGAAGCCTGTGCCGCGGCCGGGATCGCCTTCATCGGCCCGAGCCCGACAGTGATGCGTCAGCTCGGCAACAAGGTGTCGGCACGTGAGCTGGCGCAGCGCGCCGGTGTGCCCGTGGTGCCGGCGACGGGGGCGCTGCCCTATGACCTGGAGACCTCGCGCCGGCTGGCGGCAGAGGTGGGCTATCCGTTGATGCTCAAGGCGAGCTGGGGCGGTGGTGGCCGCGGCATGCGGGCGATCGAGTGCGAGGCCGAACTCGGCGATGCGATCGACGCCGCGCGTCGCGAGGCCGCGGCGGCTTTCGGCAATGACGAGGTGTATCTCGAAAAGCTGGTGCGCCGTGCGCGCCACGTCGAAGTGCAGGTGCTGGGCGACACCCACGGCCAGCTGGTGCACCTGTTCGAGCGCGACTGCTCGGTGCAGCGGCGCAACCAGAAGGTGGTGGAGCGCGCCCCTGCACCCTACCTCGATGCGTGGCGACGGGCAGAGCTGTGTGAAGCGGCGCTCAAGCTCGCGCGTGAAGTGGGCTACTCGCACGCGGGAACGGTCGAGTTCCTGATGGACGTGGATACCGATGACTTCTACTTCATCGAGGTCAATCCGCGTATCCAGGTCGAGCACACGGTGACCGAGCAGGTCACCGGCGTGGATATCGTCAAGGCCCAGATCCGTATCACCGAGGGCGCACGGATCGGCGACGAGGACAGCATGATCCCGGCGCAGGAGGCGATCCGTCTTCACGGCCATGCGCTGCAGTGCCGGGTGACCACCGAGGACCCCGAGAACGGTTTCACCCCCGACTACGGGCGCATTACCGCTTACCGCAGCGCGGCAGGCCTCGGCGTGCGCCTTGACGGCGGCACCGCCTATTCCGGCGCGGTCATCACCCCGTTCTACGATTCCCTGCTGGTGAAAGTGACGGTGTGGGGCAACACCCCGGACGAGGCGAGCGCCCGCATGGACCGGGCGCTGCGCGAATTCCGGGTGCGCGGCGTATCGACCAACCTTGCCTTCCTCGAGAACGTCATCGCCCACCCGCTGTTTACCTCGGGCGAATGCACCACGCGTTTCATCGACGACACGCCGGCGCTGTTCCATTTCCCCCTGCGTCAGGATCGTGCGAGCAGGCAGCTCACCTTCCTTGGCGAGGTCATCGTCAATGGCAACCCGGAGATGAAAGGTCGCAACGCCCCCCCTTTGCCTATTCCCCGCCCGAAATTGCCGGCGTGCGACCGTGGCGCGCCGATTCCGGCCGGCAGTCGCGACCGGCTCAAGGAGATGGGGGCGGAGCGCTTCTCCCAATGGATGCGCGACGAGCCGCGTGTGCTGCTTACCGACACCACGATGCGCGACGCCCACCAGTCGCTGTTCGCGACCCGCATGCGGACCGCCGACATGCTCGCCGTGGCGCCGCACTACGCGCGCATGGGGGCGGATCTGTTCTCGCTCGAGTGCTGGGGGGGCGCGACCTTTGATGTGGCGATGCGCTTTCTGAAAGAAGACCCGTGGCAACGCCTGGGGCAGCTGCGCGAGGCGATTCCGAACGTGCTGTTCCAGATGCTGTTGCGGGGTTCCAACGCTGTCGGCTACACCAACTATTCGGACAACGTGGTGCGCCACTTCGTGCAACAGGCTGCGCGCGGACCCGATGGCGTGGGCGGCATCGATCTGTTCCGCGTGTTCGACTCGCTCAACTGGGTGGACAACATGCGGGTGGCGATCGACGCGGTGCGCGACACCGGCGCGCTGTGCGAGGCGGTGATCTGCTACACAGGCGACCTGTTCGATTCGTCACGCAGCAAGTACAACCTGAAGTACTACGTCGACATGGCCCGTGCGCTGGAGAAAGCCGGTGCCAACATCCTGTGCATCAAGGACATGGCGGGCGTGTGCCGGCCGCGCGCGGTCACTGAGCTGGTTCGGGTGCTGCGCGAGGAGACCGGCCTGCCGCTGCATTTCCATACCCACGACACCAGCGGCATTTCCGCCGCCAGCGTGCTCGCGGCGGTCGAGGCCGGCGTGGATGCGGTGGACGGGGCGCTCGATTCGATGAGCGGACTGACCTCGCAACCCAGCCTGGGTTCGATCGTGGCGGCGCTTGAAGGCACCGCGCACGACCCCAAGGTCGATCTGCGTGCGCTGCAGGCGCTGTCGCGGTACTGGGAGGGCGTGCGCCGGCAATATTCGCCGTTCGAGCCTGACATCCGTGCCGGCACCTCCGAGGTCTACCGCCACGAAATGCCGGGCGGGCAGTATACGAACCTGCGCGAACAGGCGCGGGCGGTGGGGATCGAGGAGCGCTGGCCACAGGTGGCGGACGCCTACGCGGAGGTCAACCTGCTGTTCGGCGACATCGTCAAGGTGACGCCTTCGTCCAAGGTCGTTGGCGACATGGCGCTGTTCATGGTGACCAATGAGCTGCAACCGCAGGACATTACCGACCCGAAGCGCGACATCGCCTTTCCCGAGTCGGTGGTGCAGCTGTTCCGCGGCGAGCTCGGCTATCCGCCGGACGGCTTCCCCGAAGCCTTGCAGAAGAAGGTGCTGAACGGTCTGGAGCCGGTTGTCGGGCGTGCCGCCGACCACCTGCCCGACGTCGACCTGGCGCAGGCGAAGGCCGCGCTCGAGGCCGAGATCGGACGCCCGGTAAGCGAAACCGATCTGGCTTCGTCGCTGATGTACCCGAAGGTGTTCCGCGATTTCGCGCGCCACGACAGTCTGTACGGGGATGTGTCGGTGCTGCCGACGCCGGCCTTCTTCTACGGTCTGGTCGAGGGCGAGGAGATCTCGGTCGAAATCGACCGCGGCAAGACGCTGGTGATTCGCCTGCTCGGCCGCAGCGATACGGACGATGGTCACGTGAAGCTGTTCTTCGAGCTCAATGGTCAGCCGCGGCTGATCAAGGTGCCCGTTGCCGGATTCAATGCGGTCGAACGGCCCCGGGCTGACCCGGGCAATCCGGATCAGGTCGGCGCGCCGATGCCGGGCATGGTGGGGACGATCGCCGTGCGCCCCGGCCAGCACGTGAGCAAGGGGGACATGCTGCTGACGCTGGAAGCGATGAAGATGGAGCTGTCGATCAAGGCCGAGCGCGACGGCGTGGTGAAACAGGTCTACACCGCGTCAGGCACCGTCGTGGCGGCCAAGGATCTGCTGCTCGATTTCTCATGAGTGCTGGCGGGCGGAGGCATTTGAGCCTCCGCCTCGCGCGGCGCAGGTGGGCTCAGAGCCCGCCGCGTTCGCGCGCGCTGCGTTCGCGTTCGGTCTTGAAGATGTAGCGCTGAATCTGGGTGTCGGCGGCACGCGGCAGTTCAACAAAGCGGCAACCTACCCGTTGCGTCAATACGCCGCTGCGGGATGACTGCTGTGCATTGTTCCTGACTTCGAGCCTGACCGTGAGCGCTTCGCCATCGACCAGTTTGAGCACGCAATTTCCGATGATCGTTCCGATTGGCAGGGGCGCTGTGTCGGGCGGCAGTTGCACGGCCATACCGCCCGGACTGATGTCCAGTACGCGGGCTTCGAAGGGCTCGGCATCGGTTTCTGTGCTAGGCAGGACGAGTCGGCAGCTGACTTCGTGCGTCAGCGGGACCTGCATGCGGTAGAGCTCGCGCCGTTGCAGGCGTGCCATTTGCTCGGGCACACGCGCGGCAAAGGCGGGGCGGCCACCGAGCGGCATTTCGGTGAGCGCACCGAGGGTGAACTGAATCCGGATCCGGTCCAGCTGAGTGACGCACACCATGCGCTCGGCCTGCAATGCCTTTGCGTTGATCAGTGGGTCCGGGCTGACATCGAGAAAGACCCATTCCTCGTCGTCGGAGAGCGTTACCAGCGCCGTCAGAAAAGACTGAGAGCCGGGGGACAGATGGGCGCTGATGAGCGCGTGTCCGTCGATCAGTGACTGCAGCAGTTGTCGGATCTGCCGTTTCCCGTGCAGCAGGTATTGCTCGAGCGACTCGTTGTGTAGCGGCGCGACGGGTTGATTTTCTGTCTCTTCGGCCATGCCTTGTCTGATGTGGAGAATACGCCGTTGTGGATAGGAAGCCTTATAGCACGGCTCACGCCGTGTGGGAGCGCCGACGTGGCGCGGTGCCAGAAACTCAGTAGTTTCCGCGTTCGCGGGCGTTGCGGGTGCGCTCTATCCTGAGGATGTAGCGCTGGATGATGCTGTCGGCATTGCGGGGCAGGTCGAGGAATTCGCAGCCCGCGCGCTGCATTTCGATTCCGTTGCGATTGACCAGCCGGAACAGGTTTCTGACCATCAACCGGGTGCCGATCGGTTCGGCCTCGGGCAGGCGCAGGGTGCAGCCGCGAAACTCCATGTGCGGCTCGAACACGAAATCCGAGGGGGGGACGGCGATCGCGATGCCACCACTGCTGATGTCGATGATTCTGACTTCGACCGGCATGCGGTTACTTTCGCCGCCCACGATCGGAAGCTCGCAGATCACCGAGTGGGTGACGGGCGTCTGCAGACGGTAGAACTCGCGGCGTTGCAGGCGCAGCACGCTGGCAGGCAGCAACAAGCGAAACGCCGGGCGGCCATCGACCTGGATCCGGGTCGGATTTTCTACCTGGAACTGGATGCGGATGCTCTGCAGCTGGGTGATGCAGGTGATCTGTGCTGCCTGTTCGATGCGGGCATTGATCGATTCCTCTGCGCTGCCGTCCAGCAGCAGCGCGGTGTCGTCATCGGCCAGGCCGAGCACGGCGGTCAGGAATGACTGATTGCCGGGCGACAGTTGTGCACTGACCAGCGCGCGGCCAGTCACGAGACTGGTCAGCAGCTGGCGGATCTCGCGGGGGCTCTGCAGCAGATATTTTGCTTCTTCATCTGAGCTGAGGAGTTCGACCCGGGTGCGTTCGTTATCGTTGGACATGGGGCCTGACGCTGGTGCGATTTCGGTAAAGTATTGCCCGAACCTTATAGCACGACTCGGTGCCGCGGGCCTTGTCGACGCTCAAGTCCGGCGCAAGTGGCTTCGGGGCCGCGCCACCGTTCATTCGGGTTTTCGTGCCGCGCCGCCCATCAGCCCGGCAAGCGCGGGTGGCGGCGGGGGGGCTGATGCATCCTTGCCCTGTTCGATGCGGTACAGCCAGGCGAGCAGCTCTGCGACCGCGACATAGAGTTGGGGCGGGATATGGGTGTCGAGGTCGACCTGCATCAGCAGCGAAACCAGCTCGGGCGATTCGTGCACGTAGACGCCAGCTTCGCGGGCACGCTCGATGATCTCCTGCGCGATCAGGCCGCGCCCCTTGGCGACGACGCGCGGTGCGCCTTCGCCGCTGGAGTAGGTCAGGGCGACCGCTTCGCCGCGGCCCGGGGTTTCATCCGCGCTCATCACGCAACTCCACAACCATGCCGGTCAGCGGTACCGCGACCGCTTCGAGCGATTCAGCCAGCTCATGCTGTCCGGCCTCGAGCGCGGCGATGGTGTCGGGGTCGTCTGCGCGCAGGCGCAAGGCAACGCCGGCCGGCGTGAGGTGGAGTTGCGCCTCCATGCCACCGAGGCGGGGCAGGGTGAGGCGAAGTGTGGTGTTCCACTCGGCGGGGGTGTCGTTTTCGCCGCCTTCGCGCTCGCCACGCGGGTCCTCGATGATCCATTCGATCTTCTGCCCCGGCCACGCAAAGCCGTGCCAGGCGTACTGGTTGGTGGCCAGGGCGTCGAGCTGCTGATGGACCACCGGTAGCGTGCGCTCTGCCACCGGGCCAGCCTTGGATATGGTCGCATCAGTGCCGAGCGCAGAGGCGATGCCGCGCGCACGCTCACCGCTCGCAGCGGCGCTGGCCGTCGCAACTGCTGCGCTGGCGGCGGCTTGGGCTTGTGCTGCGGTGCCGGATGCGGGGCCGGGGCGTGCGGCAAGTTGCGCGGCCTGTGAGCCCGGCGTCGCGGCTTGTGCCTGCGGTTCGCGCATCAGGGCCGCGAGATCGGTCTTGCCCGACAGCCATTGCGCCTGGTGCGATTCATAGAACAGCCCGCTCTGCGCCACGGCCTGACGCAGCATCGGCGCCAGGGCGGCACCGTTTGCCGGCGGTGTGGTCAGCAGCGGCTGGTTGTTTGCCAATGTGACGGGCTTCGAGGCCGGCTGTCCGGTGAGCAGGAAACTGATCAGTTTGCCGGTCTGGCTCAGCGTCGAAGGGGCCGAACTGTTGGCCTGAGCGGCCTCGGGGTTCGCAAGTCGGGCGAGCACCGCCTTGGGCGTGGTGTCGGAAACCACCAGTTCGAGCGTGTCGCCGGCCTTGGCCGAGGTGTTGAGCGCCAGCGTGACCTGCTTGCCCGCGACCAGCGCCTGGAAGGTGCCGTCGGGCAGGGTGCGTTGCAGGGTCGCGAAGAAGCGTTGGCCGGGAACAAGCTCCGGCAATTGCGACTGGATTTCGCGCGCCCGCTGCAGCCCCGCGACGGGCGGGTCGGTGTTGAAGAAGCTTGCTTCGTTGAGCAGGCGGAGGCGGGCGGCGAGATCGGCTGGAATCATGGTGCGGGGCGTCCGGTCAGCAGACCGTCAAGCCGCTCACCCCCCGAGATTGCCGTACGCGTTGCGCACGGCCTTGTCTCGTACGGTGGTCGACAGCAGCTTGCGGGTGCTCTCGAGCGCAGGCTCGACGTGAGTACGGATCTCGCGGTCAAGTTCGAGAATGCTGCGGATGTTTCCGGCGAGCGTGTGTTGCTCGTCCGCCGACAGAACAGTGCCGTTCGACGTGTTCTGGGCTGACTTGCGCAGGTCCGCTGCGTCATGTTCGAGCGCTGCGACCTGGTCCCAGTCGTTTGCACGCGCCGCTGCGGCCATGGCCTCGTAAAGGCTTAAAAGCTGGGCGCTGGATGCAGGTGTCAGCATGGTCGGACTCCGTCAGGTCGAAACCTGGCCGGCGATGCCTTCCCAGGCTTCCCGCAGACTGCTCAGCAGGCCGGAGACTTCCTCCAGCGCGGCTTCGTTGTTGTGCAGGTTGGCGTACAGGAGGCGTTCGGCCATGTATTCGTAGAGTGCGTCCAGCCGACCGGCAAGTTCGCCACCGGCTTCGAGATCGAGGCTGACCTTGAGGCCATTGGTGACGATGTCGATCGCCTTTGAGACCGCGGCACCTTTTGCCGGAATGTCCTTGTTGCGCATCGCCGTGCTTGCCGTTGCAATCGACAGCAGCGCGCCGTCGTACAGCATCAGGATCAGCTTGTGCGGCGTGGCCGATTCAACGCTGGTCTGTGTGCCGATTCGGGCATAAGCCGATGCACGATTCGCGTATGAGGTTCCAAACATGAAAATCGGCGTCCTTGTTAGCTGGAACTGTAGGAGGGCAGGTTGGCCAACGCTGAAGTCAGATAGGTGCTCGTCTGGGTCAGGCTGGAAATCAGCGTGTCGAGCGCCGTGAATTGCGCCCGGTAGCGCGCTTCGGTGGCTTCAAGCCGGGTTTCCAGTGTGTCGTAGTTCTTCGTGATCGACGTGATCGTCGAGTTGATCCCTTCCGTGCGTGCGGCGATCAGGCCGTCACTGTCGATATAGGCGCTGAGGCGCGCATTGAAGGTGGTGGCGAAACCGTCGACGTCGTCGGTGCCCGTGAACAGGCCAGAGACATCCATGTCGGGATCGCTGAGCGCCGTCGAAAATGTGCTGCTGTCGAAGGTGAGCGTGCCGTCCTTGTCGAAGCTGATGCCGACCTGCGACAAGGTCTTTGCGTCGCCTAAGCCGCTGAAGGAAGCGCTGAGCGAACTGCGCAACTGACTGGTGATGCTGCGCGCGGTGGAGTCGCCGGTAAGCGTGGATGCCGTGCTGGTGTCGGTGTTGTAGGCCGTGAGGCTCTTGATCGTGCTGCTGACCTCGTTGTAGGCCTTCACAAATGCTTCGATCGCGGATTTTGCCGCAGTCTGGTCTTCGGACACGGAGACGGTATTGACCAGGCTGGTTGCAGTGCCGCTCGGCTCCTTGGTCAGCGTCAGGGTGACGCCTTCGATGACGTCGGAAATCGAGTTCTTGCCGCGTGTGATTTCGATGCCGTCGACCTTGATGCGGGCATCCTGCGCGGCCTGAACGGAGTACATCGTATCCGTTGGTGCGGCCGTCGCCGCCGGGTCGAAGCTCAGCCCTGCGAGGCCGTTGTCGCCGGTCAGCTTGAATGCCATGTTGGCGCCCGTGGTGGTGCCACTGAGCACCAGCTGATTCTGCGAGCCGTTGTTGATGATGCTGGCCTTGATGCCGAGCGTACTGTCGGCGTTGATCGCATCGCGCAGCTCTTCCAGCGTGCTGCCGGTGAAGTCGAGCGAGGCGGTGCGCGCCGGCACGTCGTCGACAAAGGTGTTGGACCCGTTGACTTCGGAAACCGTGCCGAAGTCGATCGTCAGCGTGCCGGCGGCGGGCACGAAGCTGGTGGTGGCCGGCGTTGAAACGCGCTGGATCTTTGCCATCTGCATCACATCCACGCTATAGCTTCCTGCGGAGGCGGCGGTGCCCGAACTGACGGTGAAGCCGCCGTCGCCGCTCGACGTTGCCTTGGTTGCGGCAAATTTGTCCGCATCGTTCAAGGCAGTTGTTGCCGTCTGCAGCGACGAGAGCACACTCTTGATCTGGCCAAAGCCGGAGAGTTTTGCCTGGTAACTGGCTTCCTTGGCGGCGAGCAGGCTGAGCGGACGACTTTCTACCGTCATTAGTTGGCTGACGATCGACTCGATGTCGAGCCCCGAACCCAAACCCGTTGAAGTAATGCTCGCCATGATGTTCTCCTTCTATGCCTCAGCCGCTCAGGCTTTCTGTTTGAGCAGCAAGCCCTGCAGGTTGTCCAGCGCCTTGGCGATGGTGATGATTTCCTCGGACGGAATCTGCCGGATGACTTCATCAGTGCTTGAATCCACAACCTTGATGATAGTTTTGCCGGTGTCTTCCTCAATGGAAAAAAGCAAGTCCTGTGCCATTGGGGCGATCGCACTCCGTACTTCTTCCATCGCCTGTTCCACTTCCTGCAGCGAAGCGGGTGCGGCTGAAGCCGGTTGCGCTGCAGTGCTGGCCGCAGATGAAACACGCTCAGCGCCGGATGTCGCGCCAGTGCTCCTGGCCGAACTCTGGGTCTGAGCCGACCCGGCTGACGGTGCAGCAGTGGCGTGCGACAGCACCTCGGACGCCATGGAGTTGCTTAACGCAGGGATAGTCATGATTGCCTCCCTCAAGGGAAAGCGGCGCGAGGCTCTTGCGAACTTCGCGCCGTGTGGTTTTCCTCAGCCTACTCTGCTTAGCCAAGCAGCGAAAGTACGTTCTGCGGCAGGGCGTTGGCCTGGGACAGCATCGCAGTGCCGGCCTGCTGCAGAATCTGCGCGCGGGTCAGGTTTGCGGTTTCCGCAGCGAAGTCGGTGTCACGAATCCGCGAACGGGCAGCCGACATGTTCTCCGAACTCGTCTGCAGGTTCGAGATGGTGGTCTCGAAGCGGGAC
>JALNWS010000148.1 GCA_023230755.1 Azoarcus sp.
CAGCCACACCGAGCCCGGCGCCGCAGCGGGAAGTGCAGCCAGCCACGCACTGTCGGCATGGGCAAGGCGCAGATCCTCATGCTTCGCAAGCACGGACGAATCGGGTTCAGCCGCATCGGCGAGCAGCCACACACGGCCAACCCGGTCCATTTCCTTGGCCTGCGCCACCCGCGCCTGCCGCGATACGTAGAGCGCGCGCCCGCAGGCCTCATCGCAAGCTGCCGGGGCAAGGAAGAGCAAGGTCCATTGCCCCTCGAGTTCATTGCGTTGCAGCCCCTCCTGCCCGCCCGCGCCCTGCAACACCGTTTCCGGCAGGGGTGTCGGCGTCAGCAGATCACCGTGATTGACCCGCCCCTGAGGTGGCCATACATAGAACATGAGGTAGGACGCGAGCACCGGAAGGACGCACACGAAGGCCAGCAGCAACAGCGTGCGGCGCCCCCCGCGTCTGTCGGCAGTCGTCACCTTCGCGCGGGCCTCAGCCACGGGCGAGTCGAGTTGAGCGGTCGTCATCGGATCTCCGTGTAATCAGACGCCAGGCATACCAGGCGCTGAGGCAGCCGGCGAGGGCAGCCAGGGCATACCATTGAAATGCATAGCCTCGATGGCGGTCGATGCCTGCTGCCGGCTGCGGCCAGTCGCGCACCAGTCCGTCGGCGGCAGGCGAACGCTGCTGCAGGACCCACCCAGCGAGCAGTGCAGGCGCAACCAGCGCCGCGTGGCGGGTCAGGTCTATGTGTTGCCACACCTGCTCTACCGCTGCGCTCTCAGCCGCCAGCATGAACGGTGCGAGTTCAGGCAGCCTGATCACGCCCTCAAGCTGTTGCTCGCCCGCTGGCGCCGGCACCCCGGGCAGGTGCCGGCGGTCTCCGGCTGCAATCCAGCCACGGTTTACAAGCACCGCCCCCGAACCGTCACTCAGCAGCAAGGGGGTCAGCACGTGGTAGCCCGCCTGCCCCTGGTGCGTGCGGTTGTCGATCAGCCGCGTTGCATCCTTCAGCCACACGCCAGACAGCTTCACCACCTGCCATTCCTCCACTTGTGCTGCGTCTGCGCGCAGCGGTTGCGCCGGCGCCTGCTGCATTGCGTCGATGCGCGCCTGCAGCGCTTCCTTCTCGGCCGCACGCCGCTGTTGCCAGTTTCCGAGTTGTACGGTGAGCACCATCAGCGCCACACCGGCAAGCAGAGGCACGATACGCAGCAACTGCCGCTTCATTTCGCGCCTGCGCAGAAAACAGGGGACAGCGACGACGTTTCAGGCAAAAATGTGGCAATAGCCTTCTGCATACGGAGAGCCGACATGCGTATCGTGGTGATCGTGTTCCTTGTACTGATCCTCGCCAGCCTTGGCAGCGCGCTCGCCTCCATGCTGCGCGAAAAGGGCAGCAGCACCCGCACCGCACGTGCCCTGGCCATCCGGGTCGGGTTGTCGATCACCCTCTTCCTGATGCTGATGGCGGGATTCGCGACCGGTCTCATAGACGGCAAGCTTTGATCACGCATCCTCCGCCACCCTGGTTCTCACGCCCGTCATAACCAGTACACGACGATAAAGAGAAAGAGCCACACCACATCGACGAAGTGCCAGTACCAGGCCGCCGCCTCGAACGCGAAATGGTGTTCGGCACTGAAATGCCCCGCAATCGCACGAAACAGCATCACCGTCAGCATGATTGCGCCCACCGTCACATGCAGACCGTGAAAGCCGGTGAGCAGGTAGAAGGTCGAACCATAGATGCCGCTGTCGAGACGCAGATTGAGCTCGGAATAGGCGTGGGTGTATTCGTAGATCTGCAGCGTCAGAAAGATCGCGCCCAGCACCACAGTCGCCAGCAGGCCGAGCTTGAGCTGTCCGCGCGCGCCCTTGAGCAGGCCGTAGTGTGCCCACGTCAGAGTTACCCCCGACGTCAGCAGGATCAGGGTGTTGATGGCCGGGATGCCCCACGCCCCCATCGGCGTGAAGGCATCACTCACCCGCGGCCCGCTGCTCGGCCAGGCGCCGGTGAAGCCCTCCCACAGAAGCGCCTCATTGTCTCCGGACGACAGCGACGGCAGGGCCAGTACCCGCACGTAGAACAGCGCACCGAAGAAGGCGGCGAAGAACATGACCTCGGAAAAGATGAACCAGCCCATCGACCAGCGGAAGGACTTGTCCACGCGCTTGCTGTAAAGCCCCCCTTCGGATTCACGCACCACCTGGCCGAACCAGCCAAAGAGCATGTAGACCAGGATGGCGATGCCGCCGAAGAACACCCACGGACCGGCACCGACCTTGTTCAGCCACATCGCCGCGCCACTGCCAAAGAGCAGCAGCGCGATCGCGCCCAGAATCGGAAATTTCGACGGCTCGGGTACGAAATAACGTTCCAGTGTTTCGGTCATTGCGGCTTCTCCATGACTAGCTCACCACCCAATTCACCACCGCCACGATGGTGAGCACGAAAACCAGACCGGCCAGCAAGCCGGCGGCGATGATCGCCTTCGGATCCAGCGACGACGCATCGTCGTGATAATCCTTGCGCTTGCGAATGCCGATAAAGGACCACAGCACCGCCTTCACCGTACTCACGAAGCCGGAACGCGGCACCTTTTCGCTCACGACCTGTCTCCATCCGAGGCCTTCGCTGCACTGCGTCCCTGAATCTCGAAGAAGGTATAGGACAGCGTGATCGTGGTGACATCGGCCGGCAGTTTGGGGTCGAGCACGAACACCAGCGGCATCGTGCGCTGTTCACCCGGTGCCAGGGTTTGCTGGGTGAAGCAGAAGCAGTCGAGCTTGTGAAAATACTGCCCGGCCAGCTGCGGCCCATAGCTCGGCACCGCCTGCCCGGTAATCGGACGATCGCGCTTGTTGCCGACCTCGTATGCGACATGCACCAATTCACCCGGATGCACGGTGACCGAGCGCTGCTGGGGCTGGAAGCGCCAGGGCAGGTCATGCAGATTCGCATCGAACTGGACGAGCACCGTGCGCGAGCGATCGACCTGAGTGTTCTCGGTGCTGACGGTATCCGGCTGGAGCAGGTTGTTGATGCCGGTGGCGGCACAGATCTGCTCGTAAAACGGTACGAGCAGGAAACCAAAACCGAACATCACCACCGCCGATATCCCCAGACGCACAAGCAGCCGGCGGTTGTCCCCGGCAATCCGTTTGGTACGACGCTCGCTGCTCATTGCCCAAACACCTTGTACTTGATGATGACGATGACAAAAAAGACGAACGCCACCCCGGCCAGCATGAGCCCGGTCCGCAGGTTTGCATTACGTCGGTCGCTTCGCATCATCAGTTCATTCATCCACATTGCGGCTGCACATGGGTGAGAGTTTGGGGCGGAGCCTGCCCTCTCCCGACTCTCCGCTCCGCCCCCCTCTCACTGCAACGCCGTTCATGCCTTGGCCAGCACCGGTGCATCCTCGAAGGTGTGATGGGGCGCCGGTGACGGCACGGTCCATTCCAGCCCTTCCGCACCTTCCCACGACTGCGCTTCTGCCTTCTTGCCGCCGCGGATGCACTTCAGCACGACGACCAGAAAAATGAGTTGTGACAGACCGAATCCAAACGCGCCAATCGAGGCCATCGCGTTGAAATCGGCAAACTGCAGGGCGTAGTCCGGAATCCGCCGCGGCATGCCGGCAAGGCCGAGAAAATGCATCGGAAAGAAGGTGATGTTGAAGAATACGATCGAGCACCAGAAATGCAGCTTGCCGAGAAACTCGCTGGGCATGTGACCGGTCCATTTCGGCAACCAGTAATAGGCACCGGCGAACAGTGCAAACAACGAGCCCGCGACCAGCACATAGTGGAAGTGCGCGACCACGTAATAGGTGTCCTGCAACTGGATGTCGATCGGCGCAATCGCACAGATCAGGCCGGTGAAGCCGCCTATCGTGAACACGAGGAGGAAGCCGGTCGCCCACAGCATGGGGGTTTCGAAGCTGAGCGATCCCCGCCACATCGTCGCCACCCAGTTGAACACCTTCACCCCGGTGGGCACCGCGATCAGCATCGTCGCGTACATGAAGAACAACTGCCCCGCCGCGGGCATGCCGGTCGCGAACATGTGGTGCGCCCACACCGAGAAGGACAGGATCGCGATTGACGAGGTGGCGTACACCATCGACGCATAGCCGAACAAGGGTTTGCGCGAGAAGGTCGGGATGACCTGGCTGATGATCCCGAAGGCCGGCAGGATCATGATGTAGACCTCGGGATGGCCGAAGAACCAGAAGATGTGCTGGTACATCACCGGATCACCGCCACCTGCGGCGTTGAAGAAGCTGGTGCCGAAGTGGCGGTCAGTCAGGATCATGGTGACTGCCCCCGCCAGTACCGGCATGACCGCAATGAGCAGGTAGGCGGTGATCAGCCAGGTCCAGCAGAACAGCGGCATGCGCATCATGTTCATGCCCGGCGCGCGCATGTTGAGCACGGTAACGACGATGTTGATCGCCCCCATGATCGAGCTCACGCCCATGATGTGAATGGCGAAGATGGCCATGTCCATCCCCATGCCCATCTGTACCGAAAGGGGCGCATACAGTGTCCAGCCGGCAGCGGTTGCGCCACCGGGCACGAAGAACGACCCCAGCAGCAGGATGGCCGCCGGCGGCAGCAGCCAGAAGCTCCAGTTGTTCATGCGGGCAAAGGCCATGTCGCTGGCCCCGATCATCAGCGGGATCATCCAGTTGGCGAAGCCGACGAAGGCCGGCATGATCGCGCCGAACACCATTACCAATCCGTGCATCGTCGTGAGCTGGTTGAAGAACTCGGGCTGCACCACCTGCAGCCCGGGCTGGAACAGCTCGGCCCGGATCGTCAGTGCCATCACGCCCCCGGAGAGGAACATCATGAAGCTGAAAATCAGGTACATCGTACCGATGTCTTTGTGATTGGTCGTGGTGACCCAGCGCATCAGGCCGGTCGGTCCGTGCGCATGCGGGGGGTGAGCGCCGATTCGATCGTGAGTCAGTGTAGTCATGCACACGCCTCCTGTGTCGCGCTCGCGGGCGACAGAACCTTGCTGTCGGGACCATGGCGGTCCCTACGATTTGGAAGGCGCAAACCGCGCCTTCGTTTCAAAACTAGCGCCCGGCGATCACATCCGCCGGCTGCACCGCCTCGCCCGACTTGTTGCCCCAGGCATTGCGGGTATAAGTAATCACGGCAGCAATCTCTGCATCCGACAACTGGCTGCCAAACGCTGCCATCGCGGTTCCAGCCCTGCCCTTGAGCACGACCTCGATCTGACCGGCCTTGTCGCCCGCCACGACCGGAGAGCCGTCGAGCGCGGGGAAGACCGGTGGCAAGCCCTTGCCATCGGCCTGATGACAGGCCGCGCAGTTGGCTGCGAAAACCTTTCCGCCGCGTTCGACCAGCTCGGCCAGCGCCCACTCCCGGGTATCCTCCGCAGAGGCAGACGTAGCCTGCGCTTGTTGCGATGCGACCCATTCGGTGTATTTGTCCGCCGAGACCACGTGCACCTCGATCGGCATGAAGCCGTGATCCTTGCCGCAGAGTTCGGCACAGTTGCCGCGATAGATGCCTTCCTTGTCGGCGGTAAACCAGGTGTCACGGATAAAGCCGGGGATCGCATCCTGCTTGACGCCGAAGGCCGGCATCCACCATGAATGGATCACGTCGGCGGCGGTAACCAGCACACGGATCTTCTTGCCGACCGGCACCACGACCGGGTTGTCCACCTCAAGCAGATAGGACTCGCCCTTGGCTTCGGCGCCGCTGATCTGGGTGCGCGGCGTGGATAAGCCGGACAGGAAGCGAATCCCCTCGCCTTCGCCCTGCAGATAGTCGTAGCCCCACTTCCACTGGTAACCCGTCGCCTTGATGGTGATGTCGGGGTTGGAGGTGTCCTTCATCGCAATCACGGTCTTGGTTGCCGGCCATGCCATGCCAAGCAGGATCAGCACCGGGATTACGGTCCAGGCGATCTCGACCGCCGTGTTTTCATGAAAATTGGCGGCAACGGCCCCACGCGACTTGCGATGGTGAAAGACGGACCAGAACATCACGCCAAAAACCGCGATGAAGATCACCAGACAGATGATCAGCATCAGGGTGTGCATGCTGTAGATCTCTGAAGCGATCCGCGTCACCGGGTGCTGGAGGTTGAAACGGCTCGGGGCATCCTGTGCGAATACGCCGGAGACGTACCCAAAAAGAAGCGAAGATCCTGCGATACGACCGGCAAACCCCATGTCGACCCCCAGCAAAGAACACGATGAGCAGGTGGATCGATGTTGCCACAGTGAAAATCAGGGTCGCAACATACTTATTTGATAAAAATCAATATGCTGCGTTGCAATACCTGATAACAGTCAAGCCACGTGAAGCACTGTGGCAAACACTCGGGGTTTTCCCGCAGGCAGGTTTGCTGCATGACAACAAACTGTGTTTCATGCCTCCGTTGCCGACAGCTTGCGTCTGAGCAGGCGCATCAGCGCGCCGAGGACGGGCAATCTGGCATACAACTCCTCGGCCGCATCCCAGTAGTCGCGATGGACGTTGACGCGCCCTGCTTCGTCGAAGGACAGGTGACTGACGCCGCGAATGACGACCGGGCTGCCGCGCAGGCTCAGGTGAAAGTCCCAGGCAAGCATCGCCTGCCGCCCCTCGGCAACGATGTCCGTGATCATGAAGCGGGGAGACTCCACGGTGTCGAACATGTGCTCGAAGATGCGGGTGATCGCCTTCAGACCCGTAACATCGTTGAACGGGTCCTTGAAACGGGCATTCTCGGCATAGAAGGCGTCGATCGTCCCCAGCAGCAGCGGTGTGAGGTTCTCGTAGAAGCGAGCCACGTTCTCGGCAGCCGTACGACAGTCGAAGGAGGTCATTACAAGCCCGTTGCCCGTCGGATAAGGGGAAAGTAGAGGCGCCGCGGCAGGCATTGCAGCAGCTTGAGAAAGCGGGTGAAACGCTTCGGAAAGTGGGTCTCGAATTCACCCCGACCAAAGCCGGCCATGATCTCGTCGGCCGCCTGCTCGGCAGTGATCAGCGCCGGCATGTGGAAATCGTTCTGCGCCGTCAGTGGCGTTGTCACGAAGCCGGGACAGATCAGGTGCACGCCCAGCCCACGCGGCGCCAGATCCATGTAGAGCGTCTCCGCAAAGTTGATCAGCGCCGCCTTCGATGGCCCATAGGTGGCGGCATTGGGCAAGCCGCCATAGCCAGC
The DNA here is from genome assembly GCA_023230755.1 of Azoarcus sp. GTDB lineage: Bacteria > Pseudomonadota > Gammaproteobacteria > Burkholderiales > Rhodocyclaceae > Parazoarcus. The sequence goes on from JALNWS010000148.1 coordinate 7,191, forward strand.
GACCGAGGCCACGATGGCAATCGCCCCCTGCCCGCGTTCGAGCATCCCGGGCACCACCGCGGCCACGCCATCCATGACCCCGAGCAGGTTGATGTCCAGCGTTTCGCGGATGCGCTGTGGTGTCAGGTCCCACGCCCGCAGCGGCTGATAGGTGCCCGCGTTCAGTATCACGAGATCAAGCCCGCCCCACTGGGCAAGCAGACGGTCGCGCACGCGCTCAAGTTCGCCTGCCCGGGTCACGTCCAAGGTCGCAACGACGGCCCCCTCGCAGTCCGCGGCCAGCGCATCCAGACGATCGAGACCGCGTGCGGACAGCGCCACCCGCGCGCCGCCTGCTGCCAGCTTGCGTGCCAGCGCCGCGCCGATGCCGGTGGAGGCACCGACCAGCCAGACCCGCTGCCCGCGCCAGTCGGTAATCGTCGGATTGAGGGGGGCGAACAAGGCCATCAGCGCGCCCGCTTGTAAAAGGACAGCGTGACCTCGCCGAGGTGCACGCCCCACTTGCTCATCGCCGAGCGGTTCAGCATCACCTTGTCGTCCATCAGGAACATCCAGTCGTCAAAGTCTACGTTGTAGACCTTTCCATCCACGGGCAGTGCCATCACGTAGCGCCAGCGCAGCGCATTGCCGCGAGCCTCGCCCCGCGCCTCGCCGACAACGTCATCTGCCGTGCCGATGTACGATTCGGGCCCGCCGCGGGTGATCGTCCACACGCGACGCTGGGTCGTCCCGTCCGCATAGGTGAAGCGCTCATCCAGAGTCCCCACATCGCCCTGCCAGCTGGCTTCGATCACCACCACGAAGCGCTTGACCACTTCACCGGAGCGATCCTGAAAGACACCGTGCGCATCGATCGTACCGTTGAAGTAGTCGCGCAGGTCCAGCACCGGTGTGGTGCCCGCGTACTTTGCGATATCCACGGACGAACATCCCGTCAGGCTCATCAGCCCGGCGAGCAACAGAAGCAGTTTTCGCATCATGCGGTTTCTCCAACAAGGGTGGATGACTCGATGGCGCGGCGCCAGTGCCACAGCAGCCCGATGGCAACGAACTTGAGTGCCACCGGCAGCAAGGCATAAACGCTCGCCAGGCCGGACAGCGCATCGGCGCTGCGCACACCCGGCGCATAGCCGAACCAGCCAAGCAGCGGCAGCGAAAGGCCGGCCGCCAGCGCCAGATTGGCCTTGGTCACGAAGTTCCACCAACCGAACCAGGCCCCGGCACGTGCGTCGCCGGCATCGCCCTCGCCGGCAAGCAGGTCGGCAAGCATGGACGGCGGCATCGCCAGATCAGCGCCAAGCGCCATGCCGGAAAGAATGCAGATTGCCGCGTAGGCCGTGGTCTCGCCAGCGCCGAGCAGGCTTGCCCACGCGAACACCAGCACCGCCAGCACCATGCCAACGAGCCAGGTCTGCAGCTTGCCGATACGCCGCGACAGGCTCGCCCACGCCGGCAGGCTGAGCGCAGCGCTGAGGAAGTAGAGCACCAGAAAGAGCCCGGCCAACTGAGGGGCCTGCAGCACGTCGGCAACGAAGAACAGCACCGTGGCCGACGGGATGGCTGCGGCGATTCCGTTGGCTGCGAACACCAGCAGCAGCTTCTTGAAAGGCGGGCAGGACAGCGCTGCCAGCAGGCCAGCCAGTACAGGCTGGCGCATGTGCCGCCGCGGTGGCGCAAGCGGGGCAGCGAGCAGGGTCCATCCGCCACAGAGCATCAGCAGCGGAATGAACAGCCACGCCATGCGGGACAAGCCCTGCGCCTCCCCCCCTTCGGCGGCGAGCAGCCCCGGCAGGGCTGCAGCCATCACCACGCCGAACAGCGCAAAAGCCTCGCGACTGGCCACGACCCGGGTACGCAGCGCACGCGTAGGCGCAACTTCCGCCCCCCAGGCGTTGTAGGCGATGGTGGCTACCGAATAGGCGAGCGACACCAGCGTGACCAGCCCTGCCAGCCACAGCGCCCCTGCACCTTGCGGCGGCACCAGCAGGCCGAACATGCCCACTGCGAGCAGCGGCAGTGCTAACAGCACCAGCAGGCGACGACCCGCGAGACGGTCGCTGAACCAGCCGATCAGCGGATCGGAGACCGCATCGAAGACCCTGACTCCCAGCAACACGAAGCCGACAGTCGCCAGCGACAGGCCGAGGCTGTCCGCATAGAGTCGCGGCACATACACGTAGATGGGCAGTGCAGCGAAGGCCAGCGGCAAGCCCAGCGCACCATAGGCGAGGATGGCGGGACGGCCAAATCGCGCGTCGGCGGCGCTCATTCGGACGCGCCCGGCCGCCCCAGCAGACGCTCACGCAAGCCGGGCTCGCGCGTGCGACGATCCAGCCAGATGGCGAAGAAGGCGCGCGCGAGATCGGGGTCGGCAATCGCAGCGGTGGGCTTCCCCTCATGCCAGAAGCGCGCGCCCGCACCCGGCAGCCGCAGGCCAACCAGTGTTTCGCCTGCCGCGACCGAGGGCAGCGCGCGCGCCAGCATCTCGCGCCAGGTCGCCAGGCGCGCCTCGTCTGCAAACCCCATCCTGCGCATCTCGTCGATACTGGTGTCGACCAGGCGCTCGCCTTCGATGTCGCGCGCATAGTGGATGGCGAGCGCAAACATGCCGTCTTCCGACCAGCCTGCACCCGTCGGCACCCACAGCGCAGCGTCGTACACCTTGAAGCCGAACCAGCGCATCTCTCCGCCCCCGAGCGGACGCATGCCCCC
>JALNWS010000149.1 GCA_023230755.1 Azoarcus sp.
GCGTGCCAGTCCTCACGAGTTCGAACAGCTCGATGATGTCGTCGTTGCGCATGCGCACACATCCATGTGACCGAGGTACCCCCATCGGCTGATCCTCTCCCGTACCGTGGATGTAGATATAGCGACGCATGCTGTCTACCCTGCCTCCACGATTGACGCCAGGCTCTTCACCGCACAGCCACAGGATGCGCGACAGGATCCAGTCCCGCCCGGGATGTGCGGCAGCAAACGCAGGCGACCAGGTCTCACCGCTTGGGCGCCGCCCGCGGAAGACCGTACCCCACGGCGCTGAACGCCCGATACAGGCTCTGATACGGTGACGGCCGCGTGGCGTGCAGCCACTGTCCATCTGCTCCCCGACACCGTTAAGCGCAGTCGACACGCGGTAGCGCCGAATGCAGCAGCCGTCCTCATCAAACAGGTCCAGGCGCTGCGTCGCGATCTCGATACGGATATGCATGGAGGGGTTCAGGCGATCAGGGTCTTGTTGCGACGGGCTGAGAAGAAGGAAGACAGCATGCTTCCGCAGGCGTCCGCCATCACCCCACCTGTGACGGTTGCATGGTGGTTCAGGCGCGGCTCGGCAAACAGGTCCATCACGCTGCCCGCTACGCCTGTTTTGGGGTCGCGGGCACCAAACACCACCCGCGCAATACGCGAATGCATGATGGCGCCGGAGCACATCGCGCAGGGTTCGAGCGTGACGTACAACTCGCACCCAGGCAGCCGATAGTTGCCCAGACGGCTGGCTGCATCGCGCAGCGCCATCACCTCTGCGTGAGCGGTCGGATCATGGCGGAGGATGGGCTGATTGAAGCCGCGACCCACAATCTCGCCATCCAGCACCACGATCGCGCCAACCGGCACTTCGCCGCACGCACCTGCCTCTCTCGCCTGCTCCATCGCGAGCAGCATGAAATCTTCGTCGTTCATCTTTATTGTTACGGTTCGACCAGCGCACAGTGTAGCCGACACATGTGATAGCCAATAAGCGGGAAACGTGGAAGACTTGTTTCTGTCATCTCACGGAACAGGTCGGCATGCAGCCTGATTCAACCTCACCGTCAAGACAAATGCGTCGTCTGCTCAACCAGGCCTCAACCGCATGGATCGTACTGATCGTATCGCTCGTACTGACCATCATCTTCTGGCAGTTCTCGGCAAACGCATCCTCCCGGCGCGGACATGACCGCTTCCTGTTTCGCATCGAGAAGGAAACCATCGCCCTTGTTTCGCGCATGCGGGCCTACGAACAGGTCCTGCTGGGGGCACGCGCGCTGTTCGCAGCCAGCGGTGAGGTCACACGGCGAGACTGGCACGCATATGTTGAAGGACTCGCCATCGACGAGAACCTCCCCGGCATTCTGGGCACGGGATTTGCACAACTCGTCCGCGCCGAAGACGTGGTCCCGTATATACAGACCATTCGTGCGCAGGGCCTTCCAGATTACGACATCGTACCGCCAGGCAAACGTGATTATTACGCGCCCATCGCCTTTCTGGAGCCGCTCGACGAACGCAATCAGCGGGCCTTAGGTTACGACATGTATTCCGATCCAGTCCGTCGGGCGGCGATGGAACACGCCCGCGACACCGGCGGAGCCGCATTGACCGCCAAGCTCACCCTGGTGCAGGACACCGATGAGGATGCGCAGCCCGGGTTTCAGATTTACCTGCCCGTCTATCACAATCACATGCCGAAGGACACCGTTGAACAGCGCCGGGCCGCCCTGTTCGGATTCGTGTACAGCCCATTTCGCGCCCACGACCTGATGCGCGGGGTTTTCGGTGCGGGGGATGAGGACACCGAAATCGAGCTGTTCGATGGTGCGCCCGTGCCTGCCAACCTTCTTTTCAGTACGGTTCGCGAGTCCCGCGCCGCACGCCACAATGCCGACAAGCGGATCAAGATCGGGGGACGCGAGTGGACCCTGCGCTTTCACAGTCGCCCCGAATACGAGCTTGCGACCACCAGCATCCAGCCCTGGATCATCCTTTTCGGCGGCACCGCACTGAACCTGCTGCTGTTCGTCGTGATGATTTCCAACGCACGCCATGTCCAACGGATGGCCGCGGCTGCGCACTCCCTGGCGCTTAGTCGCGACCGTTACCTGAACCTTGTCGATAACGTGCCTGGGACGGTGTTTCGCGCCGAGCCCAAACCCACCTGGTGCTTTCACCACGTCAGCCCGAGTATAGGCAGCTTGGCAGGTGAGGCCGCAGAGGCCTTCCTTGAAGGCCGGGTTGCCTACGCAAGCTTCATTCACCCCGACGATATCGGCAACGCGAAAGCCCGTATCGCTGAAGCGTTGCGAGCACGGATACCCTACGAGATCGAGTATCGTCTCCGGCAGCACGGCGGCCACCTGCGTTGGGTCATCGAACGCGGCCGCACAACCTGTGACGAGGCCGGACATGCACAATGGATCGACGGCGTGATTACCGATATCACCGAGCGCAAGATTGCCGAAACGGCGATCCGCGAGCTCGCATTCTACGACCCGTTGACGCGCTTGCCGAACCGCCGCCTGCTGGACGACAGACTTCGCCACGCGCTGATCGCGAGCGAACGCAGCAAATGGCACGGCGCCGTACTGTTCATCGATCTCGACAATTTCAAGCAGATCAATGACTGCCACGGACACGAACTTGGTGACATGCTGCTTTGCGAAGTCGCGCAACGCCTGCGTGAAGCGGTGCGCGAAAGTGACACCGTTGCCCGGCTTGGCGGCGATGAGTTCGTGGTGATGCTCGAAAATCTGGGGATCGACCGCAACGAAGCCACAGTCAAGGCAAGGCAGGTTGCCAGCAAGATCCTCATCGCACTCAATCGTGAATACCGGTTTGGGGAACACGTGCATCGCAGCACCCCCAGCATCGGCATCACCACCTTCTGCGGCCAGGATCGCGGCGTCGGACAACTGATTCGGGAGGCAGATCACGCGATGTACAGGGCGAAGGAGACCGGGCGCAACACCATTCAAATCTTCGAATCCGGGCTCGCTGTCGCGGCTGGCTGCGAATCACCGGGCACGCTTTCGGAACACGGCGACACCCCCTCCAGCTGCGCACCGGCCGACCCGGCAAACGGGCGCTCGACAAAGGGACAGGGATGAAGCGTCACGCGTATGTCGCAATGCCCGTCGGGTCGAAGCGCGGCGATGACGGACAGACGATCGACTTCAAACGTGTATTTGACGAATACGTGCTTCCCGCCCTGAATGCAGCCGGGTTTAAGGTCATTCGCGGCGACGGCAACAGGCCGCCCTGTGCAATCGAGGGCGACACGCTGCAGCACTTGTTGATGTCCGACGTCGTGGTAGCCGATCTCACCGTCGACGACCCGAACGTCTGGTATGAACTCGGGCTGCGCGACGCATTGCGGGCTACCGGCGTCATCCTGGTAACGGGCTCCACCCGCGACCTTGTCTCGGCCCACGGGGGCGACCGGAGCCTGCGCTATCACCTGAAGGCAGGCCATGCAGATCCTGACTCGCTGCGCGACGATCGCCAGCGCCTGACGGAGCTGGCCCGCTCCATCCTGAACACCCCCGCGGAGTGCCGGATGAACCCGATTCATCAACGCTTGCCCCGCCTGCACGAGCCCGGCTGGCGTGCCCTTCAACCCCAGCCATCCACCACGTTCACCGAGGCCTGCGAGACCTGGGCAGCCCGCATCGGGACTGCGCCACCGGGAAACATCCTCGTACTTGCAGACGAAGCCCCCAGCACCGCGCTGCACATCACCGCCAGGCTCGCCGCCGGCAGTGCCCTGATGAGATTGCGCAATGACGACTTTGCACTCGAGCAATTCGAGTGCGTACTCGGACTCGACCCCGCTCACACCCTGGCACGGCAGCGGCGCGCAACTTGCCTGGTGCGACTCGGCCGCCTGAACGAAGCCCGCGATGTGGTCCATAGCCTGCAATCGGACCGTCCTGCCGCCCCCGAAACCTTTGCTCTGGCAGGTGACGTCGACACAGCAGACTGGACCAGCCGCTGGGCACTCCCGGATGCTGATGCGCGCACTTCGCAAACCCTGGCAAGCATCGAGGATGTACCCCTGTTCGCGGCCATCAACCACTATCGGCAAGCCTTCATGCGCGATCCGACACATCACCGTGCCGGGTTGAACGCGCTCTCTCTCCAGCTGCTTCGGCGCCACCTCGGTCGAGAGCAGGCAGCGTCTGAAATCAGCCACTTGAGCGGTGGCTTGCAATGGTCGATTGGCGCCGCTCTGGCCTTGGCACCCAATGATTACCAGGCAAGGTCGAACGAAGCGGAATATCGCCTGCTGCAGGGAACCCCCGCGTCGGTGCGCACAGCGTATCGTCGCGCCGTTGCGGCGGCCGGGGGCGACTGGTTTGCACTCGACTCGATTCGTCAGACACCATGCCGCTTGCGCGCCCTCGACTGTCGTGTGGCAGAAAGCGCAGCGGCGCTTGAGATCATTGACGATGCACGCGCCCGGGCCACCCCGCCCCTCTTGCCGCGGCAGGTATTCCTTTTCAGTGGGCATATGGCTGACGCGCCCGACAGGGCGACCCCACGCCTCCCTGTCGAGATGGAACCTGCCGCTGCCGCTGCGATCGCCGCGACCCTTGATGCGCTTGGTGCGGGGCCGGACGATCTGGCGCTGACACAAGGTGCCTGTGGCGGTGACATCCTGTTCCTGGAAGCGTGCAAGGCGCGCGGGCTGCGCCTGCACTTGATGTTGCCCCTGCCCGAACCCGAATTTCTCGAACGCTCGGTGTCCTCGGCAACCCATGGCGCACGGTGGCGCGCACGCTACAACCGCATTCGCCGGGAGCTCGTCGATCCACCCCGCATTCTTTCCGATGAACTCGGTCCGCCGGGGCAAGAAGAGGACTCAAATCCGTTTGAACGTTGCAACCGCTGGCTGCTTGCCACCGCGCTGTCCTGGGGCATCGGCAAGCTGTCTTTCATCTGCCTGTGGAACGGTGAAGGAGGCGACGGCCCGGGTGGTACTGCCCACATGTATGGCGAAGTAAAACGCAGATCGGGCAAGGTAAGCTGGATCGATACGCGCACGCTGAGCCATCACGGCGCCTGAGGTGAGGCTCACAGCTGAAAACCGGACCCTCGCCGACGCGAAACGCCAGCACGTCGGTCAGACGCGCGGCATGGCCCGAAGCCTGCACGATCCTTTTCTCGCGGCGTGGCTATAATGTTTTTTCCATGCACGATCTGACCGGGAGCACACCAGTAGATGGCTGAAGACAATCAGTTTTTTCGTGCAGTGCGGGACTTCTGCCAGCGCGACGTAGTGACCTGCGCACCGGGCGACCGCCTGGTGGATGCTGTCGGCATCATGCGCACGAAGAACATCTCCAGCATCGTCGTGATCAGCGACGGCATGCCTCAGGGCATCTTTACCGACCGTGACCTGCGCAACAAGGTCATCGCGCAGGGCCGGACGCCCACCGAGCTCACGGTGGCCGACATCATGCATTCGCCACTCGCGGTGATCGGCGAGGGCGATGTGCTGTATGAAGCGCTCTATCGCATGTCGCGGCAGAAGATTCATCGTCTGGTCGTGGTGGATGATGATGGGCGTCTGACCGGCATCATCACCGACACCGACATCCTGCGCCTGCAGGCGCATTCGCCTCATCAGCTGATTCTGGACATCGAGAAGGCGGGGTCGATCGATGACCTCCGCAGCCTGCACGCCCGTATCCAGCAACTCATACTGCACCTGAGCGGAACCGGCATCTCCATCCGCGATCTGGTGAAGCTGATTGCGAACCTCAACGATCAGGTGCTGATTCGTCTGATCGGCTTGCTGCGTGCGGAGAAATACCCCGATCTCACCGATGGCTTCGCCTTCGTGGTGATGGGGAGTGAAGGCCGCAGCGAGCAGACCCTGTCCACCGACCAGGACAACGCAATCATCTATGACGATGCACTTGGCACCGACGAGATTGCCCGCCTCGAGGCGTTCTCGGTCGATCTGATCGACAGCCTGATTTCGATCGGCGTACCGCCCTGTCCCGGCGGCATCATGGCAAAGAATGCAGCATGGCGACGCAGCCTTGCGGACTGGAAGCAGACCCTGAACCGCTGGCTCACCACACCGACGCCCGAACACGTGATGACCGGCTCCATGTTCATGGATCTGCGTACCCTCTATGGCCGTGACGATCTCGTCCAGAACCTGCGCGACCAGGCCTTCCGCACCATGAGCGAAGACCAGGGCTTCCTGATGCGGATGGCGCAGAACATGACCAACTTTCTGCCGCCGCTGAACTGGCTCGGCCGGATCAAGGTGGAAAAATCAGGCCCCAATCGCGGCAAGGTCGACATCAAGAAGGCGGGCATCTTCGCCATTACCGACGGGATCAAGGCGCTCGCCATCCAGGCCCGCCAACTCGACGGCAGCACCCACGACCGGATGGAGGCGCTGGTTGCGGCGAAGGTCATCAAGGAAAGCGACGCGGCCGATCTGCGCGCCAGTTTCGACTACATGGTGAAGCTGCGTCTGCGCGGCCATGTCGAAGCACTGCGCGCTGACGCCACGCCAAGCAACTACATTTCGCTCGAACACCTCAACGCAATGGAAAAAGGCGAGCTGAAGCTGGCTCTCGAAGGCGTCGCGCGTTTCCAGCGCTTCATCAAGCACCACTTCAACCTGCAACTGCTGCGCAACTGATTGGCGCGCCGGGCGGGGCATTTCGTCCCGCCCGACCGCAGACTACACGCGCTCCAGCAGCAGGGCGATGCCCTGCCCAACCCCGATGCACATCGTGCACACCGCGTAGCGTCCGCCGCTGCGCTGCAGTTGCCAGGTCGCCGTCGTTACCAGCCGTGCGCCGCTCATCCCGAGCGGATGACCAAGTGCAATCGCGCCCCCGTTCGGGTTCACATGCGCGGCATCGTCCGCCAGACCCAGCCCGCGCAACGTCGCCAGCGCCTGGCTGGCGAAGGCTTCGTTGAGTTCAATGAGGTCGACCTGCTCGATGCGCAATCCGGTTTTCGCCAACAGCTTCTGTGTGGCAGGCAGCGGTCCGATGCCCATGATGCGCGGATCGACCCCCGCGGTCGCGGTAGCGACGATGCGGGCGCGCGGGGTCAGTCCGTGTCGCGCGGCAGCCGCTTCCGAGGCGATCAGCAGCGCGCAGGCACCATCATTCACCCCTGAGGCATTGCCGGCGGTCACTGACAGATCGGGGCCGTTGATGCCCTTGAGTCGTTCCAGCGCCTCGAGCGTGGTGTCGGGGCGCGGATGTTCGTCCATCGTCACCCGGTCCACCACGCCCTTCTTGCGCGGCACATCCACACCGACGATCTCGTCATCGAACACACCGGCATCGAACGCCGCTTTCCAGCGTTGCTGGCTGCGCAGCGCAAAGGCGTCCTGATCCGCACGGCCGATCCCGAACTGGGCGGCGACGTTGTCCGCCGTCTGCGGCATCGAGTCGATGCCGTAGCGTTCCTTCATCAGTCTGTTGACGAGTCGCCAGCCGATGGTCGTGTCCTCGATCGAGCTGCTGCGACTGAAGGCCGTGCCTGCCTTGGGCACGACGAAGGGCGCGCGCGACATTGACTCCACGCCACCGCCAACGCCCAGTTCGATCTCACCCGCGCGGATCGAGCGTGCGATGAAGGACACCGCATCCATGCCCGAGCCACACAGCCGGTTGATCGTACTGCCCGGCACCGACACCGGATAACCGGCAAGCAACAGCGACATGCGCGCCACATTGCGATTGTCCTCGCCGGCCTGATTGGCGCAACCGAGCACGAGCTCCTCGATTGCAGCCGGGTCGAGCCCGGGATTGCGCGCCACCAGCGCCGACAGCGGAACCGCCGCCAGATCGTCGGGACGAACGGTGGAAAGCGCACCGCCGTAACGTCCGATGGGCGTGCGTACAGCGTCGCAGACGAATGCTTCGACCATTGAAAACCTCGTATTGGATGAATCGGAGAAGCGGGTGCGGATCAGCCTTCGGGCGTGAGCAGCGAAACGCCCAGGCGCGCGCGCCGGATCAGCCAGGGGCTGGGGCGGTAGCGCGGATCGCGGGTATAGGCCTGCATGCGATCGAGGATCGCGAGCACCCGAGCGGCGCCAATGGCGTCCCCCATCGCCAGCGGCCCGGCTGGATAGCCGAGACCGAGCCGCACCGCGGTGTCGATGTCCTGCGGTGAGGCGATGCGTTGCTGAGCGATGTCGCAGCCCAGATTGACGATCATTGCCATCACCCGTTGCGTGATGAAGCCGGGGCTGTCATGGATCACCGACACTGCCACCCCGTCGGCACCGAACAGCCCGTGAGCAGCATCGCGCATCGCGGCGTCGGTGAGCGGCGTGGTCATCAGCGTGCGCCTGCGGTCGAGCGCCGGCAGCACATCGATCGCGACCGTACGCCTCGGGTCGAGCCCTGCCTCGAGACAGGCGCTGGTGGCATCCTCGCCCCACGGCGCGACGATGCACAGCGCGTCGTCCGCCGGGCTGCCCCCTGTATCGAGTTTGCCGCCAAGGGCGGTTACCAGCGCTGCCAACTGGCTGCGCACTGCCTCATCCTGAATAGCGAGAAAGACACGTGCGGGTCGCGCGGCCGGTACCGGCAACTCCGCCACCAGCTCGGGCTTGCCATCGCGATACACATAGAAACCCTGCCCGCTCTTGCGCCCGAGCAGACCTGCCGCAAGCCGCTGCCGCGTGATTGGCGAGGGGCGATAGCGCGGCTCCTGGTAATACTGGCTGTGAATCGACTCCATCACCGGATGCGACACATCCAGCCCGGTGAGATCGAGCAGTTCGCATGGCCCCATGCGAAACCCCGCCGCTTCACGCAGCACCCGGTCGAGTGTGGCAACGTCGGTGACGCCTTCACCCAGAATCCTCAGACCTTCGGTCAGGTAGGCACGACCGGCATGGTTGACGATGAAGCCCGGCGTATCCTGCGCCCGCACCGGGCTGTGCCCCATGCGGCCGGCAAGCTCGGTGAGGCGATCACAGACGGCGGGGAGCGTGCGCGCACCGTTGATTACCTCAACGATCTTCATCAAGGGCACCGGGCTGAAGAAATGCAGGCCAGCGACCCGCTCCGGGTGCGCACAGGCCGCGGCGATCGAAGTCACCGACAGCGAAGAGGTGTTGGTGGCGAGAATGCAGTCGTCGCCCACCACCGCTTCGAGCTCGCGCAGCAAACCGCGCTTGGCTTCAAGATCCTCGACAATGGCTTCGACCACAGCGTCACAACCCGCAAGGTCCGACAGCACAGCGGCCGGCTTCAGGCGCGCAGCGGCTGCGGCGCCTTCCGCCTCGCTCAGGCGCCCCTTGGCAACGAGCTTGTCCAGCATCGGGACGATGGCGGCAATGGCCTCGGCCGGTGCAGCGGGCCGTGCGTCGAACAGACGGACCTCAAGCCCGCCGACTGCGGCAATCTGGGCAATTCCCCGCCCCATGAGGCCGGCACCGACGATGCCGAGCGTGCGTATTGGCAGATCCGAATTCAAGGCTGACTCCAGGTGTGCGGAATGATGGGAAACGCGTCAGCGCCCCGTCCACACCGGTTTACGTTTTTCGAGGAAGGCGCGGACGCCCTCATTGCGGTCATCCGTGCCCGCGAGCACGACGAAGTTGCGGCGTTCCAGCACCATGCCTGCGGCGAGCGGTGCTTCGAAAGACTGCAACACCGCGTCCTTGGCCAGCCTGACCGCCAGGGGTGCCTTGCCGGCGATCTTGCGTGCCAGCTCATGGGCTCGCGCAAGGCAGGCATCATCGGCAGCCACCTCGGCCACCAGCCCGGCCGCAAGCGCTTCGCGGGCAGAGATGAACTCGCCTGCGAGCACCATTTTCATTGCCAGCGACTTGCCCAC
>JALNWS010000150.1 GCA_023230755.1 Azoarcus sp.
AGGGCACCGGAGACGCGCCACACGCGGTTCATGCCGGCGGCGTAGAAATAGGCGGCGAGGCCGAACTCGGTGTCATTGGCCATGCGGATGGCTTCGGCCTCGTCCTTGAAACGGAACAGCGGGGCGACGGGGCCGAAGGTCTCTTCCTTCGCCACTTTCATCTCGGGTGTGACGTCGGCGAGGATGGTGGGTTCGAAGAAGGTGTGGCCGAGCGCATGGCGCTTGCCGCCGGTCATCAGGCGTGCGCCCTTGGACAGGGCGTCGGCGATGTGTTCTTCCACTTTCTCGACCGCGTTCATGTCGATCAGCGGGCCCTGGGTGGTGCCGGCTTCCAGTCCGTTGCCGACCTTGAGCTTGGCCACGGTAGTGGCGAGCTTCTCGGCGAAGGCGTCATACACACCGTCCTGTACCAGCAGGCGGTTGGCGCACACGCAGGTCTGGCCGCTGTTGCGGTCCTTGGAAGCGAGCGCCCCTTCGACGGCGGCGTCGAGGTCGGCGTCGTCAAAGACGATGAAGGGCGCGTTACCGCCGAGTTCCAGCGAGAGCTTCTTGATCGTCGGCGCGCACTGTGTGGCGAGCTTGATGCCGATCTCGGTGGAACCGGTAAAGGTGAGCTTGCGCACGATGGGGTTGGCGGTGAGTTCGCCACCGATCTCGCCGGCCGAACCGGTGACCACGCTGAACACGCCCTTCGGAATGCCGGCGCGCTCGGCCAGCACGGCCAGCGCCAGTGCGGACAGCGGGGTCTGGCTGGCGGGCTTGAGCACCATGGTGCAACCGGCGGCGAGCGCTGGGCCGGCCTTGCGGGTGATCATCGCGGAGGGGAAGTTCCACGGCGTGATCGCGGCGCACACGCCGATCGGCTCCTTGGTGACGACGATGCGCTTGTCTGGCTGATGACCGGGGATCACGTCGCCGTAGATGCGCTTGCCCTCTTCGGCAAACCACTCGATGAAGGAGGCGGCATAGCCGATCTCGCCCTTGGCCTCGGTGAGCGACTTGCCCTGCTCGGAGGTCATCAGCACGGCGAGGTCGTCCTGGTTCTCCAGCATGAGCTCGAACCAGCGGCGCAGGATCTTGGAGCGCGCGCCGGCGGTGAGACTGCGCCATGCGGGCCAGGCGGCGTTGGCCGCTTCGATGGCGCGGCGGGTCTCGGCCTGGCCCATCTTGGGCACGGTGCCGACGGTCTCGCCGGTGGCCGGGTTGGTGACGGTGATGGTGGCGCCGGCGTCGGCCGCCACCCATTCGCCGTCGATGTAGCAGCTGGTGCGGAGCAGGCTGGGGTCTTTGAGTTGCATGGTGATTCCTCCTGAATGTCAGTTATTGGTCTGGATTTACTGGATTTCGGCCAGTGCTTCACGCATTGCGTCGGGTACCCGCAGCGGTCGGTTGGTTTTGCGATCGACATACACATGAATGAAGTGTCCGGCAGCGGAAACCGTGTCTTCATCGTTGCGGAACAGGCCGACTTCGTAACGAATGCTGCTGTTGCCGATGCGGGCAACACGCAAGCCCGCCTGAACCACATCAGGAAATGCTATCGGACTGAAGTAGGAACAAGAGGTTTCGATCACGAGTCCGATGACTTCGCTGTTCTGGTAGTCGAGCAACCCGCGCTCGATCAGCCACTGATTCACTACGGTATCAAAGTAGCTGTAGTACTGGACGTTGTTTACGTGACCATAGACGTCGTTGTCCATCCAGCGCGTGGTGATCGCCTGCACATGCGGGTAGGCGGCGCGGGTCTCTTCCTTTGATGACATATTGGCGGGTCCTTAAAGTACGGAGGCGTAGATCGCCCGCGCATCGGCTTCGGTGACGTCGCGCGGATTGTTGATCAGCAGACGCTGAATGTTCATGACGTCACGTGCGAGCATGTCCAGGTCTTCGGCCTTCACGCCGACTTCGCTCAGGCGCTGTTCGAAAGGCATTTCGGCGACCAGCGTGCGCATGGCTTCGATGAAGGCGTCGGCTGCTTCGGCTGGGCTGGCAAAGTTGCGCTGGGGCAGGATGACCTGCGCCAGCTCGGCGTAGGGCGTTTCCGCCGAGCTGCGGTTGAATGCCAGCACGGGAGGCAACACCAGCGCATTGCTCAGGCCGTGGGGCACGTGATAGTGCCCGCCCAGCGGATAGGCCAGCGCATGCACCGCAGCGACGGGGGCATTGGCGAAAGCCATGCCAGCCAGCAAGGAACCCTGCAGCATCGCCGAGCGCGCGGCGAGGTCGCTGCCGTCGGCGATGACCTTGCGGATGTTGTTGTAGAGGAGTTCCAGCGCCTTCACCGCAAGACTGTCGGACAGCGGGTTCTTCTTGTGGCGCGAGGTGTAGGCCTCGATCGCATGCACCATGGCGTCGATGCCCGTCATGGCGGTGACCCGCGCCGGCAGACCGACGGTCAGCGTGCCGTCGAGCACGGCGATGTCGGGGTAGAGAATGGGCGATACGACGCCTTTCTTCTCCTGCGTCGGCGTGGTGACAATGGCGATTGGCGTGACTTCCGAGCCGGTACCGGCGGTGGTCGGTACCTGAATCAGCGGCAGGCGCGGACCGCGCGCAAGCCCGATCCCATAGACTTCAGTCAATGTCTGCGGTGCGCCTGCAAGCAGGGCGACAAGCTTTGCGGTGTCCATCGAACTGCCGCCACCAAAGCCGATGATGCCGTCTGCCCCGGCGGCGCGGGCGGCCTCGGTTGCGTTCAGCACCGATTCCTCAGGTGGATCGGCCAGCACGTCGGTGAACACGGTGGTGGCAACGCCGGCTGACTTGAAGCCTTCGAGCGCAGAATTCAGCACACCGGCCTCGATCAGACCGCGATCGGTCACGATCATCGCGTGACGCATGCCAAGTTCCTTCGCCAGCTCACCCAGACGCGCTGCAGCGCCTGTTTCGCACACGATCCGGGGCGTGGTTTCAAACACGAAATTTGTCATTCTTTTCTCCTTGAGGCGGAATCAGGCGGCTTCGACCACACCGCGTTCGATGCGATAACTGCGGTCGACGAGGTCGGCGGAATGGACGTCGTCGGATTCGGAAAGCACCACGGACAGGCCTTCGTTGCCCAGGCTCGCGATGACCTCGGTGAGCCGGCGCGAGAGCACCGGTGCGACGCCTTCGAAGGGTTCGTCCAGCAACAGCAGGCGTCTTCCGGGCATCAGTGCGCGCGCCAGGGCCACCAGCTTCTGCTGCCCGCCACTGAGCTGCAGCGCGCGGCGCTCCCGGAACTCCGCCACCTCGGGCATCAGCTCGTAGATCCATGCCAGGCGCTGAGGCGCATCCTTGATCCCGTTTGCCCAGGCCGGCATCAGGATGTTCTCTTCCACCGTCAGTTGCGGGATCAGGCGGCGGTCTTCCGGCAGATAGCTCACGCCGAGCCCGGCGCGCTTGTAACCGGCTACCTTGCTCATGTCCTGGTCGTGGATGCGGATGGCGCCGGAATCAATCGGCAGCAGCCCCATGA
Source organism: Azoarcus sp. (assembly GCA_023230755.1). Taxonomy (GTDB): domain Bacteria; phylum Pseudomonadota; class Gammaproteobacteria; order Burkholderiales; family Rhodocyclaceae; genus Parazoarcus. Next base: position 3,458 of record JALNWS010000150.1, read on the forward strand.
TGCTGCGCATCAGCGTGGTCTTGCCCGCACCGTTGCGTCCGATCAGACCAATCATCGCGCCCTCGGGCACTTCCATCTCAACGTCGCGCAGGATGGGAATGCTGTCGATGGACACGTTGAGTCCCCTGATATTCAGCGTCATGCCGCGCTCCTTTCTTTGTCTTCGGTCTTGCGACCGTGGCCGTGGCCGATGACGAGTTCCTGCACCTTGGCATCGCCAAACACCTTGGCCGGCACCCCGTCGCTGATGATTTCGCCGCTGTAGAAGGCGAGTACGCGCGAGACGTAGCGCTCGACGATCTCCATGTCGTGTTCGACGAAAAGCACCGTCACCTTGTGGCGCCGAACCGCAAGCATCACCGTGTCCATCAGGGGGAATTTCTCTTCCACGCTGACACCGCTGGTGGGTTCGTCGAGCAGCAGCATGCGTGGCTTGCCGATCAGGGCCATGGCGATGTCGATCAGCTTGCGGGCGCCCTGCGGCACCGCGCTGACGATGGCGTTGCGGTATTGCTGGACGGCGAATTCCTCGAGGATTTCGTCTGCTCTCGCGATCCGGCTGCGGCTGCGCAGCCCGCCGAGGAAGGACGGGCGTGGCCCCTCCGCTGCGACGAGCGCGATCAACAGGTTGTCGAGCACCGTCATCTCGGGAAAGAGCTGGGCCACCTGAAATGATCGCGTCATGCCATTGCGAATGATTTCGCGCGTGCTCTTGCCAACGATGGACTTGCCTTCGAACAGGATCTCGCCCGACGAAGGTGGCAGATAGCCGGTCACCATGTTGATGAAGGTGGTCTTGCCGGCGCCGTTGGAGCCGATGACGCCGACCACTTCGCCGGATTCGATCTTCACATTGAGCTCACGTGCGGCCGTCACCGCGCCAAAGCTTCGATTCAGGCCACGGGTTTCGAGAATGGTGCTCATGCCGCAGCCCTCCGTTTTCCGGCGACCAGACTCCACAGGCCCTTGGGCAGGAAGACGATGATGGCCAGCAGCACGAAGCCGAGGATCATCTGCCATGAATGCGGTGCCAGTTCGAGTGCATAGGTGCGCACCAGCGCGAACAGCACGGCAGCGATGAAGGGCGCGGCCACATGCGAAGTGCCGCCGAGCAGGGCGATGAAGACGAACTCACCGGAGGTTGTCCAGAACGCCATTTCGGGGTCGACATGGCCGGTAGCGAGCGCAGTGAATGCGCCACCCACGGCGGAAATGCCGGCGGCAAAGAGGTAATTGGCGTACAGGATCCAGCGCGGGGAGAGGCCGAGGAACTCGACCCGGATTTCGTTTTCCTTGATCGCCTCGTTGACGCCCCCCAGACCTGATTTCATGTAACGGTTGAGCGCGATCGCGATCCCGCCGGCAACGATGACCGTCAGTACGAAGATGACGAGTTTCTGATCTTCGCCCGCAGGCATCCAGCCGAGGAAGGAGACGTCATGGACGTTGAATCCGTCGGTCGATCCCAAGGCCTGGTTCTTGACGATGAGGCCGTACAGGATCATCGACAGCGCCAGCGAGAGCATGGCGAAGAAGATGTCGCGGTAGCGGGTCATCAACAAGCCGAGAATGGCGGCCACGCCCACTGAGGCTGCAACCCCGAGCGCTACCAGCACGAATGCATCGTGGATGTTGAGAAAGGCACCACCCATGCCGACGCTGTAGCCGCCGATGCAGAAGAAGAGGCCTTGCCCGAAGGATACGAGGCCGGCACGCATCTGGATCACGACGCCCTGCACCACCAGCGCCTTGGCCAGAGCCAGGGTCAGGATGAAGGTCAGCCAGTTTGGCAACAGGAAGGCGGACGCAAGCAGCACGAGTGCCGACACCACCAGCCAGATTTCTGTTTTATCGAGTTTCAACATCAGATTTTCCTCGCCAGATCGCGTCCGAAAAGGCCTTGTGGCCGCACCGCGAGCACCAGGGCCATAACGCCGTAGATCACGAACAGTTCAATTTGTGGTGCGAGGTGCACTGCTGCTGCCCGGGTGATCCCGACCAGCAGGGCGCCGACGATCGCACCTTCGATACTGCCCAGACCGCCGACCACGACGACGGCAAACGCCAGCACGATCACTTCGACACCGATGCCGGGCGACACCGAGATCGCGGGGGCTGTCAGTGCGCCGGCGATCGCACCCAGGGTGGTGCCGACCACGAAGGTTGCAGCGAACATCAACTTCACGTTCACGCCCATGGCGATTGCGATCTCGCGGTCCTGAATCACCGCGCGCAGGACTTTGCCGGTGTGGGTCCGGTTCAGCGTGAGCCAGCAGGCGGCACCGATCACGGCCGCAACAGCGATCAGCGCAAGGTCGTAATTGGCGAAGGTCAGCTCACCGATCTCACTGCGACCGAGCAGGCTGTAGGGCTGGAAGGTGAAATAGGGGTCGACGCCGAAGATGAGCTTGGTGGCATCTTCCAGAATCAGCAGCAGGGCATAGGTGACGATCACCATCAGGATCTCGTCGCGCTTGTACATGAACTGCAGCAGGCCCTGCTCGATCAGCAGACCCACCACCACGCCGGACACCAGCGCGGCACCCAGCAACAAGGCATAGCTCCAGTAGGGCGCGCCTTGTGCGCCGGAGAAATACCAGCCAACGAGAGATGCACCCGTATAGGCTCCGATGGAGTAGAAGCTGCCATGGGCCATGTTCAGGATGCGCATCACCCCGTAGATCACGGTCAGACCCGCCGCCACCATGAACAACCATGAGGCGTAGATCATCCCGTCGATCAGAATTGCATAGAGCGTCGTCATGCTCATTGCTCCGATGAGAGAGGGGAAAACACGGAAAGGAGGCCCCGGCGGAATGGCTCCGCCGGGGCAGGTCACGCAGGCTTAGTTACACTGCGCGCCGGGGAAGCCGGCCTTGATCCAGTCGGCTGCAGTGGTGCCGTCCGGCGGGGTCACGCATTCGCCGCTGTAGGATTTCACGTTGGCAATCGTGGCCTTGTCCGACTTTGCATCGAACTTGTATTCGCCGTAGGCAATGCCCTGCAGCGCCTGATGACCGTTGGCACGCGCCATGCGCACGGTGCCCGACACGGACTCGAAGCTCAGACCCTTGAAGCTGCGGGCCACTTCTTCCTTGGCCGGAATGACGCCGGGCTTGCCCGCTGCCTTTTCCACCGCTGCTTTCAGACCCAGGATGGCCTGTGCCATCTTGAATGCAGGATAGGTCGGGTCCATTTCCGCGCTGCTGCGATAAGCGGTGCGGAACCAGGTGCTCAGCGTGTTTTCCGGCGCGAAGGCACCGAAAGGACCACGCGCACCGATCACCAGGCCATTGGGCGCCTGGCCCTTGAAACGGTCGAGTGCGGACTCGCCACAGGTCAGGACGGCCGTACGCTTGTCGAACAGGCCGCGGGCGTTGCCCTGGAGCACGAAGGCTTCCATGTCGCCGCCCCAGAAGCTGCTGTGGATCACGTCCGGCTTGCTGACGCTGAGCGCGGAAATCTCGGCACCGTACTGGCCCTGGAAGAGCTTGGGCAACTGCTCGGTGGTGACCTTGACGCCGGGCTTGAGCTGCTTGATGGCAGCCGAGAAGTCGCCCCAGGAGTCGTGGCCCCAGGCGTAGTTCTGCTGGATGCTGGCCACGGACTCGAGCTTGCGCCCGCTATCGATGAGATAGCGCGCGGCGCCGATGTTGTCGATGGCGGCATCGAGGCCGGTACGGAAAACGTAGGTGGGTGCCTTGTTCTCCTCGAACAGGCGCGAGGTGCCGCAGTCGAACAGTACCGTCGTGAGCTTCAGCTCTTCCGCCACAGGCGCGATGGCCAGGCAGTCGCCGGACGAGATATAGCCGATGACGGCATCAACCTTGTGACGCTCGGCCAGGTTGCGGAACTCTTCCACCTGTTTGCTTGCACCACCATTCTCGTCGACGATGACGGTTTCGATCTCAAGACCGTTGATGCCCTTCAGTCCGTAGGGCGCCGGCACCTTGCCTTCATTGAGCGCATCGATCACGAGCTTGGCGCCGTTGAGCGACGGTACGCCAAACGGGCCAGCAGCCGCGCCGGACAGGAAGGTCACGATACCAACACGGAATTTTCCGTTTTCCGCTGCGGTGACCGGTGCCGAAAAACCGATGGCAGCGGCAAGTGCGAGGGCGGTGGGTGCGAGATACGATCTTGTTCTTTTCATCTGGTGTTGCCTCCTTGGGTAAAGCTTTGTTCTACGGAAAGTAATCCGCCGTTCCTGCCGCTCGGGAGCGACGCTCTCGGACAAGGGCGGGCGGTGGTGAAAGGTCTTCCGCCCGATATACGGTCCAGTTGCCCACCATGACCCGTGCAGGTGGGAAGCGGTCGTCCGGCACGACTTCGCCGACGGCCTGCATCTGCACGATCTGATGGGTGTCCGGGTCGATATATGAAGTGAAGCCGTCGGGATCTTCGGGTAGCTGCAGGTGCAGCCCCTCCAGCGCGGTCACGATTGCATCCGTGTCAGTCGCGCTGCCGGCCTTTCTGATCGCTGCCGCGATCATCATGATTCCGCTGTATGCGCCTTCGGCTGCATAGGTCGGGAAGCGGCCTTCGGCCTCGTGGAAATCGTTTACAAAACGGCGGTTGCGTTCGCTCTCGGGCCAGTTGTTGTGATGACGGGCGGAGACAATCAGGCCTTTTGGCGGTTTGTCGCCGAGTGCGACCATGACTTCGTAATTGGCGCCGGTATCGAAATTCGCCAGGCGGGTCCGGTCGAAGAAGTCAGTGCTTGCCGCCTGTTTCATGAACGCGATGAAGTCGCCTCCCCACAGCGCGGTGACGACGATCTCGGGTTCGGCCTTTTGCAGCGCGTCGATATAGGGGGAGTAGTCCGGTTCGTAGAGCTTGGGCCAGAACATCCCGACCAGCTCGAACTTGACGCCGAGCCGCTCGAAGTTGCTGCGCAGGTCGATCCAGGAGACGTGACCGTAGTCGTAGTCCGGCGCGATGAAGGCGAGGCGCTTCCAGCCGGTCTTGCGCTGCAGTTCTGCAAGATAGCGGGCACCGGCCGCCATCGAGGTGTAGGAGTCGTTCGACACCCGGAAGTAGTACTTGTGAAAGGCTTCGATGGTGAGGCGCGAGGACGCGTGGTCGGTGCCGACCATGATCACCCGGTTGCGCTGGGCGGTCTGGCTCACCGCATGCGCTACGCCTGAGCTGACCATGCCACACAGAAAGCGAGCGCCATCGCGGTGGATGAAATCTTCCGCAATCCGCACCGCATAGGAGGCTTTCGAGCGGGTGTCGTCGATCAACACCCGCAGCGTCGGTGCAGGGGTGCCATCGCGGGCAAGGTCGGCAAGTGCCAGCTTCATCCCGGCAATGCTGTCGCGACCGTAGATCGCTGCGCGACCGGTCATCGGAAACATGCAGCCTATCGTGGCGTCTGCCTTGCCGGCAGGCGCGCCGAGTTCCACTCGAGCCCACGAGGTCAACGGCTGCGCTGCGGCACAAAGTACCAGCAGTGAACATGCTGCCCGGGCTGCAAAACGACGCCCTGTAAGAAACTGGGTCACGACGGTGTCTCCTCTCGATGCCGTTTCGGATGCGCGCATCCTTACGACTTTGGTTAGATAACAGCAAAGCCCATGCCAGCCCGGCGATTTGATCGCCAGGGGGCATGGATGCTGGGGTTCAGGGGGTTTTGCTCGAGTTGATGCGAACTCGAAGCGCGCATGTGAGCGCTTTATGAGCGGATTCCGCTCGCGGTGCGCGCGTGTCTGAGCGGATTGCGCTCGCTTACAGACCGAGCCGCTGCAGTCGTCGTTTCAGCGCATGGCGCGAGATGCCGAGAATGTCTGCAGCGCGGCCTTTCTGGCCGCCGGCTTCACTGAGCGCCGCTTCCACAAACTGACGCTCGGCTTGTGCCAGCTGGCCGGTGATGGGGCCCGCCGTTGCCGGTTTTCCATTTTCGGCTGGTGTGTCCATGGCCGGACTTGTCATGGCGGCGGTCATCTCCTTTGGCAGGTCGGCAGGCACAATGCTGCGTCCGGGCGTCAGGATGGTGAGCCGCTCGATCGTGTTCTTCAGTTCGCGAACGTTGCCCGGCCATGGATAGCGCAGGAAGATCTCCCGCACCTCGTCCGCCAGCCGGATCGGGACGCTGCCTTCCTCGCGCGCATAGCGCTGGCAGAAGTGGGTTGCCAGCTCGATGATGTCATCACCCCGATCGCGCAGGGGCGGTATCCGGAGCTGGATGACGTTGAGCCGGTAATACAGATCTTCGCGGAATCGCCCCCGGCTCACTTCTTCGGCCAGGTTGCGGTTGGTCGCAGCCACCACCCGCACATCCGTATGCAGCGCCCTTCCGGAGCCAATGGGGCGGTAGCTCCCGTCCTCGAGAAAGTGCAGGAACTTCGCCTGCAATGCGAGCGGGAGTTC
>JALNWS010000151.1 GCA_023230755.1 Azoarcus sp.
GAACAAATACCCCGTGCAGCCGGCGGTTAGCTGCACCATCGAACGACCGAAACCGACTTCCTGATCGTCCTTACCCGGAGGAGCACTCCAATGAACATGCGCCTGTCACAAACCGCGCAGGACACCCTGTGCGCCAACGCCTTGCGTTTCCTCGCCATCGACGCGGTCGAGGCCGCCCAGTCCGGCCACCCCGGCATGCCCATGGGCATGGCGGAAATCGCCGTCGCACTGTGGACCCGCCACCTCAAACACAACCCCGCCGACCCCACCTGGCCCGACCGCGACCGCTTCATCCTCAGCAACGGCCACGGCTCCATGCTGCACTACGCCCTGCTCCACCTCAGCGGCTACGACCTCCCGCTCGACGAACTCAAACGCTTCCGCCAACTGCACAGCAAAACCCCGGGTCACCCCGAATACGGACTCACCCCCGGCATCGAAACCACCACCGGCCCCCTCGGCCAGGGCCTCGCCAACGCCGTCGGCATGGCGCTCGCCGAAAAACTCCTCGCCGCCGAATTCAACAGACCCGGCCACACCATCGTCGATCACCACACCTCGGTCTTCCTCGGTGACGGCTGCCTGATGGAAGGCATCAGCCACGAAGCCGCCAGCTTTGCCGGCGTGCAACGCCTGTCCAGACTGATCGCCTTCTGGGACGACAACGGCATCTCCATCGACGGCGATGTTGCAGGCTGGTTCGCCGACGACACCCCGGCACGCTTTCGCGCCTGCGGCTGGAACGTCATCGAGAACGTCGACGGTCATGATGTCGATGCGGTCGATGATGCCATCCGTAACGCACGCACCAACGCCGCAGCCGACACCGGCCCGACCCTGATCTGCTGCCGCACCACCATTGGCCGCGGCAGCCCGGCACGCGCGGGTACGGCCAGTGTTCATGGCGCGCCGCTGGGCAAGGACGAGATCGCCGCCACCCGCGAGGCGCTCGGCTGGAATCACCAGGCGTTCGACATCCCCGAGGAGATCCGTAACAGCTTCGATGCCCGTACAACGGGCGCCGCCCGCCAGGCAGCGTGGCAGGCACAGTTCGATGCCTACGCTCAGGAATGGCCTGAACTCGCCGCAGAGTTCACCCGCCGTGTCACCAAGCGCCTGCCCGTCGGCTTTCAGGTGCTGGCCGATGCCATCCTGCGCGGCGTGCATAACGAAGCCGCCACACTTGCCAGCCGCAAGGCCAGCCAGCAAGCCATCGGCCGCCTCGCCCGCGCCCTGCCCGAACTGCTCGGAGGGTCTGCCGACCTCACCCACTCCAACCTCACCGACTGGCCCGGTTGCGGCGCAGTTCGCGCCGACCAGGCGGGGCGCCACATCAACTGGGGCGTGCGCGAGTTCGGCATGGCCGCAGCCCTGAACGGCATCGCACTGCACGGCGGCCATCTGCCCTTCGGTGCCACCTTCCTCGTATTTTCCGACTACGCCCGCAACGCCATGCGCATGAGCGCGCTGATGCGCCAGCGCGTCATCTACGTGATGACCCACGACTCCATCGGCCTCGGCGAAGACGGCCCCACGCACCAGCCGATCGAACATCTGCCCAGCCTGCGCCAGATCCCCAGGCTCGACGTCTGGCGGCCCTGCGACGCGGTCGAGACGCAGGCCGCCTGGAACGCGTCCGTAATGCGGGCCGACGGTCCCAGCGTGATCGCCTGCTCGCGCCAGAACCTGCCGCATCAAGCGCGCGACGCCGAACGCCTCGGCGACATTGCACGCGGCGGCTATGTGCTGGCCGAAGCCGACGACGGCCAGCCTGCGATGGTCCTGATTTCCACCGGCTCAGAGATCTCGCTGGCCATGGAAGCGCGGTCCCTGCTGCAGGCCGAAGGCATCGCCACCCGCGTCGTCTCCATGCCGTGCACCGCAGCCTTCGACCGCCAGCACGAAGCATGGCGCGATGCCGTGCTGCCAACCGACGTTCCGCGCGTGGCGATCGAGGCCGCACAAGCCGACGGCTGGTGGAAATACCTCGCCAGCGCACCGCGCGCGGCTGTCATCGGCATCGACCGCTTCGGCGAATCGGCCCCGGCGGGCGAGCTGGCGATCCTGTTCGGCATGACGCCCGAACGCATCGCAGACACGGCCCGCCGACTGCGCTGACACAAGATCACACCACTCAAGGAGACAGCATGACCACAAGAGTCGCCATCAACGGTTTCGGACGCATCGGCCGCAACGTGCTGCGCGCGCACTATGAAAGCGGCAAACGCCACGATATCGAGATCGTCGCCATCAACGACCTCGGCAGCCCCGAAACCAACGCCCATCTCACACGTTACGACAGCATCCACGGTCCATTTCCGCATCCGGTCGAGGTCGGCGACAGCACGATGACAGTTGCCGGCGACCGCATCCAGGTCCTGGCCGAACGCGACCCGGCGCGACTGCCCTGGCAGCAACTGGGGATCGACGTCGTGCTCGAATGCACCGGACTCTTTACCTCGCGCGAAAGAGCCGGCGCACACCTCGACGCCGGTGCGGGCAAGGTGCTGATCTCGGCACCCGGTAGCGACGATGTGGACGCCACCATCGTCTATGGCGTCAACGACCAGGTCCTGCGCCGCACTCACCGCGTGGTGTCCAACGCCAGCTGCACCACCAACTGCCTCGCGCCACTCGCCTTCGCCCTCCACCGCCCGCTTGGCATCGTGCGCGGCCACATGCTCACCGTGCATTCCTACACCAACGACCAGGTGCTGATCGACGTCCATCACGCCGACCTGCGCCGCGCGCGTTCGGCCACGCAGTCGCTGATACCCACCAAAACAGGCGCCGCAGCTGCGGTCGGCCTGGTACTGCCCGAGCTCGCAGGGCGGCTCGACGGCTATGCGATGCGCGTCCCCACGCCGAACGTCTCCTTCACCCACTTCACCTTCATGGCTTCACGCACCACCAGTGCCGGCGAGGTCAATGACCTCGTGCGCGAGGCTGCGCACGGCAGCATGCGCGGCATCCTCGCCATCAACGATCTGCCCCTGGTGTCCTGTGACTTCAACCATGACCCGCACTCCAGCCTGTTCGACGCCACCCTGACCAAGGTCGATGGCGATCTCGTCACCGTCACCGCCTGGTACGACAACGAATGGGGTTTCTCCAACCGCATGCTCGACACCGCCTGCGCGATGACGAGCGCCGACTGAACACTTTTCGCCACCACCGAGGAGACACCCGATGGCCATGATTTCACTGCGTCAGTTGCTCGACCACGCCGCCGATCACGGATACGGCATCCCCGCCTTCAACATCAACAACATGGAACAGATCCAGGCCATCATGCAGGCCGCCGCCGCGACCGACAGCCCGGTCATCCTGCAGGCATCGGCCGGCGCACGAAGCTACGCCGGCGAGGCCTTCCTGAAGAAGATGGTCGAGGCGGCCGTCGAGCAATGGCCCGAGATCCCGGTCTGCCTGCACCAGGACCACGGCACCAGCCCTGCCATCTGCCAGCAGTCGATTCGCGCCGGCTTCACCAGCGTGATGATGGACGGCTCGCTGCGCGAAGACATGAAGACACCGGCGAGCTACGAATACAACGCCGAGGTGACCCGCCGGGTCGTCGATATGGCGCACGCTGTCGGGGTGTCGGTCGAGGGTGAGCTCGGTTGCCTCGGATCGCTCGAAACCGGCCAGGCCGGCGAAGAGGATGGCGTCGGCGCGGAAGGGACGCTGGCGCACGAACAGATGCTCACCGACCCGGCCGAAGCCGCCGCATTCGTCGCCGCCACCGGCGTCGACGCACTGGCCGTGGCCATCGGCACCAGCCACGGCGCGTGGAAGTTTTCCCGTCCGCCCACCGGTGACATCCTCGCCATCGACCGCATCGCCGCCATTCATCGCAGCATTCCCGACACCCATCTGGTCATGCACGGTTCGAGCAGCGTGCCCCAGGAATGGCTCGCCATCATCCGCGAACATGGTGGCGACATCGGCGAAACCTGGGGCGTACCGGTGGACGCCATCATCGAAGGCATCCGCCACGGGGTGCGCAAGATCAACATCGACACCGATCTGCGCCTGGCCATGAGCGGCGCCATTCGCAGGCTTGCCGACACCGAGCGCAAGGCGTTCGACCCGCGCCAGTTCTTCAAGGCCGCAAAGGAGGCCGCCGCAGCGGTCTGCCGCGAGCGCTTCGAGGCTTTCGGCTGCGCCGGCCACGGCAGCCGCATCAAGCCGCTGGCGCTGGACGCAATTGCCCGGCGCTACGCGCTCAGGCGCGCAGCCTGAAGCATCCCGGATTCCATCCGCTTCCCTGCCCGTTACGGGTTTGCGTGCCCGTCATCCTGTCGATGGCGGGCACTTTTTTCATCGTGCCCGAACCCGTTGCGGTCGGCGGAGGCCGCCGCATCGGCCTGACATCCAGATCGGCCGCAGCCACCACCTCCCGATCTGGCGTCGCATCAGACATATTCCGTTTCGCATTTTCCGGGTACGCTTGTGCCTGAAGATCAGGGTCGAACGACAACCCGCACTCAGTGCTGGAAGCCAGTCCCGGGAGAGCACGAATGACACAGGAGCGGAGCCCACAGCTCGACATCGACAGCAGCCTGTATGCCGGTCTGCAGGAATTCGCAGCAAACGCCTTTCCCAAGCGCTGCGCAGTGTGCGGGCGGACCTATGCCAATGTAGATGACTACATCAGCCAGACCGGACGCGTGGGTAGCGGTCGCAGCGGACTCAAGCAAACCCTGGATGATGACGGCGAGGTCATCGTCGAACTGTTTCGCAACTGCGTTTGCGGATCGACGCTGATGGATTGCTTCAACAATCGCCGCGACCGCAGTGCAGCCGGACTGAAGCAGCGCGAACGCTTCGGCCAGTTGATCGAATCGCTGGTGGAACGCGGGCTTGATCACAATACGGCACGCACCGAACTCCTCAAGATCATGCGTGGAGAACACAGCACCATCCTCAGACCCGTTCCGCGCAAGACCGGCTGAAGCTGGCACTCCCGCCCCGGGCGCGTGAAGACCACGTCATACAAATGACACGTACCACATCTGCAACCCACTTCATTCAAAATTCGTAAAAAAAGATTGACTTCACGATGGATTGGGGTAAAGTGACATCTAGATTGTGCACTGCAACATAACCACCGGAGGAACACCATGGCGACGAAACCCGAATTCCAGAACCCGATTGAAGCTGTTCAAGCCCTTATGGCCGTTCAGGCCCAAACCATTGGCAAGTCCATCGAACTGCAGAAGAAGGCCAGCGAAGAGCTGATGGCTTTCTTCCAGGCCGAAGCCCAGAAGGCCACCAAGCTGAAGACGCCGGAAGAGCTGGTTCGCTTCAACGTTGATGCCAACACCGCGCTATTCAAGCTCCTGCAGTCGCAGGGCGAAGCCTTCACCGCGCTGGCCACCGAAGTTGGTCAGGCTGCCATGGCCAAGTTCCAGAACATCGCCAAGTAAGTTTCCGCTTCAGCGGTACTGCTTGACTGAAACCCCGATGGCTTGCCATCGGGGTTTTTTCTTGTCCGTTTTGTCTACGCCGGTGCTAGGATTCGCACCCCATGCGACTCGAACAGATCTCCCGCCGCCTGCACGATCTCGGCGCAAAACCCTGCCATGAGCAAAGAGTGCTGCGAGGCTGGATTCAGCGCCGGCCACTCGACGCCGGCCGTCGACCCGCCGAACACTTTCTGCCGCAGTCCATCCGCAACGCCTTGCCCGCACTCATGGCCGAACTCGAGGGACTTGCACGCCTGAACGCCGAACACCCGGGCGACGACGGCTCCTCGCGACTGCTCGTGGATCTGGCCGATGGGCAGACCATCGAGAGCGTGCTGCTTCCGCGTGACGGTCTGTGTGTCTCCAGCCAAATCGGCTGCGCCGTCGGCTGTGTGTTCTGCATGACGGGCAAGGACGGTTTGCTGCGCCAGCTCGGCAGTGCAGAAATCGTTGCCCAGGTCGCCCTCGCCCGCAGCATGCGCCGGGTGACCAAGGTGGTGTTCATGGGCATGGGCGAACCGGCCCACAACATCGACAACGTGATCGAGGCCATCGAGTTCCTCGGTACCATCGGCGGCATCGGACACAAGAACCTGGTGTTCTCCACGGTGGGCGATCCACGCGTATTTGAGCGCCTGCCACAGATGACGGTCAAACCGGCGCTGGCCCTGTCCCTGCACTCGAGCCTGCCCGCGCTGCGCGAGAAGCTCCTGCCGCGCGCGCCCCGCATCGCCCCCGCCGAACTGGTCGAACTCGGCGAACGCTATGCCCGCGCCACCGGTTACCCGATCCAGTATCAATGGACGCTGATCGAAGGCGTCAACGACAGCGAGGAGGAGATGGAAGGCATCGTCCGCCTGCTCACCGGCAAGTACGCGATCATGAACCTGATTCCGTACAACGCCGTACCCGAACTCGACTTCCGCCGCCCCTCATGGGCGCGCGCGGCCGAGCTGGGCCGCTGGCTGCACCACCACGGTGTACTGACCAAACTGCGCCACTCTGCAGGCCAGGACGTCGACGCGGGCTGCGGCCAGTTGCGTGCCCGAACGGTCAAGCTTGAGCGTCGCCGACCAGAACACGCTCAGGGCATCACGCCTGCAGCATAAACGTCAGCACCGCCTCCGGGCGTCCGCGCTCGGCGTCGGCTGCGATTCGGATTACGTGCTCGGCCGACTGACGCCTGTGGCCAGCGCCTGGGCGAACTGTACGATTTGCGCTGCAGGCGCCGGCCGGCCGAACAGGTAGCCTTGATAGGCATCGCAGCCTGAGCGCTCAAGAAAACTGCGCTGGGCTTCGGACTCGACGCCTTCTGCAATCACACTCAGCCCCATCGTATGCGCGAGCGCGATGATGGTGCGCGAAATCGCCGCATCGTTTGGGTCCACCAGCACGTCGCGCACGAAGGACATGTCAATCTTGAGCTCCGTCAGTGGCAGGCGCTTCAGGTAGGACAGGGAAGAATAGCCAGTCCCGAAATCGTCGAGCGAGAACCCGACCCCGAGCGCACGCAGTGCGTGCATGCGGTCGATCACCGTCTCGACATCTTCGAGCAGCAGGCTTTCCGTCAATTCGAGTCTGAGCAAGCGACTCTCGGCACCGGTGAAATCGAGTGCACTTTTGACTTCGTCTACAAAGTCGGGATGGCGGAACTGGCGGGCGCTGACATTGACCGACATGGTCAGGGTCGTCAGGCACTGCACATCAGCCCACTCGGCGAGCTGCTTGCACGCGGATACGAGCACCCAGCGCCCGATATCAAGGATTAAACCGGTGTCCTCTGCAACCGGAATGAAGTTGCGCGGCGACACCACACTGCGTTGCGGATGGTTCCATCGCAGCAAGGCCTCAACGCCGATCAGCGCACCTGCTGAATTCACCTGTGGCTGGTAATGCAGTTCGAACTGCTCCTGGAGCAGTGCCCGGCGCAGATCCGCCTCCAGTGCCGCGCGTTCGCTGAGCTGCGCCTGCATTGCCGGCCCGTAGAAGCAGAGCCGGTTGCGCCCCTCGGCCTTCGCCTGGTACATCGCCAGGTCCGCCTGCTTGAAGAGTTCGTCGATATTGATTGCCTGCCCCTCAAACAGGGTTGCGCCGATGCTGGCCGTGCTGCAGGTTTCATGCCCCCCGAGCTGATACGGTTTGGTGAGCGCTTCGAGAAGCTTGGCACCAACCACCCGCGTGTGCGCAACCGCATCATCTTCGTCCGCACTCAAGCCCTCGAGCACGAGTACGAACTCGTCACCGCCGAGCCTGGCTGCGGTGTCGCCCTCGCGCACCGTCGCGGCAAGGCGTGCCCCCATCTCCTTGAGCAGCCGATCGCCAAGGTCATGCCCCAACGTGTCGTTGAGGGTCTTGAAGTTGTCGAGGTCGATGAACAGCAAAGCCCCACGGTGATGGTTGCGGACGCAACTCGTCAGCGCACGCTGCAGGCGATCACTCAGCAGTCGGCGGTTGGGCAGGCCCGTGAGCGGATCGTAGAATGCGAGCGTATTGATGCGGTCTTCGGCCTCCCTGAGTTCCCTCACCTGCGCATTCAGGCGCTCGGCGTGATCACGCAGTGCCAGCTGGTTTCGATGCAGCATTTCGCGCATGGATTCCTGTGCCTGCGCAAGCTGGGCAATCTCGACAATCTCGCTCCGTACCGGCTCGTGCGGGCTGAAGTCGAGCGAGCCGATGCGCTTGCTCGCCATGGCAAGCGTCTCGAGTGGGCGCGCGATGCTGCGCGCCTGCAACTGTGCAACGGTACCGGCCGTGGCCAGCAGCAGAAGGAGTCCGCCCACAAGACCAAATCCGATTGCAGTCCAGGCTGGCGCAAAATCGGCGGCAGGCGCAAGCACCAGTACCCAGAAATTCTGCTTCCCCAGCCGATAGGCGCGCGCGCTGAAGAGCCAGCGCGCGCCATCAGAGACGAAATGCGCCACATCGATTGGCTGACCTCTGGCATTCCGCCACGCAGGAAGGAGATCTCTGACTGCGTCGATGCCAAGCGAGCTCACCGGCAGCAGCACCTTGGCCAGCCACGCATCGGCGGCAACACCATCGGGTCGCCTGGGCAGTCCGAGCACGCGTCCGCTCTCGGTCACGATCAGCGCCAGCCCCTGCCGGCCGACCTGGGCATCCAGGGTCGCAGCCGAGAGGTCGCGCAAGCTGAGATCGAACCCGATCACCAGCTCCTGCCCATCAGCCAGCGTAATGCGGCGTGACGCGGTGATGCCTGGATCACCGGTCGTAAAGAACGTGTATGGCCGGGTCCAATGCACGGTGCCGGGAGCCTCGGTGAGCGCGCCGGTAAACCACGGACGCTCGCGGGCATCGTAGTCCACGGTCTCCCAGCGCTCCTGCCACCTGACGCCCGGCACGAAGTCGATGAAATGCTGCAACTTGCCCCACCGCGGGATATCGGTCAGACGGTTGTGCCATTGCCCCTCGCGCCCCTGCAGAAGCATCCAGCCCTGGCCGCTTGAGGTGCCGGCCACCACCGAGGTGATAAAGGGCGACGTGGCCAGGACCGGCATGAAAAATTCATTGAAGCGCACGGGGTCGTCGACATCCGGCGCGCTGGAGCCGATCCAGGCCAGGCTGATCGCAAGCTGACGCGCTTCGGGCTCGAATGTCTGACTCAGACGAGCCTCGACCCGCTCCGCTGCGAGCTTGAAATCACTTTCGGCAACCCTGTCGAGCACCGGCAACATGCCTAGTACGACAAAGCCCAGCGTGACCAGCAGTGAGCTGCCAAAGGCGAGCAGAAGCGCCCGCAGCAGCAGGGTTCGGCGCAGTGAAACGGCAGGGCGAGAGTATCCCAAGGCGGATATGTTTCCGGGTGTAGTATTCAGATCAGCGCGCGTATTCGACGATGTATCGACGTGGTCTCCTACATGCGGCAGTCACCGCACGCACTACCATTCTCCAGTAAGGCCAGCGCCTCCGGATACCGGAAACAGTTCACATTGTGCTCGAATTCTGCAAAAGCCGAACCGAGCGCCGTTGCGAACGCGCTACGTTCGTCCGCAAGCAAACGGTTGGCGCGCATGTTTGCGCTCAACAGCAACAGCTTCATCCTTGCAAGCACAGGCTCGAGCATGGCGGGATCGGAGCCGACGGAAGAGGCGTTCTCGTCTGCCGGGTCCGGCGCGGCGGCGGGGGCGGCTTGCATCCGCTTGCGCTTGGGCAGCCAGCGCAGCAGCGTCGAATACAGGTCGAGCGGATCCACTGGCTTGGCCACGAAATCGTCCATGCCCGCAGCAAAGCAGGCACGACGATCCTCCTCGAAAACGTTGGCTGTCAGGGCGAC
>JALNWS010000152.1 GCA_023230755.1 Azoarcus sp.
AAATAGCCCGTCGTGCGACCGCTCGCATCAAGGTCCGGTGTCACATTGGCAAACACCCAGTAAAAGCCCCCGTCCGCCGTGATGTTCTTTACCAGCCCGAAGAACTCGCGCCCGCTCTTGATCGTTTCCCACAGGAGGCGATACACCCCACGCGGAATATCCGGATGCCGCACCACGTTGTGTTGAACACCGAGCAGGTCGCGCTCGGCGAAATTCGAAATCCGCATGAATGTGCGGTTGGCATAAGTGATGCGCCCGGTCAGATCGGTTTTGCTGACGATCATCTCACCCGCACCCAGCACAATTTCATGACCGGTCGGTTCAATCTTCTTCTTCACCGCTCTTTCTCCCTGTCTCGAAAGCATCGTCCGCCGCCCTCAGGACAGATGCGCTGAAGATTCTATCGGCAGATCTGCGCGAAACTTCAGAAAGATGATGCAAAAAAATCCGTATTACGGCATCTGCCGCGCCAGCGCACCAACCCGACGAATCAGGCTGGGGGAAGCGTCGGAAACCTTTACACATCCCGGAAGCCCCTCCACGTCCACGACACGTATGTCCAATGAATCAATCATTTGCATATTTGACATGTTATTTGCATCAAGCACGACCGCAGGAGATTCACCGCTCATAACGATCAAACAAACAAACCAAACGAGACAACCCAAAATGAAGATCAAAGCGCTCAGATCCTCCTTGCTGGCCGTTTTCGCCAGTACCGCACTTTTCGCAGGCGCGGCATCGGCCATGCCCATCACCAAAACGGTAGACATCAGCGTCTACCAACTGTGTGATGACGCTGGCAACAACTGCGCCTCCACCGGCCCCGCAGGCAATGAGTATTTCGCCGACTCAACCAACAAGATCTGGGCCCAGGCTGGCATCAGCGTCACCTTCACCTTCATCAGCCAGATCTTCAGCTCCGCTTTCCTTGATCTCGACGACGTCTCCGGGGACGACTTCGACGCGCTCCATTCTGCCTACGGCACATTCGGCCCGAGCACATCGAGCATCGACATGTTCCTGATCAACGAATTCGCCGGTGCTTACGGTGTGGGCTGGTCCGGCCTCGGCGGTCTCGTCATGTCCATGGCAACCATCATGGACTACGACTGCGAAGGCGCAGCCGGGTGCACCGGGCGCATCGACACCCTCGCGCACGAACTGGGTCACAACTTCGGCCTGGTCGCCCTCAGCGACCCCGACTCCACCGGCGCAGGCTCCGGCGACGACGGCCACTCGACGCCGGTTGATCAGCTGATGAACGGCGGCGGAACGCGCTCGGTGCCGGTCACTCTCGACGACATCAACCCCGACGGCCTTGGCCTGAGCAAGCTGTCGGACTTCCAGATCGAAATGGCACGCAACAGCTCATTGCTGCGCGACGTTCCGGTTAGCGGCAACAACGTGCCCGAACCCGGCAGCCTCGCGCTGATGGCAGCAGGCCTGCTCGCCTTCGGCGCATCGCGTCGCCGTCGCAATAGCTGATATCCTGATTGCCCACTCTCCTTATCCAGCCACACAAGTTGATACAGCGTCTTTTACTTCTGGCAGCACTCGTGCTGCCACTTGCAGGAACTGCAGACATTGCACTGGCGGATAAGGTGAGTACGGGTGATCGGCGGGTGCTTCCGCCTGAAATACGTGAGTTCAAGTCGCCTTCGGGCGACTTTGTGCTCACGCTGAGCACTTCTGACCACTGGAAGACGCGTTACGCCAATGCTTCACTGGTGGAGCATGACGGCACGCAAAGCCAGCAGCGCTGGCAGCAAACCCTGCCGCATCAGCACGGCCCGCGACATGTACTGGTCACCAACGCCGGTGCGGTCGTTCTGGCAGACGAGTGGATCAACATCCCGTCGCGCCGGGCGCTGATGCTGATTGCGCCGGATGGCAAGATCCTTGCGCAATACTCGCTCGATCAGCTGATTGAAACCCTTGGCGTTTCACGCAAGGACATCACACCCAATGCACGGCACGGCATCTGGCTTGGTGCCCTGCCCGCAGTCAGTGACGACGGCAGCGCGGTCCTGCTCGAAGCGGGCGGCCGGCATCTGCGCATGAGCCTCGCTGACGGCGCCCTCACCGTTGTGGACTGAAGCCTGACCGGCTGAGCCTCAGCCGGCCACCCGTCCGTAGCTCAGCCCGCCACGCGACCGTAGGTATCCTCGAAGCGCACGATGTCGTCTTCGCCCAGGTAGCTGCCCGACTGCACCTCGATGATCTCCAGCGGCACCTTGCCCGGGTTCGCCAGGCGGTGGGTGTGGCCCAGCGGGATGTAGGTGGATTCGTTCTCGCCCAGCAGGAAGCTGCGCTCGCCGTTGGTGACCTCTGCCGTACCCCGCACCACGATCCAGTGCTCGGCGCGGTGATGGTGCATCTGCAGGCTCAGCGTCGCGCCCGGATTGACCACAATGCGCTTGACCTGAAAGCGTTCGCCGAAGTCGATCGAGTCGTACCAGCCCCACGGGCGATACACCTTGCGATGGCTGCGCGTCAGGCTCTTGCCCTCGGCCTTGAGCCGCTCCACCACCTTCTTCACGTCCTGGGTGCGGCTCTTGTGCGCCACCATCACCGCGTCGGCGGTTTCCACCACCACCATGTCTTCGCAGCCCACCGCCGCCACCATACGGTGAGTCGCATGCACCAGGGTGTTGCGGGTCGATTCGAACATCACCTCGCCACGAGCGCTGTTGCCGTCGCCATCTTTCTCCGACACCGCCCACAGCGCATCCCAGGCGCCCACGTCCGACCACCCCGCCGACAGCGGCACCACCACGCCCTGGCCAAGCTCGGGCGCGGTGCCCAGCTTTTCCATCACGGCGTAGTCGATCGAATCCGACGGGCAGGCGGCAAACGCAGCCTTGTCCACACGCAGGAAGTCGGCATCAACCGAGCGCCCGGCAAACGCCGCATCGCAGGCTGCGCTGATATCGGGGCGGAAATGCGCCATCGCCTTCAGCCACACCGAGCCCTTCATCATGAAGATGCCGCTGTTCCAGAAGTACTCGCCGCTCTCAACGTAGCCGGCGGCGGTGTCGGCGTCCGGCTTCTCGACGAACGCGGCCAGCACCCGGGCCGTGTCGGTGTCACCCGCCAGCGGGCCGACGCGGATATAGCCATAACCGGTTTCGGCGCGATCGGGCACGATGCCGAAGGTCACCAGGCGACCGGCCTCGGCCTGCACCGCACCTTCGGCGATGGCTTTCTGGAAAGCGGGCACATCGACGATCACGTGGTCGGCCGGCATCACCAGCAGCACCGGATCCTTGCCCTCGGCTGTGGCGGCGAGCGCTGCCAGCGACAGCGCCGGGGCGGTGTTGCGGCCAACCGGCTCGAGCACGATCTGCGCCGATCGCACGCCCACCTGGCGCATCTGCTCGGCGATGATGAAACGGTATTCCTCGTTACTCACCACCAGCGGCTGCGCATCCACCTCGCCGCCCGCGTAGCCCTTGAGCCGCACCACGGTTTCCTGCAACAGCGAGTGATCGCTCGTCAGCGGCAGCAGCTGCTTGGGGTAGGACTCGCGCGATGCGGGCCACAACCGAGTGCCGGAACCGCCAGAAAGAATTACCGTCTTGATCGCCATATTCGGACACCTTGAAACCGTTCATTCAGATTGATTCGGGCAGCATCGGCAACACCATGCCCGACCTGACTGTGCCAAATCATACTGCAATGCAGCATTACATTGCCATGAAGTTGTACCCGCTTTAACCGAACACCTCGGCCTCAGTCAGCGGCTTGCCTTCCCTGTCCTTGGTCGACAACAGCGGCTCACCGTCGACATGCCAGTCGATCCCGATTGTGGGGTCGTTCCACATGATGCAGCGCTCATGCTGTGGCGCATAGTAGTCGGTGGTCTTGTACAGAAAGTCGGCCGATTCGCTCAGCACCACGAAGCCGTGCGCAAAGCCGGGCGGCACCCAGAACTGGCGGTTGTTGTCTTCCGACAGTTCTGCACCCACCCATTGCCCGAAGGTGGGCGAGCTGCGGCGCACATCCACGGCCACGTCATGGACGGCACCCCGCACCACCCGCACCAGCTTGCCCTGCGGCTGCTGCAGCTGGTAATGCAGTCCGCGCAGCACACCACGCCCCGAGCGGGAATGGTTGTCCTGCACGAAATCGACATCCAGCCCGGTCACTTCACGAAACGTGCGGGCATTGAAGCTTTCCATAAAAAACCCGCGGCTGTCGCCGAACACCTTCGGCTCCAGGATCAGCACTTCGGGAATCGCAGTCTGCGTAACTTTCATCAAAACACCCTCTCTTCGAGCAGTCGCTTCAGGTACTGCCCATAGCCATTCTTTGCCAGCGGCACAGCCAGTTTCTGCAGCTGTTCGTCCTTGATCCAGCCTGCGCGCCAGGCGATCTCTTCCGGGCAGGCAATCTTCAAGCCCTGCCGCTTCTCGATGGTCTGAATGAACAGACCCGCTTCGAGCAGACTCTCATGCGTGCCGGTATCGAGCCAGGCGTGCCCACGGCCCATCACCTGCACCTCGAGCGCGCCCCATTCGAGGTAGCGCTTGTTCACGTCAGTGATCTCCAGCTCACCCCGCGCGCTGGGCGCCAGCGACTTCGCGATGTCCACCACGCGCTCGTCGTAAAAATACAGGCCGGTCACCGCATAGCGGCTCTTGGGCTTGACCGGCTTCTCTTCGAGGCTGATCGCGCGCCCGTCGGCGTTGAATTCCACCACGCCGTAACGCTCGGGGTCGTGCACCGGATAGGCGAACACCGTCGCCCCGTCGCCGCGCCCACCGGCACCGCGCAGGTCATTCGCAAACTCGTGTCCGTAGAACAGGTTGTCGCCCAGCACCAGCGCAGAAGGGCCACCGGCAAGGAACTGTTCGCCGATGATGAAGGCCTGCGCCAGCCCGTCCGGGCTGGGCTGCACGGCATAGCTCAGGCTGATGCCCCACTGGCTGCCATCGCCCAGCAGATGCTGAAAGCGCGGCGTGTCCTGCGGCGTGGAGATGATCAGGATGTCGCGAATCCCTGCCAGCAGCAGGGTCGACAGCGGGTAATAGATCATCGGCTTGTCGTACACCGGCAACAGCTGCTTGGAGACGGCCAGCGTGGCCGGATGCAGCCGGGTACCGGACCCGCCCGCGAGGATGATGCCTTTGCGTTGTTCGCTCATGATTTTTCAACCTTTCAAAGCCGCCGGCGGTGATCCCACCGTGGCGCCATTCATCTGCGGGCAGGCGGAAAACGCTGCCCGGCGAACATTACAGCGCTTCGTCCAGCATCCGCACCACGCCTTGCCGCCAATCCGGCAAATGCAGATCGAACGCCGCGCAAAGTCTGGACGTGTTCAAACGCGAGTTGAGCGGCCGCGTCGCCGGCGTGGGGTAGTCGGTGGTGGGAATCGGTGCGATCTCGCCCACTTTCAGCACCACACCGCGCGCCCGCGCAGCCGCGATCACAAAGCTCGCATAGCCGTGCCAGCTGGTCTCGCCTGCCGCCGCGAGGTGATAGGTGCCAGAAAGCACCGGGCGTGCGCGCAGGCTGCGCAAGGCGTGGGCGCTGACGTCCGCAATCAGCTCGGCGCCCGTCGGCGCGCCGACCTGGTCCGCGATCACGCTCAGGCGTTCGCGCTCCGCCGCCAGGCGCAACATGGTTTTGGCAAAGTTGCCGCCACGCGCGGCATACACCCAGGAGGTGCGGAAAATCAGATGCGTGCAGCCGCTGGCGCGAATGGCCTGCTCACCGTCGCGCTTGCTGCGGCCATAAACGGACAAGGGCGCAGTGGCGTCGTCCTCCCGCCACGGCGTGCTGCCACTGCCGTCGAACACGTAGTCGGTGGAGTAATGCACCAGCACCGCGCCCCGCCTCGCGGCCGCCTGCGCCAGCACACCGGGCGCATCGGCATTGATGCGCTGCGCCAGCTCGGGCTCACTCTCGGCCTTATCCACTGCGGTATGCGCGGCGGCGTTCACGATCACATCGGGGGCTACCGCATCCACCGTCGCCCGCAGCGCCGCCAGATCGGACAAATCGCCGCTCAGTCCATCCCTGCCCTGTCGCCCGAGCGCCACCAGCTCACCCAACGGCGCCAGCGCACGCTGCAGCTCCCAGCCCACCTGGCCATCCTTGCCCAGCAGCAGAATCTTCATGCGCGCGCATCCTTCGCATCGCGCCCCGCGTAGTTTGCCGACACCCACTCGCGGTAGGCGCCGCTCTGCACATTGGCCACCCACTCGGGATTGGCCAGGTACCACTCGACCGTCTTGCGAATGCCGGTCTCAAATGTCTCCGCCGGCCGCCAGCCCAGCTCGCGCTCGACCTTGCGCGCATCAATCGCATAGCGGCGGTCATGCCCCGGGCGGTCGGTCACATAGGTAATCAGGCGGCTGTAGCTGCCCGCTGCGTCCGGCTTCAGTTCGTCGAGCAGCGCACACACGATATGCACGATGTCGAGGTTGGGCTTCTCGTTCCAGCCGCCGATGTTGTAGGTCTCGCCAAGGCGGCCCTTCTCCAGCACAACGCGAATCGCGCTGCAGTGATCTTTCACGTACAACCAGTCGCGCACGTTCTGTCCGTCACCGTAGATCGGCAGCGGCTTGCCCGCGAGGGCATTGACGATCATCAGCGGGATCAGCTTCTCGGGAAAATGGTAGGGGCCGTAGTTGTTCGAACAGTTGGTGGTCACCACTGGCAGGCCATAGGTGTGAAACCAGGCCCGCACCAGGTGGTCGGACGCTGCCTTGCTTGCCGAATACGGACTGTTGGGCTCGTAAGCGTGGGTTTCGGCAAACGGCGCTTCGTCCGCCGCGAGCGAGCCATACACCTCGTCGGTGCTCACGTGATGAAAGCGGAACGCCGCCTTCGCCTCGCCTTCGAGCGCGCCCCAGTAGGCGCGCGCAGCCTCGAGCAGGGTAAAGGTGCCTTCGACGTTGGTGCGCATGAACTCGCCCGGGCCGTGGATCGAGCGATCCACGTGACTCTCGGCCGCAAAGTGCACGATGGCGCGCGGCCGATGCAGCGCAAGCAGACGATCGACCAGTTCGCGATCACGGATATCACCGTGCACGAACACATGACGCTCGTCGCCATCGAGCGACTTCAGTGTTTCCAGATTGCCGGCATAGGTGAGCTTGTCGAGGTTCACTACCGGCTCGCCGGTTTCGGCAATCCAGTCGAGAACGAAATTGCCGCCAATAAAGCCCGCACCGCCGGTCACCAGAATCACGACACACCCTTGCACAAAGAAATCAGTGCGTGATTATCCCACGTCACACCCCAATGGTCACCGCAGCGTTGGCCCAAGAGCTGCCATAGAGACGAAAATGGGCACCGGCTTTCGCTGGCGCCCAACGGAAAAAGTGTCAATCCAGCAAAGCCGGAATCCGGCCCCGGAACCTACATCGGCTCGCCGCGCAGTGCGCTCAGATGCCAGCTGTAGACCTCTTCCAGCAGGTGCGGCGTGTGCTTGCCGGGCGACTGATCCAGCGCGCGGTTGTAGTAGTCGCGCAGCGCAGGCTTGAAGTTGGGGTGCGCGCAATTTTCGATGATGACCTTGGCGCGCTGACGCGGCGACAGCCCGCGCAGATCGGCCAGGCCCTGCTCGGTGACCAGCACCTGCACGTCGTGCTCGGTGTGATCCACGTGCGAGACCATCGGCACAATACAGGAGATCGCGCCGCCCTTGGCCTGCGACGGCGTCATGAAGATCGACAGATAGCCATTGCGCGCAAAGTCGCCCGAGCCGCCGATGCCGTTCATGATCTGCGAACCCATCACATGCGTGGAATTGACGTTGCCGTAGATGTCGGCCTCGATCATGCCGTTCATCGCGATCACCCCCAGACGGCGGATTACTTCGGGGTGGTTGCTGATCTCCTGCGCTCTCAGGATGATGCGGTCGTGGTAGAAATCGAGATTGGCGTTGAGCTCACCGAGCGCATCGCTGCTGAGCGAAAACGCGGTAGCCGACGCACAGGTCAGCTTGCCCGACTTGAGCATCTCCAGCATGCCGTCCTGCAGCACTTCGGTGTAGGCGGTCAGGTTCTCGAACGGGCCTTCGTTGAGGCCGGCCATCACCGCATTGGCGATGTTGCCCACGCCCGACTGCAGCGGCAGCAGGTTGGCCGGCAGACGGCCCTTCTTCACCTCGTGCTTGAAGAACTCGAGAATGTGCCCGGCGATCAGGCGCGAGTTCTCGTCCGGCGGCGAAAACGCCGTGTTGCGATCGGGGCTGTTGGTTTCGACAATCGCCACGATCTTGTTGGGGTCGCAGCGCAGATAGGGCTCGCCGATGCGGTCGGACACCTTCACCAGCGGAATCGGCTTGCGGTTCGGCGGCAGTTCGGTGCCGTAATAGATGTCGTGCATGCCCTCGAGGCCGGGGTTCTGCCACGAGTTCACCTCGAGAATTACCTTGTCGGCCTGATCCAGCCAGGTCTTGTTGTTGCCGATCGACGACGACGGCACCAGACGGCCGTCCTCCAGAATGCCGGACACTTCGACCACGGCGACATTGAGCTTGCCCAGAAAACCCGACCACACAAACTGCGCCACATGCGACAGGTGGATGTCGATGTACTCCATCTCGCCGGCGTTGATGCGCTTGCGGCATGCCGGATCGGACTGGTAAGGCAGGCGCATCTCGATGCCATCGACCGCAGCCAGTGCACCATCGAGTTCGGGCGCCGTCGACGCCCCCGTCCATACCCCGACCCTGAAACGCGTGCCTTCGGTGTTGGCCGTCGTGATGCGTTCGGCCAGCGCTGCAGGCAGCACCTTGGGATAACCCGAGCCGGTAAAACCGCTCATCCCGACATTGTCACCGTTTTGAATAAGGCGTGCGGCCTCCTGGGCCGACATGATCTTGCTGCGCAGGGCGGAACTACGGATACGGGAATCGCTCATCGTCTGCTCTTTCAGAAGGGGCCAAAAGAAACGCGCCATGCGGTGAGGCAATGGCGCGTGCTTCGATTGCTCGAAGGGTTCCCGATGCGTCCGAGGGAGAGGACAGCTTCGGGAGGCAACGCTGATTCATGCGGGACATAGTTTAGTTACCGCTTGGCGTGCATGCAAACGAGCATTTATTATTCGATACATTAGCAAAACTTAATTATCCATCCATGAGCTACGAGCTCCCCAGCCTTGCCCTGCTACGCACCTTCGAAGCCGCCGCCCGCCACCTGAGCTTCAAGAAGGCTGCGGACGAAGTCTGCGTGACACCCGCTGCCGTCAGTCAGCAGATGAAAGCGCTGGAGGACTATCTGGGCGTGCCGCTGTTCCATCGTCGCGTACGTGCGCTCGAGCTCACCGAACACGGTAACACCTTGCTGCCGGGTGTGCGCAACGCCTTCGAACTTCTCGTCGCTGCGGTTGACCACACCCGTCACATCGCCCCCGGCCCGCTCACTGTCACCGCCCCGCCCTCTTTCGCCAGCCACTGGCTGCTGCCGCGCCTGCCACGGTTCAACACCGCCCATCCCGACATCGACCTGCGCCTGTCGAGCACCTCGGACACAGTGGACCGCAAGGGCGAAGCGGCGGTGCTGGGCAAGCTGCATCCGGCGCGCAAGGAAGTCGTCATCCTTTACGGCAAGGGGCATTACCCCGGTTACCGGGTAGTGCCGATCTTCACCCCGGACTATGTTCCGATATGCACGCCGGCACTGCTGCAAGGCAAGCCGCCACTGCGAACACCCGCAGACCTCGC
>JALNWS010000153.1 GCA_023230755.1 Azoarcus sp.
CACGAAGTCCATGCGGCTCTTGCCCACGATCTCACGCATACCGGTTTCGGCGACCTGTGCAACCGCCTCGTCCGGAAAACGGTTGTTGAAGACGTAGTTCTCCGGGCTCTTGAGCACGTACTGGACTGCGAACTGAATACTGATGATGTTTTCGTCATCGGTCAGCATCAGCGCTTCGCGCAGCGCCTTGTTACGCTCGGAACCGCGATAACCGACTTCCACGGTACGCACACCGGTCAAGTCGACGATTTCGTGAGTTTCTATCGGTGCGGGCAAACGCCAGCGCAGACCAGGCTCGGTGGTTTCGGTGAACTTGCCCAGGCGCAGGACCACCCCGCGCTGGTTGGCGTCCACTGTGTAGAAACCGCTCGCGAGCCATACGACCACAACCAGCGCCAGTAAGGCGCCTATGCCGCCACCGAACTGCTTGAAGGAAAAACTTGGGAGCTGAGGGCCGTCACCGCCGCCATCGCCGCCACCGCCCGAGCCATTGTTGCGCCCGTTGCGTTTGCCGCCGAACATGCCGGAAAGACGTTGATTGAAATCGCGCCAGACTTCCTCGAGATCAGGAGGTCCCTGGTTACCGCCGCGATTGCCTTCACCGCGATCACCGTCGTTTCCGCGGTTACCCCAGCGTGGATCGTTGAGTGACATGAGAATGCCTGTTATCACTGTTGCAATGGAAAGTTATTGACGGAGTCAGCTTGCTGTTCTAGTTCGGGTGCAACTGCCTCTTGCGCGGCCTCGGCCAGCGCAGCGCGAATCAGACCCAGCCCTTCGCCGGTTCTTGCGCTCAAAAAAACGCGCCTGATTCTATCACAGTCATCCCGCTCGACTGCCGCGCCGGCGTGGGTCAGGTCGATCTTGTTCCACACCAGAATCTGCGGCACTTCAGCAGCGCCGATTTCCGACAGCACGTCGTTTACTGCCGCAATCTGCGCATCGCGGTCTTCACTCGCTGAATCGACCACATGAAGCAGAAGATCTGCCTGGGCCGTTTCCTCAAGTGTTGCCTTGAACGCAGCAACCAGCGCATGCGGCAGGTCACGGATGAATCCGACCGTATCCGACAGCACGACGTTCCCCGTACCGACAAAAAGTCTGCGCGAAGTGGTGTCGAGCGTAGCGAAAAGCTGGTCCGCGGCATAGCCGCCGGCCTTGGTCAATGCATTGAAAAGCGTGGACTTGCCCGCGTTCGTGTAACCGACCAGAGAGACCGACAACACGTCATTGCGGTCCCGCGCACGACGACGGGTGCGACGCTGCTTCTCGATTTGCTTCAAACGCAGTTTGAGCATCTTTACGCGGATGCCAAGCAGGCGTCGGTCGGTTTCAAGCTGCGTCTCACCCGGTCCGCGCAGGCCGATACCGCCCTTTTGCCGTTCAAGGTGAGTCCAGCCCCGCACCAGACGGGTCGCGAGGTGGCTGAGCTGAGCAAGCTCAACCTGCAGCTTGCCCTCATGACTGCGTGCGCGCATGGCGAAGATATCGAGGATCAGCGCGGTACGATCGACAACGCGATGTTGCAACACACGCTCAAGGTTTCTCTGTTGCCCGGGCGACAGCGCGTGATTGAAGATGACGAGATCGGCTTCGTTCGCGCGCAACGCCTCGGCGATCTCCTCAACCTTGCCGCGCCCTGCAAACAGTGCCGGATCCGGGGCTGCACGACGACCGGTCACTACCGCTTCCACGCTGGCACCGGCACTCATGGCCAGCAGCTTCAGCTCGGACAGCCTCTCGTCGAACGCCCCCTGCCGCAGGTCCAGTTGAACGAGAACGGCACGCTCGCCGCTACCGGGGCGCTCAAACATCTTGCGCCACCCCGGCGGACAGTTCCAGGCCCTTCAGCAAAAACAAGAGGGGGATCAGTTCGCGCCCTCGCCCGGCTCCTGCTGCTGGATGGTCACCGGGCGGGCAGGTACGACGGTGGAGATGGCGTGCTTGTAGACCATCTGGGTAACGGTATTCTTGAGCAGGACAACGTACTGGTCGAAGGATTCGATCTGACCCTGCAGCTTGATGCCGTTTACGAGATAGATCGAAACCGGGACATGCTCACGGCGCAGGGTATTCAGAAACGGGTCTTGTAGAAGTTGCCCTTTATTACTCATTGTGGAACCTCGATATTTTGTGTTTATAAGAATGTATAGTATTTATTGCTGCACCGCCACATGACAGTATGCGACCAAATCCAGGTGTGGATACAGGGATTTTGCCAATCAAGGCCTGGTCGCATACGGATTGTGCGCAGTACGGAACTGGATGCGCAAGGGGGTACCCTGCAACTTGAAGGCCTCCATGAACGCGCGCTCAAGGTAGCGCACGTAGGATGTCGGCAGATTCTCCAGCGAATTTCCGTGGATCACGATGATGGGCGGGTTCATGCCACCCTGGTGGGCATAACGCAGCTTGGGGCGTGAAGTTCCGTGCCGTGGCGGCGCCTGCTTGGCGATCGCAGCCTGCATGATCCGAGTCAGTTGAGGCGTGGACAGATTGGACATCGCCGCGGCGTAAGCAGCATCGACCGACTTCAGCAGTGCCCCCACGCCATCGGACTTGAGGGCCGAGATCTGGTGAAAACGGGCAAAAGACAGAAAACCCAGCTTGCGCGTGATTTCCTGCTTGAGTTGATCGCGCTGATAATCGTCGACGGCATCCCACTTGTTGATCGCAACAACGAGCGCACGCCCGGCCTCAAGCACGAAACCGGCGATATGGGCGTCCTGGTCCGAGATTTCCTGCGAGGCATCCAGCACCAGCACGGCGACGTTCGCCTCCTGAATGGCCTGCAAGGTCTTGATCACCGAGAACTTCTCGACCGCCTCGAACACCCGCCCCCGGCGCCGCAGACCTGCGGTATCGATCAGGGTGTAATTCTTTCCACCACGTTCGAACGGAATCGCGATCGCATCGCGGGTGGTGCCCGGCAGATCGAATGCAATGACACGCTCTTCGCCGATCAGGGTATTGACCAGCGTGGACTTGCCGACATTGGGACGGCCCACGATGGCAACTGCAGGCCCACTGTCTTCGCTGGATGCGGGCTCGTCATCAAGCGGAAACGGCGCGAGCACGAGATCGAGGAGCTGCTTGACACCATCACCGTGCGCGGCGGATACCGGCAACGGAGCGCCGAAACCGAGTGCATGGAAATCGGATGATGCGAGCGAGCGGTCCAGACCTTCTGCCTTGTTGACCACAAGGTGGACCGGACGCCCGGAACGACGCAGACGCGCCGCAATCTGCTCGTCGTGCGGCGTGCGTCCAGCACGACCATCCACCAGAAACAACAGCACATCGGCCTCGGCAATTGCCTGTTCGGCCTGCCGTACCATCTCGTGCATGATGCCGTCCTTGGCGACCGGATCGAAACCGGCCGTATCCACCACAAGGTAGTCACGATCACCGACGCGCCCGATGCCATAGTGGCGATCACGGGTGAGGCCGGGTTGATCGGCCACCAACGCATCGCGTGTGCGGGTCAGCCGGTTGAACAGGGTCGACTTGCCCACATTGGGGCGGCCGACGAGGACGATGGTAGGTTTCACTGAGAGTATTCCGACTTAACGCACGTCGTAGGCAACAATGTCGCCGTCGCGCGTCTGAACCACAAAACCACTGCCCAGCAGCCGCATGTCAGCGACCACCGGACTGCTGTCGGCGCGATCGCGGGCTACGAAAGCACCGTCCTCACGACTCAGCACATGGATATATCCCTGGCCATCGCCGACAACGACATAGTCGCCGACGATGAGGGGGCGCGACACCGCCCGTCGAAGCAGCGCATCCTGCTTCCACATGCTTGCGCCGCTATAGACATCGAGTGCATTCACCGCATCCTGGTCATCCGTAATGACAGCAAAGCGGGCATCACGATCCATGCCGACGCTGCTGGAGAACTCACGCGACCACAGGGCATTGCCGTTGCTGCCGTCAAAGCAGGCTGCACGCCCCTGATACGTCACCGCGCACACCTCGCGTCTGCCGATGACGGGCGTTCCCGCCACGTCCGCAACGCGTTCGAGTTCGGTCGCGCCACGCGGTGAAGCCACGCTCAGCTCCCAGAGCGCGCCACCGTTGGAGAGGTTCACCGCCACCATCTTGCCGCCCGGAAAGCCGGCAAGGGCCACGCCCCCCTCCAGCAGCACCCCCGCGTAGGACCGCAGTGCCAGCGGCGGGTTGTTGCGCTGGTACACCCAGCGCTTGCTGCCGTCGCGCGCATTCAGCGCGATCAACCTGTGATCCGAGCCGCGCAGCACAACAACATCATCGTTAACCGCTGGGGGCGCAAGGACCTCGGCACCCACCGGCATACGCCAGCGTTCCGATCCGGTGCTCGCATCGTAGGCAATCGCCACCCCCGACACCGTTACGACGACCGCCAGCTTACCGTCGCTGCCAACCCCTGCCGACAGATCGGTGTCGGCGTCAGCACGCCATACAGTCCGCCCGGCCTCAAAGCGGGCAACATCACCGTCGGTCGCGGCAGCATAGACACTGTCACCCACGACGGCGGGATGGAAGACGTAGGGACCGGACTCGCCAATGCTCGCTTGCCAGACGACACGCAAGCCTGCAGTCGGCTTGAAATCGACCAGTTCGGCGGGCTTGGGGGCGCTACTTGCAAACGGATTCAGCGAAGAACAACCGGCCAGCAGCGCAAAAGCGCCCAGTAGCGGCAGGACACGCAGGGATGAAAATTTCATGGCTCAGCCTTCCAGCGATTCAAGTTTGATGCGCACCACTTCGCGCAGAGTCACTGCTTCTTCGCCGGCCGCCGACAGCGCGTCGATCGCGGCCTGATAGGCAACGCGCGCTTCGCTGGTCTTGCCCAGGGCCGCCAGCGCGTCGCCGCGAAGGTCTTCGAAACGAGCCCTGTATGCGCCATCGGGAACCGGCTGCAGGCGCTCCAGCGCCTTGTCGGCCGCATCCTGCTGCAACAGCACGGCGGCAAGCCGCAGACGGGCCAGATCACGCAGCGCGGGATCCTTGCCTTCATTCGCCGCCCACTCGAGTTGCAGGCGGGCGTTATCCAGATCGCCCTTGGC
The DNA here is from genome assembly GCA_023230755.1 of Azoarcus sp. Lineage (GTDB taxonomy): Bacteria > Pseudomonadota > Gammaproteobacteria > Burkholderiales > Rhodocyclaceae > Parazoarcus. Next base: position 5,052 of record JALNWS010000153.1, read on the forward strand.
AAACTGCACCGAAGCCGAGAGCAAGGCGCCAAGCTGCGCATAGGCAGTGCGGCCATAGTCGTCGATCAGACGACCGGCTGCGTCACGCGCCTTCTGCGCATCCTGCTCGGACGCAGCCTGTTGCAGGCTGTAATAGACGGCACCAGCTTCGGCTGCCGTCTTGTTGCTGTACCACTGCCATGCCTGCCAGCCGACCGAAGCCAGCGCGGCAACAACCGCAATCGTGGTCACCAGTTTGCCATACTGCGCCCACCAGGCCTTCAGCTCGGAAATCTGTTCCTGCTCTTCGAGGTCATACACCGCCATTGTCAGCCCCTTCGTCACCTTCTTCGTTAAACAGGACCTGAGCCACGGTTTCTGCCAGCTGGTCCAGTGCGACGCGCTGCTGCGCACCGTGTCCGCGCAAAGGCTTCACGCCCACTTCGCCCGCTGCTGCTTCGTCCTCTCCGATCACGAGCGCGACCGCGGCACCGCTGCCGTCGGCCTTTTTCATCTGCGACTTGAAGCTGCCGCCGCCGCAGTGCAGCGTCGCGGCAAAACCGTGACCACGCAAGGCTTCGGCGGCCCGGAATGCCAGACGCCGGGCGGAATCGCCCATATGCACGACATAAACGTCGGGCACCACGCGCTCGGCCTCGCCGCCACACTCCTTCCACAAGGCGAGCAGGCGCTCCACCCCCATGGCAAAACCGGCCGCAGGTTGAGGTTTTCCGCCGAGCTGACTGACAAGCCCGTCGTAGCGACCGCCCGCGCAAACAGTGCCCTGCGCGCCAAGCCGGCTTGTGACCCATTCGAACACAGTGCGGTTGTAGTAATCCAGACCGCGCACCAGGCGATGATTGATCCGGTACGGAATACCGGCATCCTTGAGCAGCACCTGTACCGCCTCGAAATGCTCGCGCGACTCATCGCCGAGATAGTCCGCCAGTTTGGGGGCGGCCTCGACAATGTCCTGCAACCCGGGATTCTTGGTGTCGAGGATGCGCAGCGGATTGGAGTACAGCCGGCGCTTTCCGTCCTCGTCCAGGCGGTCCTGATGTTGCTCGAGATAGGTGATAAGCGCCGCACGATGCAAGCCACGCTCGTCGGACGATCCCAGGGAGTTGATCTCAAGACGGACGTCGTCAAGTCCGAGATCGTCCCACAACCGCGCGCACATGATGATGTGCTCGGCATCGATATCGGGACCGGTAAAGCCGAGGGCCTCGATACCGATCTGATGGAACTGCCGGTAACGCCCTTTCTGCGGCCGTTCATGGCGGAACATCGGGCCTTGGTAGTACAGGCGTTGGGGACCGCCCGACGCCACGAGATTGTGCTGGATCGCGGCGCGCACACACGACGCAGTGCCCTCAGGGCGCAGCGTCAGGTGTTCGCCGTTGAGCGCATCCTCGAACGAATACATTTCCTTCTCGACGATGTCCGTCACCTCACCGATGGCGCGCTTGAACAGCGGCGTTGGCTCGACGATGGGCAGGCGGATCGGGCGGTAGCCGTAGCTGCGCAGCCAGTCGCGCACGATGTCTTCGAAGTGTTCCCAGATTTCGGCCTCGTCGGGCAGGATGTCGTTCATCCCGCGCACGGCCTGCAAGGTCTGACTCATTGATGATTCTGCTTGTCGTTGTCTTGTTCTTGTCGGGGCCGATGTTCAACCGGCCTTGCGTGTATAGCGCGTGGAGACATAATCGTCCACGATCGCCTTGAATTCGGCGGCGATATTGTCGCCACGCAGTGTGACCGTCTTCTGCCCGTCGACAAAGACCGGTGCAGCAGGCGTTTCACCGGTGCCGGGCAGCGAGATGCCGATGTTGGCATGCTTGCTCTCGCCCGGACCATTGACCACGCAGCCCATCACCGCAAGGGTCATGTTCTCGACGCCGTCGTACTGGTCGCGCCAGGTCGGCATCTGCTCGCGCACGTAGTTCTGGATGCCTGATGCCAGCTCCTGGAAGAAAGTGCTGGTCGTGCGCCCGCAGCCGGGGCAGGCCGTAACCATCGGGGTGAAGGCACGCAGACCCATGGTCTGCAGGATTTCCTGTGCTACCACGACCTCCTGAGTGCGACTGCCGCCGGGCTCCGGGGTGAGCGAGATGCGGATGGTGTCACCGATTCCTTCCTGCAGCAGCACGGCCAGTGCGGCGGTGGAGCCGACGATGCCCTTGCTCCCCATGCCGGCCTCGGTCAGCCCCAGGTGCAGCGGATAGTCGCAGCGGACAGACATGTCGCGGTAGACCGCGATCAGGTCCTGCACGCTCGACACCTTTGCCGAGAGGATGATGCGATCGCCCGCCAGACCGTACTCTTCGGCCTTGGCCGCGGATTCGAGGGCCGAGACCACCAGCGCCTCACGCATGACCGCACCGGCATCGCGCGGCTCTGCGCGCGTCGCGTTCCCGTCCATGATCCGCGCCAGCACCGACTGATCGAGACTGCCCCAATTGACGCCGATGCGCACCGGCTTGTCGTACTTGCATGCGATCTCGACGATGGCGGCGAACTGCGGATCGCGCTTGCTGCCCGCACCGACATTGCCGGGGTTGATGCGCAGCTTGGCCAGTGCCTCGGCGCAGGCTGGGTGTTTCGCGAGCAGCGTGTGCCCGTTGTAGTGGAAATCGCCCACCAGCGGCACATCCATGTTCAGTGCCAGCAAGCGGTCACGGATATGCGGCACCGCGCGTGCGGCTTCTTCGTTGTTTACCGTAATGCGGACCAGCTCGGAGCCGGCACGGGCGAGCTCGGCCACCTGCATCGCGGTCCCGAGAATGTCGGCGGTGTCAGTGTTGGTCATTGACTGCACCACCACCGGCGTGCCGGCACCCACGGCGACCTGCCCGATACGGACCAGGCGCGTCGTGCGGCGTGGGGAGGGAGCGGAAATCGAACTGGATTGCGTCATTTCATTGAACCGTTAGACGGGCGACCGAGACCTTGGTGTGGGGCACGAGGTCGACCGGTTTTCCGTTGAATTCGAGCCGGACACTGCGGGCGTTACCGATCACCAGCGCAAACGGTGGGCTGCCCTGCACGGTCCGGGAGCTTCCCGGCACACCGATTCCCGAGAACACGATCGTGCCGGAGGCGTCCTTGACCTCGACCCAGGATTCACCCGAGAACACGAAGCGCAGGGGCTGCATGGCGTCGGCTGCCGACGCAGCGGCCTCGGCCGGCGCCGACAGAAGCGCGGCGGACACCGCCGGCTCGACATCAGGCGGTGACACTGGCGCAGGCTCGGTGCCCGGCGCTGCAGGCAGCACGGTTGCAGACTCAGTCGCAGGCGCAGCGGCGTCAGCAGCCCCCGCAAGCGGCGGCTCGCCCTCGGTCGCAAGCGGCGCCGACGCAGCAAGTGCATCCTCGGCCTCGGCCTGGGTCATGGGGGCCATGCCCGGCTCAATGACATCGATATCAGACTGCACCGGCGTTTCGAACCAGCCAAAATACCCACCAGCCGAAATCAGCACCAACAGCAGCCCGGCAACGACCGCAGCCGGCACGACATTGAACTTGAATCCGCGATTGGCGGGCATGTCACCTTCGGCATTCGACACCGGCGTCAGATCAACAGCCGCGGACGCGTCGGCACCGACTGCAGCCAGCACCGCCTCAGGATCGAGGCCGAGATGCCGGGCATAGTTGCGCACGAATCCGCGCACGAATGCCGGGCCCGGCAGGCTCTCGTAGTGTCCACTCTCGATCGCGACCAACTGGCGCATTGACAGCTTCAGCGCCTGTGCGACCTCTTCAAGCGACTCCCCACGCCCTTCGCGCGCCTGGCGCAGCATGGTACCGGCAGGCGTCTGCACGGTTTCCGTCATCGTAACGGCATCGGACTGCGTGCTACTCACTCGTACTTCCCTTGCAACATCAAGACATTTTCGGCGGAGTCGGCAAAACGGCTGCGCAACTGCTCGGCATAACTTGCCTCGGCGTTGCGCTCACCCAGCTTGCGCGCGGCGCGCAAGCCGAGCCAGACCGTTGCAGACGTCGGCCTGAGCTGCTGATGCAGACGGATGAGCTGCTCGTGCGCAGCCTGATAGTTGCCGCGCCGGTAAGCGATTGCGGCCAGCTGGTAGAGAGCCTCTCCATTGGCCGGATCAGCCTGAACCGCGAGCATGAACTGCTGCTCCGCTTCCGCATCCTTGTTCAACCGTAGCAGACACAGCCCTGCGTTCGTGTAAGGACGCGTCGAGTAGCGATAGTACGGGTTGCGGGCAGCGCGGGCAAAGCGCTCCAAACCCTCAGTCTCACGTCCCTGGAGGCACAGGAACCAGCCATAACTGTTGTTGAAGTCAGGATCGCCGGGCGCGGCGTTGAGGGCACGTGAGAAGTAGTCCCCAGCCGAGCCGTTCTCGTCGATCATCATGTAGGTCAGCCCCATCAGATGAAAGGCCGGCGCGTAAGACGGGCTTTCGGCCAGCGCGAGCTTGCCCTCATCGAGCGCAACGTCATAGCGCCCGATCTCGAAGTAGGCCTGACCGAGATCCACATGGACGCGAGCGCGGGCATCCGGCCCGGCAACCGGCTGACTATCAGACATCGGGCGCGACACCCCGAGCACATCGCCGCTGATACCCGAAGTTGGCGCCGTGACACAGCCC
>JALNWS010000154.1 GCA_023230755.1 Azoarcus sp.
CGACGGCCCGCAATCCACCACCATCTGCTTGTAATCCGCCTGCGCCAGCGCCTCGCGGGTGGCAATGAAACGCGTCCCCATGTAGGCAAAATCGGCCCCCAGCACCTCGACCGCACGGATCGAAGCGCCATCCGAAATGCTGCCGGCCGCGATCAGCACACCATCCCAGAACTCGCGAATCTCGCGGATCAGGCTCACCACGCTCTGCGTCCCGGCATGTCCCCCCGCGCCGCCGGCCACCGCGATGATGCCGTCGACACCGGCCGCCGCAGCCTTCTTCGCATGGTAGGCATGGACGATGTCGGAAAATACCAGGCCACCATAGGCATGGACCGCCTTCACCACCTCGCCGGGGTGACCCAGGCTGGTAATGACGAAGGGCACGCGGTGACGCACGATGGTGGCCAGATCTTCCTCCAGGCGCTTGTTCGATGCATGCAGGATGAGATTCACCCCGTAGGGCGCGCAAGGCGCACCGGGATTGCTGTCGCGATGCCCGGTGAGCGCCTCATCGATTTGACTCAGCCACGCTTCCAGTTGCGCGGCCGGCCTTGCGTTGAGTGCGGGAAAGGTGCCGGCAACACCGGCCTTGCAGGTGGCTATCACCAGTTCGGGACCGGACACCAGAAACATCGGCGCGGCAATCGCGGGCACACTCATGGTGCCGCGGAAGGATGCGGGAATCGTCATGCTGTCTCCTCGTTGTTGTTGCGACCGGGCAATCGACGCCCTTGCATGAATCGCACTCTAGCATGTGGCGCGCACACTTCAAACGGTCGTTTGAATCAAGGCGCTCGCAGAAAGCCGACGCCATCCATGAACGGGGTCAGGTGCTATCCTCGACCCCCATGCATGGCATCGAACCCCTTCTCTACGGCATTGGCATTGCGGGCGTGGCGGTTAACGCGGCGGCCGGCGTGCTCGACGCCGGGCGCAAGCCCTTCGACCTTTTCGGCATGGTCGTGGTGGCACTGGCCGCCTCTCTCGGTGGCGGCACCTTGCGTGACGTGCTGCTTGATCGGACGGTGTTCTGGATTGCAGATCAGAGCAATCTGATCGCTGCCATCGTTGCCGGCCTCGCGACTTTCGCCGTGGTCCGGGTGGTACGCCTGCCGCCACGACTGTTCCTGTTGCCCGACGCCCTTGGCCTCGCGCTCTTTACCGTCTCCGGCACCCAGGCTGCCGTCGCGATGGGCGCACCATGGCTCGTTGCCAGCCTGATGGGCGTGATTACCGGGGTGTTCGGCGGCATCATCCGCGACGTGCTGTGCAATGAAGTTCCACTGGTCTTTACCGCCGAACTGTATGCCACCGCGTCATGGGCAGGCGCGCTGCTGCTGCTCGCCCTGATGGAAGCCGGGGTCAGTCCCGGATGGGCGGCGCTGGCCGGCGCAACACTGGTGCTGGCGATTCGCCTTTGCGCCATCCGCTTCAAATGGCGGCTGCCGGTATTCATCGCCAGAAGCTGAGTTGCGACGTGAAACAGGTCGCGCATCAGTAAAAACCCTTCTGGTTCATATACAAATTTCCTAATAAAGTGTGCGGCCAAGCCGGACCAGCCGGCGCATCAAGCAACAGAGCCTGACGGTGAAAGGCTCGACCCAACAGGAGTTCATACATGAGCATCATCAAGGAATTCAAGGAATTTGCCATGAAAGGCAACGTCATCGATCTCGCCGTTGGCGTGATCATTGGCGGCGCCTTCGGCAAGATCGTCGATTCACTGGTCAAGGACATCGTGATGCCAATCGTCGGCCGCCTCATCGGAGGTGTGGACTTTGGCCAGTTGTACATCAATCTCGGCAGCGAGGCCTTTGACACCCTTGCGGCAGCCGAAAAGGCCGGCGCTCCGCTCATCAAATATGGCAGCTTCATCAACACCTCGATCAACTTCCTGATCATCGCCTTCGCGATCTTCATTGCGATCAAGGCCATCAACAAGCTCAAGCGTGCGGAACCGGCAGCGCCCGCCGAGCCCGCACCGGAACCGGAAGACATCAAGCTGCTGCGCGAGATTCGCGACTCGCTCAAGCAACGCGGCTGATCGCTCCAACAGGAAGAAGGAAGAAGCCCCCCGTGGTGCCATGCAGGACGGCGCCACGGGGGGCTTCCTGTTTTCAGTGCCGCGCTTCAGCCATAGGCGCCGACGAACGGATTGCTCTCGCGTTCTTCACCGAAGGTGGACGTCGGCCCGTGCCCCGGCACGAATGTGATGTCATCGCCGAGCGGAAAGAGCTTGTTGCGGATGGAATTGACCAGCGTCTGGTGATCGCCACGCGGAAAGTCGGTACGCCCGATGGAGCCCGCAAACAGCACATCGCCGACCAGCGCCAGCCTGGATTCGGGGTGCACGAACACCACATGACCCGGCGTGTGACCCGGCGTGTGGATCACTTTCAGCGTCTGCTCGCCCACCGACACCGTGTCGCCATCGTGCAGCCAGCGATCAGGAGTGAAGGTTTCAACGTCGGGGAAGCCGAACATCTTGCTCTGCTGAGCCATGCCCTCAATCCAGAAGCGGTCTTCCTCCTGCGGCCCCTCGATGGGAACACCAAGCTCGCGCGCCAGCTTTGCGGTGCCGCCGGCATGGTCGATATGACCGTGGGTGATCAGGATCTTCTCTATGCTGACACCAAGCGCTTTTGCCGCAGCGTGAATGCGGTCGAGATCGCCACCGGGGTCGACCACTGCCGCCTTGCGTGTCTTGTCGCACCAGATGATGCTGCAGTTCTGCTCGAAGGGCGTAACGGGAACAATGCGGACGTCGATCATGTGGGCTGGAACATCAGTAGAAAACCGGACCCGAATGATAACCCGTCCGCCCGGCAGGAGCCGCCATGACGGGCGAGCCCCTGCCCTGCAGCAGACCTTACTTGTCGGCGTTGGGGAAGAACAGTTGCTCGCCCCCGATCTTGTAGCTCGCAATCTCGGCCTGTCCGGCGGGCGACACCACCCAATCCACGAACTTCTGAGCCTCGGCCGCCTTCACATGCGGATGCTTGGCCGGGTTGATCACCATCACCCCGTACTGGTTGAACAGGCGGGAATCACCCTCGACCAGAACCTTGAGGTCTGCACGGTTCTTGAAGTTGAGCCAGGTGCCACGGTCGGTCAGGACGTAGGAACCGGACGAAGCCGCCATGTTCAGCGCCGGCCCCATGCCACAGCCGCATTCCTTGTAACCCGTGCCCTTGTTCGAATCGCTGCCCGCATCCTTCCAGTAGCGCAGCTCGGCCGCGTGGGTACCGCTCTTGTCGCCGCGCGAAATGAAGCTGCCATTTGCGGCGGCCAGCTTCTTGAGCGCCGCGACGATGTCATTGCCACGCACGCCGACAGGGTCGGCTTCCGGTCCGACCAGCACGAAGTCGTTGTACATCACCGGAAAACGCTTCACGCCATAACCATCGGCGACAAACTTCTCTTCGGCGACCTGGTTGTGCACGAAGAGCACGTCCGCATCACCGCGACGTCCGGTATCGAGCGCCTGACCGGTCCCCTGGGCGACGACCTTGACCTCCACACCGCTGGCCTTGGTAAAGGCTGGCAGCAGATGGGAAAAGAGGCCCGATTGCTCGGTGGAGGTAGTCGAGGCCATCACGATGGATTCCGCCGAGGCGGGCGAGAACACAGACAGCAGCGCGACCAGTACGCATGCCTTGCAGGTGGCGCGGAAGGTTTCACTTGACGCTTTCATACAAACTCCTCTGGTTGGGTCTTTGGTCACCGGAAGCGGCGACTCTTTGAGATTTCGGGTAACGTAAGCGCCCGCATGACTTCCATCAATATGAAACGCCGTGCATAGGATCAACTTCCACTACACCCTCGGCACCGACGCCAGTCCCGCCCGCGTCCGCAATCCGCTGATCGACCTTCTGCAGGCGGTAGCCGAAAGCGGCTCGATCTCGGGTGCAGCCAAACGCCTTGGCCTGTCTTACCGACACGTATGGGGCGAGCTCCGGCGCTGGGAGGAGAGTCTCGGACACAGCATGATTGTGTGGGAAAAGGGACAAGCGGCCCGGCTGACGGACTTCGGCACCAAGCTGATGTGGGCCGAGCGTCAGGCCCAGGCCAGGCTGCTGCCGCAGATCGAAGCGCTGCGCGCCGACCTTGAGCGCGTCTATGCGGTCGCCTTCGATGACAGCGCCCATGTGCTGACCATGTACGCCAGCCATGACGAGGCCCTTGTTGCGCTGCAGGAGCAGGCCCGCCAGCCCGCGCACCGCCTGCACCTGGACATCCGCTTCAGCGGCAGTGTGGATGCCATCCGCGCGCTCAATGAGGGGCGCTGCCTGATGGCTGGCTTCCACACGCTGGAAGGGGCCGACACCGACAGCCTGACACGGCGCACCTACAAGCCCCTGCTGCGCCCAGGCCTGCACAAGATCATCGGCTTTGCGCGCCGGACGCAGGGGCTGATCGTCGCACGCGGCAATCCGCTGAACCTGCAGACACTGGAAGACGTGCGCCACAGCCGGGCCCGTTTTGCCAACCGCGCACTGGGCACCGGCACGCGGGTGCTGCTGGACGAGCTTCTGGCACAGGCGGGCATCTCCGTGCAGGAGATCAACGGATACGACCACACCGAGCCCTCACATGCCGCAGTGGCTCAGGCGGTGGCGTCAGGACAGGCCGATGTCGGGCTCGGCATCAAGGCCACGGCGCGCGGTCGCGGGCTGGACTTCGTCCCGCTGGCGCACGAGCGCTACCACCTTGCCTGCCTGAAGTCGGCGCTCGACACCCCTGCCGTCGGGGCGCTGCTTGATTTGCTGCAGGGGGACATCTGGCAGGCCGGCCTTGGCAAACTCGCCGGCTATCAGCCCGCGCAATCTGGAGAGGTGTTGTCGATGCGACAGGTACTGCCCTGGTGGAGCTACCGCAGCCCGAGGCCCTCCGCCCCGAAGCAGGGATAAGCCTGTGCGCTAGCGGCTGGACGCAGCCAGGAAGGCACCGGCACCGACGAAGAGCCCCCCGAATACGCGGTTCTGCACCTTCAGGGCATTCGGATTGCGCAGCAGCGGTCGGAACCGGGTCGCGAGCAGCGCATAACAGGACATCACCACGGTATCCACCACGAGCATGGTACTCGCGATGACCAGAGTCTGAGGCCATTGCGGTGCGGTGGGCACCATGAATTGCGGCACCAGCGCCGCCATGAACACGATGGCCTTGGGGTTGGTCAGGTTCACCAGCAGGCCCTGAATGAACAGCCCGCCGTGCGACCGGCTCGGCGCGCCATCCGCCTCGTCGACCACCTCCACCCTGGCCCGCCACTTGGCAACGCCAAGCCACACCAGATAGACCGCCCCGGCAATCTTGACCACCAGAAAGGCGGTCGCCGAGGTCGCCAACAGAGCGCCGAGACCGAGCGTCACCACGGCAAGCTGCAGCAGCAATGCCGCCTGCAGCCCTGCGATCGAACGCAGCGCAGCACCATAACCGTGGCGCAGGCCGGTTGCCATGGACAACACGGCACCCGGTCCGGGGGACACGGAAATTACGAGACTCGCTACCAGAAACGGCAGCCACAGGTTCCAGCTCATGCGGACACGCTCCAGTCAGGCGAACAGTGAATAAAGCATCTTGACACACAGCAGCATCAGCACACCGGCGAAGATCTTCTTGAGTGTCGGCACCGGCAGACGATGCGCAAGAGAAGCCCCGACCGGTGCCACGAAAATGCTGACGATACCGACCAGCACCAAGGCCGGGAGATAGATATAGCCAAACGACAGCGACGGCGTGCCGGCAACCGACCAGCCATTGACCAGATAGCCCAGCGTACCGGCCACGGCGATCGGCAGACCGATCGCGGCCGAGGTGCCGATGGCGTGCTGAACCTTGACGTTGCACCAGGTCATGAACGGAACCGACAGCGACCCGCCGCCGATCGCCACCAGCGCCGACACCCCGCCGATGCCCATTCCGACCGCCGTCATGCCGACGGCACCCGGCAAATCGCGCGAGGGCTTGGGCTTGACGTTGAGCAGCATCTGGATGGACACGTAGGCCATGAAGCAGACGAAGAAGATTGCCAGCGGCACGGTATCGACCCGCGATGCAATGAACGTCCCACCGAAGGTGCCCAGGAGGATGCCAGGCGTAATGCTGCGCACGATGTTCCAGTGCACCGCCCCACGCGCATGATGGGCCCGCAGGCTGGACACCGAGGTCAGCACGATGGTCGCCATCGAAGTACCCAGCGCCATGTGCAGGACCTGCTCATGGGGAAAGCCCTGGGCGATGAAGAAAGTCGTCAGCATCGGCACCATGATGCCGCCGCCGCCAACACCGAGCAGACCGGCAAAAAAACCGACAACTGCCCCCAGACCAAGGTAGGCCAACAACCACAGATCGAATTCCATTGCACCAGACGCCTCACATCCCGCAACGGGGGTCGTTGCGGCAAGGGCCGAATGGTGGCCAGTTCGGCACAGCTGCGCAAGAGCCACGCATACCGGAAGCACGCGACCGGTCCACGCGCACATTGCTGCATGCGCACCCGACACCCTTGCTTCGCGCTAGAGTTCGATCATGGATGAATCCCGCCCTCCCCCCCTTCGCGCGCCCCTGCAGTGGCTAAACTACCTGTACGCCATCGCCGCGGTCGGAGCGGTTGCCGGCATCGGAGCGCCCCTGCTCGGCGCATTCGACCTGGCCAACATCGCCATGCTGTTTCCGCTTGCGGTGATGTTTTCCGCGGTGCGCTTTGGCCGCGGCCCGGCCGTACTCGCCGCCTTTCTTTCGGTGGCCTTGTTCGATTTCTTCTTTGTCCATCCTCACTTCACCCTCGCGGTGAGCGATTTTCAGTACCTGCTGACCTTCGCCGTACTGCTGGCTGTCGCATTGACCACTGCCGCCCTGACCACCCGCCTCGGCAGCGAACGCGATGATGCCGAGGCGCGAGAACGCGAATCCAGACAGCTCTATGAGATCGCCCAGGCCCTGTCCGCAGCGGTCAGCGCAGAAGAGATCGGCGCCCTGCGCGCACACAGCATGGCCGCACTTGGACCTGACACGCCAGCCTCACTGCGGGAGACCTACGCCACGCTTTTTTCCACCGCGATCGAGCGCGAGCATTACCTCGTCGAGGCCGAACGCAACCGGATCGAAATTGAAGCCGAGCGCATGCGCAGCGCGCTGCTCGCTACGCTCTCGCACGATCTGCGCACGCCGCTGACAGCCCTTGCCGGGCTGGCGGAGTCGCTGCCCCTGGCCGGGCCGCCGCTCCCCCCGGCGCAGGCTGAACTGGCGGAGGCGATCCGCGCCGAAGCGCTGCGTACCCACGCGCTCGCCCGCGACCTGCTCGACCTTGCCCGACTGCAGTCGGGCGCGGTCACCTTGCGCAGGGAGTGGCTGCCGCTGGAGGAAGTGGTCGGTGCGGCGATGCAGGCCCGCAGCAGTCTGCTGAACACGCACAGAATCGGGTTCGACCTGCCCGACACGCTGCCGCTGATTGACGTGGACCCGGTGCTGATGGAGCGGGTCCTGTGCAATCTGCTGGAAAACGCAGCTCACCATACGCCGCCCGCTGGCCGGATCGACATCTCGGCCAGCGCAGATGCCGACACGCTGAGCGTCAGCGTGAGCGATGACGGTCCCGGCCTGCCCGCGGCGGGAAGCCCCCCTTCCGGCACCGGTCTTGGCCTCGCCATCGTGCGCGCGATCATCGGCGCCCATGGCGGCAAGGTCGAAATCGACAGCCCGTCCACTGGTGGCGCGCGGGTCACCATGCGCCTGCCCCTTTCCACCCCACCCCAGCCCCCGGACAGCGAAGCGTGAAAGACGCCCTCACTCACCCGCCTGCAGTCGTCATCGTGGACGACGAACCCGGCATCCGCCGCTTTGTACGTACCGCGCTGGAGTCGGCCGGCTGCGGAGTAAACGAGGCCGGCTCCGCAGCGCGTGCGCGCATCGAGCTGAGCACACGCAAACCGGATCTGCTCATCCTCGATCTCGGCCTGCCCGATGAAGATGGGCTTGCCGTGCTCGCCTCGGTGCGGGCGTGGTCGGGCATGCCGGTGCTGGTGCTCTCCGCGCGCAGCGACGAACACGACAAGGTTGCCGCACTTGACGCAGGGGCCGATGACTACCTCACCAAACCATTCGGCATTGCCGAACTGCTGGCCAGGGTCAGAGCCCTGCTGCGACGCTCACTGCGCCCGTCCGAAGGGCAATCGATCGTCAGCTTCGGCGAGATCGAGGTCGATCTCGCCCAGCGCAGCGTCACCCGCAACGGCGAGCCGATACGCCTGACGCCGATCGAGTTCAAGCTCCTTGGACACCTGATCGCTCACGCCGGCCGCGTACTCACCCACCGCCAGTTGCTGGCTGCGGTATGGGGCCCGAACCATGTCGAACACAACCATTACCTGAGGGTGTACATGGGCGGCCTGCGGCGCAAGCTGGAGCCGACACCGGGTTTCCCCGCTCACATCCTGACCGAATCGGGCGTCGGCTATCGCCTCGTTCTGTAGCCACTGCTGTGTTCAGCGACGCCAGAAAGTCGGCGTCATCACCACCAGCAAGGTGAAGATTTCCAGCCGTCCGAGGATCATGGAAAAACTCAGAATCCAGGTCTGCAGGTCACTCAGCCCCTGGTAGTTGGACGCCGGCCCGACCTCCCCCAGTCCAGGCCCGGCATTGTTGAGACAGGCCACCACACCGGAAAAAGCGGTGATGAGGTCGAGCCCGGTTGCGGCCAGCGCCAGCGTGAGGCTGACAATGGTCACCATGTACATGAAGCTGAAGGCAAGCACCGCGTGCAGAACCCCTTCCGAGATGGCTTGTTGCCCGAGCCTGAGCGGCAGTACCGCGCTCGGGTGCAGCGAACGCACGATCTCGCGATAGGCCTGCTTGTAGAGGATGATCGCACGCATCATCTTGATCCCGCCCCCGGTTGAACCCGAGCAGGCGGCAAAGCTGCACAGAAAGAGAATGCAGATCTGCGCAAACATCGGCCACAAGGTGTAATCGTAAGTGGCAAGACCAAGCGAAGTCGCCAGCGAAATCGCGTGAAACGACACATAGCGCAGCGTGGTCAGGGCATCGTCGTACACGTGGTACTGCATCAGATAGATCGTCAGGGCGACAATCGTGACCGCAAGCGTGCCAAAGAACCACGGCACCTCGGGGTCCTGAAGATAGGCGCGCGGGCTGCGCCGCACCAATGCGACGTAGTGGGTGGCGAAGTTGACGCCGGACAGCAGCGCAAAGACCATCGTGACCAGTTCGATGGGCAGGCTGTTGAAGCCCCCGAGGCTGGCATCGCGGTCGGAGAAACCGCCCAGGCCCATGATCGAGAACGCATGAATCACCGCCTCCCACGGTTTCATGCCTGCCCCCCACAGGGAAAATCCGCAAGCCACTGTCAGCAGTGCGTAAACCGCCCACAACCCTTTTGCGGTTTCAGTAATGCGCGGCGTCAGCCCCGACTCTTTCATCGGTCCCGGCGTTTCGGCCTTGAACACCTGCCGCCCACCGATACCCAGCAGCGGCAATACCGCAACCATCAGCACAATCACGCCCATGCCGCCGACCCAGTGCATGAAGGTGCGCCACAGGTTGATCGAAATCGGGAGATATTCGAGACCGGTGAGGACGGTCGCGCCCGTCGTGGTC
>JALNWS010000155.1 GCA_023230755.1 Azoarcus sp.
AGCGCTACCACGCGGAAATCAGTCACCCACGCCAACACGGCCAGCGCACCGACGATCAGGGGCAGTGCGGGCGCACCGTAGCCCCAGGAATAGGGGTCGACCGCTGTCAGACCAAGTGCTGCAGGGTAGAACAGCACGCTGGTCAGCGCCGCCAGCACAGCGAGCACAAGGCGTTCACCGTCACGAAACAACGCACATCGCCCGGTGCGCGCGATGAAGAGCGCGGTCAGCACCACGACGGTCACCAGCGACAAGCCCGCAAACAGCCCGCGCAAGACGGCACTCAGACTCACGCCGGCCACCGGCACGCTGATCGCAAGCACCAGGACCACGAGCACGCCCAACGCCCGTGGTGCGCTGCGGCCAAGGCCGGGCACGCAGAGCGCGAAAGCGAGCGCCCAGCCCAAGGTGTCGGCAAGGAGCGCAATCACAGTTTGCTCTCCAGCCAGGCGCGATTGAAGTTCAGGTGGCGGACGAAACTGCGGTTCCACGTGTAGACGAGATGAAACTCACCGTCATCAGCGCGCATCAGGTAAGGGTAGTCGTACTGCCAGTCGCAACTGTCGCCGTGACGGCACAGCGCCTGCTCCGCGTTGGCCGCGACTTCAGCCGGCGCCGGACCGGGCCCAAGCGCGGCAAGGTCGCGCGCAAGCTGCGGGCGGAACTGCTTGAGCGGGAGAGGCTGTCCCAGCCATTCCTGACGATCCTCAAAGCAGTGGATGGCACGCCAGTGCGCACCATCATCGTCGCTCACCAGCAGCGACAGGCGCAGGCGCTCGTCCTCGGTATCGTTTGCGACCGCGATCAGGCGACCGTCGTCCAGACGCAGCGCAGCCAGCGCCGAGTTGGGATTGGGCAGATCGGTCAGTTGCGGCGCACTCCAGCTGCGCCCGCCGTCCGTGGTCTTGCTGCGCCAGGCGCGCGGCGGGCTTTCGGCGCCATCGCGCATCAGGGCAGTCGCGTGCAGCCCGTCCTCGACCACCACCACCGGCTGCAAAGTCCTGCGGCCGTGATCCATGCGGACTTTGCGTCGCACCTCGCCGGCATCGGAGAGCACCAGCAGTTCGGCAAACTTGCCCGCAAGCTCGTGATATACCGGCACCCCGATGTCACCGTTGTCGAAGAACACCGGCGCGCCTTTTACCAAGGTGCTCAGGTTGATGAAGGGCGACGTCACCAGGCGGGTGGCCGGCAACCAGCTGCGGCCGAGGTCGGGCGAGCGCAGCAGGTTGAGATGGCTGGTCGCCCACCCCCCCATTGTTACGCTGACATAGATCACCCACAGCTCCCCGCGCGGGGTGACGAAAGCTACCGGGTTGCCCATTTTTCGCACCAGCAGCCCAGTATCGGACGAGGTCTGTTCCGGCGAGGCGATGACATGCTGTTCGCCCCAGGCCAGCGCCCCTGCGGCGCGCTTCGCCGCATAGATCTTGACGTCCGTACCACCCTCACGCCCCCCACCAAACCACACCGAGAACAGGCGGCCATCTGGCAGCGCCGCGATCGACGCGGCATGCACCCGGGGAAGCGTTGCTGCGTTAACAAGTGCGCTGTGCAGATGCGGTGCAAGCTCGCCTCCGCCATGAACGGGCGGCGGTACGAAGCCCGGGACGGGCGTGCCGGAAAGTCCCGGCCATACCACCCAGGCCGTGAGCAGGCAGATCAGCCCGCCGCCCTGCCAGCGTCCAGCGTTCATTGCGGTGTCACCCTGAGCAGGAAGATCTGCGACAGCGTGTCGGGCCGCTTTGCCGGATTGAGAAAGCGCGCATTGAGACGGGTCACGCGGAAATCCGGGTTGCTTGCCAGCGCTTCGGTGTGCAGCCCTGCCGCCTCCACCGCCTCACGGCCCTTGTCCGAGGTGTAGAGCACAAGCGGCGCAGTCATCGCCTGAAGCTGTGTGAGCGTCAGGGTCGGCGTCAGGCGCGCGGTGGTGAAATCGAAGCTGCCCGCCCGCCCGAAATTCTCGAGGTAGTACACCGACTCGGGGTCGAGGGCCAGTTGTCCGACCGCTTCACCCAGCATCGTACCGGCCTGGTAGCGCAACAGATGCGGGTAGAAATTCCACGCCAGCAGGAAGTTGAACACCACGGCCGCGGCCACCGACGTCAGCACCACGCGCGCGCCGCCCTTGCGACTCAGGCTCAGCGCCGCGCCGGCCACCAGCAAGGCGGCGGCGCCCGCCATCACGCCGGGGTCCTGCAGCGGAAAAACCCAGCCGTTGAGTGCCGCCGCGAGGAGCGCAAGCACGACGATGGCAAGGCACTGGATCGCCCATACCCCGCGCGTCGCCCGCCGCTCGATCCGTGGCGCAAGCCAGGTTGCGAGCACGATGGAGAACAGCGGCAGCAGGATGTTGAGGTAATGCGGCAGCTTGAACTGAGACGCGGAAATGATCGCGAACAGCACCACGATCGTTCCCGGAGTAAGCATTTCCTCGCCGGGCTGAGGACGCAGCCCGGCGCGCAGCACGCGCGCACCCTGCGACCACAGCGCAACAAGGGTCAGAAACGACCATGGCAGGAAAGCCCACAGAAAGGTGTGGAAGAAGAACAACGGGTCCTCGGCGCCGGCATTGCCGAAACGCTCTCCCGCCAGGCGCTCGAAGTTCTGCGACCACAGAATGAAGCGCACCCCGTCGGCGCCGAACTGCTGATAGTAGGCAAACAGCACCGGCGCGGCGAAGACCAGCACGATCAGCGGCAGAGCCAGCCAGCGCGGATCGAACAGACGTGCCCAATCGCGCCGGTAGAGCAGATGCAGGAAGACGGCGATGCCCGGCATTGCCACCCCGATCATGCCCTTGGTCGAAAAGCCGAGCGCGAGCCCCAGCCCCGCCAGCACCAGGTTGCGCCAGCGTCCTCCCGCCACGAACTCGGCCAGCTGCCAGATCGCGAACATGATCGACCCGGTCAGCAGCGCGTCCATGCGGACATCGTTGTTGGCGAGAATGAACGCGATTGCGCTCGCGAGAATGAGTCCCGCCAGCCGCCCCACCTCGGCCGAATGCAGCAGCCTCCCGAGGCGCGCGGTGGAATACACCGCCAGCACCGAGAACAGCAGCGACGGCAGCTTGTAGGCAACAGTGCTGACCCCGAAAACCTTGAACGACAGGGCCGCCAGCCAGAACAGCAGGTGCGGCTTGTCGAGGTAGTCGTGGTCCTGGGTGATCAGGCGCAGCCAGTCGTCCGACAGATACATGTGCAGGGCGATGCCGGCGTGATGCGCCGAATCGTTATTCATCAGCGGGACCATGGCCCCGCCGACGTATACCGCAAGCAACAGCAGATAACAGCTCAGCGTGCTGCGTGCGTCCAGCCGCACACTCAGGCTCCGTAGTACTCGCGGTACCACTCGATGAAGCGGCCTACACCGTCGCTGACACTGGTGGCCGGCACAAAGCCCGTCCACGCATTCAGTTCGGAAGTGTCGGCGTAAGTTGCGGGCACGTCGCCATCCTGCAGCGGCATGAAGTTCTTCTCGGCCTTGCGTCCGAGGGCATTCTCGATGGCCTCGACGAAAGCCATCAGTTCGACCGGATTGTTGTTGCCGATGTTGAACACGCGGAAAGGCGCATTGCTGCGGCTGGGATCGGGCTGATCGGCATTGAACCCGGCATCGGGCTCGGCCACATGGTCAAGCGTACGCAGCACGCCCTCGACGATATCGTCCACAAAGGTGAAGTCGCGCTTCATCTTGCCGTGGTTGAAGACATTGATCGGACGCCCGTCGAGAATCGCCTTGGTGAACAGGAACAGCGCCATGTCCGGCCGCCCCCAGGGCCCATAGACGGTGAAGAAGCGCAGGCCGGTGGTGGGCAGACCGTAGAGATGGCTGTAGGTATGCGCCATCAGTTCGTTGGCCTTCTTGGTCGCCGCATACATGCTGACCGGGTGGTCGACGCTGTCGTGTTCGGAGAAGGGCATGCGGGTGTTGCCGCCATACACGCTGGAGCTCGACGCATAGACGAGATGCTTCACCTTGCCGTAGCGGCAGCCCTCAAGAATATTCATGAAGCCGACGATGTTGCTGTCGATGTAGGCATGCGGGTTTTCCAGCGAATAGCGCACCCCGGCCTGGGCCGCAAGGTGAATGACGCGGTCGAACTTTTCCTCAGCGAACAGACGCTCCATGCCGGCACGGTCGGCGACGTCCATTTTCACGAAACGGAACGCTGGATTCGGCGTCAGCCGCGCCAGCCGGCTCTCCTTCAGCCTGGGGTCGTAGTAATCATTGAGATTGTCGAGTCCGACGACTTCGTCGCCACGGGCAAGCAAACGTTCGGAAGTGTGCATGCCGATAAAGCCGGCAGCGCCAGTGACTAGAATTTTCATGGTGAGGTCGAAATGGTTAAAAGAATGCGCCGATTATCTCATGAGCGTCATGACGATTGCCCTTCGATCATGTCACGCCCTTATACTTTCGCCGTCTCATTCCAACCGGCCCCGATGCTGCAACGCCTGCCTTACTCCCTGCTGTGGTTGCTTGCCCTTCCCCTCGTCCTGCTCCGCCTGCTGTGGCGCGCGCGCAAGCAGCCCGCCTACCTCCGCCATGTGGGTGAACGCTTCGGCAGCTACAAGGTGCGCACACCGGGCCCGACAATCTGGGTTCACGCCGTGTCGGTCGGCGAAACGCGGGCCGCCGAACCCTTGCTCCGCGCCCTGCTGACACAATGGCCCGAGCACACCATCGTTCTCACGCACATGACCCCGACCGGGCGCGCAAGCTCGAAAGCCCTGTTCGCCGACGAGGCCCGGATACTGCACGTCTACCTACCCTACGACCTCGGCTTTTTCGTCGAACGCTTTCTGCGCCACTTTCACCCGGCCTTCGGCGTGATCATGGAAACCGAGTTGTGGCCCAACCTGCTGGCCGTGTGCCACCGGCACAGGATTCCGGTGCTGCTCGCCAACGCCCGGCTGTCCCCGCGCTCGGCAAGACGCTATGCCCGCTTCCCGGCGCTGACCGGACTCACCCTTGGCGCCCTGAGCGCCATCGGCGCCCAGACTGCAGCCGATGCCGCACGCCTGTCCGCGCTCGGCGCTCGGCGCGTAAGCATTACCGGCAACATCAAGTTCGACATGACGCCACCCGAGGACGTCCCCGCCCTGGCGCATGTTTTTCGCACCCGTTGCGGGACTCGGCCGGTGCTGCTTGCCGCCAGCACGCGCGACGGCGAGGAAGCCCTGCTGCTGGACGCCTTTACCCGGCTCGCGCCCCCCGAGACCCTGCTGGTGATCGTACCCCGCCACCCGCAGCGCTTCGACGAAGTCGGCGCGCTCGCACAATCGCGCGGACTGAAGCTGCAGCGGCGCAGCGACAATACCGCTGTGAGCATCGACACCCGGGTCTGGCTAGGCGACTCGATGGGCGAAATGTTTGCCTATTACGCGGCTGCAGATGTTGCCCTGATCGGCGGCAGCTGGCTGCCGCTTGGCGGGCAAAACCTCATCGAAGCCTGCGCGGTGGGCACGCCTGTGCTGGTCGGCCCGCACACCTTCAATTTTGAGCAGGTCGCGGAACAGGCCATCGGGCACGGAGGGGCTGCAAGGCTTGAATCCCTTGAACAGGCCGTGCGGACTGCACTCGACCTGATCGCCGACCCCGGCCGGCGCGAAGCCATGTCACGGGCAGGGCTCGAATTCGCGGCCATCAACCGTGGCGCAACCATGCGCACGGTCGACCTGCTGGTGGAACTCACCGCCTGAACCGCCACGCCGCCGCCGGCGAGCGGCACGGACAGACTCAGTCCATCCCCCATTTCTGCAGCCGATAGCGTAACTGGCGCAAGGTCATGCCGAGCTGGCGTGCTGCGGCGGAACGGTTCCAGCGGTTCTCATCGAGCGCACGCAGAACCTTGATACGTTCGTCATCGGAATCAGCTGCGTCATCCTCTTCCGCAATATCGAAGCTGCCCGCGGCTTGGGTCAGCCCCTCGCACTGCTGAAGATCGAGGTCTTCAGCGTTGATCTGATCGCCCTCGCACAGGGCGCAGGCACGCTCGAGCAGGTTCTCCAGCTCGCGCACATTGCCCGGGAAGCCGTGCTGGGAAAGGGCCGCCAGCGCATCAGACGAAAGATGCCGGACCGCCCCGCCTTCGCGCTCGGCCAACCGTGCCAGCACATGGGCGGCAAGATCGGGAATGTCTTCCGGGCGTTCGCGCAACGGCGGCACGCGCAAGGTGATCACATTGATGCGGAAGTAAAGATCCTGACGGAAGCGGTTCTCGTTCACCAGCTGCGCCAGATCGCGATGGGAGGCGGAGAGGATACGGACATCGACCGATTCTTCGGCGTGCGCACCGACCGGGCGCACTGCACGCTCCTGAATGGCGCGCAGGAGTTTGACCTGCATCGACAGGGGCAGCTCGCCGACCTCGTCGAGGAACAGGGTGCCGCCATTTGCCGCCTGAAACAGCCCTTCCTTGTCAGTTGCCGCACCGGTGAAGCTGCCCTTGCGATGACCGAAGAATTCGCTCTCCATCAGCTCGGGCGAAATCGCGCCGCAGTTCACCGGCACGAAGGGCGCGGCAGCCCGTGCGCCCAGGCTGTGGATCAGGCGGGCGATCACTTCCTTGCCGGTGCCCGACTCGCCATGAATGAAAACCGGCGCCTGATTGCGTGCCAGCTTCTCGACCTGCACGCGCAACTGCGCCAATGCAGCCGAGGAGCCGATCAGCTTGCGGCCGCCTTCATCCGGCGTTTCACCTGACGGAGCCTGCAGCTTGAGCGCATGCGTGACCAGCTCGCGCAGAGCCTTGAGTTCCACCGGCTTGGTCACGAAATCGAAGGCGCCGACCTTGAGCGCGCGGATCGCGGTCTCGATGCTGCCGAAGGCGGTGATCACTGCGACCGGCAGGCCCGGATACTGGCGCTGGATGTGTTCGACCAGTTCGAGTCCGTCGCCATCAGGCAATCGCATGTCGGTGAGGCAAAGACGATAACGCCGGCCTTCGAGCAGGGCCTTGGCTTCGGTCACCGTACCCGCCGCGTCACACCCCAGCCCCATGCGCATCAGCGAGAGCTCAAGCAGTTCGCGGATGTCTGCCTCGTCATCGACCACCAGCACATCCACGCTGGTGTTGCGGTTACGGCGATCTGAAACGCTCATGGACAACTCCGTCCGGTCAGCACGAAATGCGCGCCCGACGTCCCCGGCACAAACTCCAGTGTGGCGTCGTTGGCATCGGCAAGCTCACGTGCAATATACAGCCCGAGACCAGTGCCTTTGGCGTGCGTGGTAAAGAAGGGCTCGAACAGGTGGGTACGGGCGTTCTCGTCCGGCCCCGGCCCGTCATCGTGCACATGCAGGCTTACCAGTTCGTCCTCATCCATCTCTGCGCGGATATTCACCGAGCCAGGCTTGGCACTGCAGTAACGGCGTGCGTTGCCCAGCAGGTTGTCGAGAATCTGGTGCAGGTGTGCGCGATCGATCGCCAGCGTCAGCGCCGGATCGATTTCGACACTGAAAATCGCGCGTTCGGTTCCGTCGCGCAGCCCTTGCGCATCGACCACCTCGGCCACGAAACGGGCAAGGGGCAACGCCTCCGGCTGCGCCTGCTGACGACGCCCAAGCGCGAGCACGTCACGGATCATGCGCTCAATACGTTGCGCGTTGTCGTTGATGATGCGCGCCAGGCGTCCCTGCATGTCGGCTCGCTTCTCGTCCTGCAACAACTCTGCGGCCTGGGTGACGGCCGACAGTGGATTACGGATTTCATGCGCCATGCTGGCGGTCAGGCGACCCAGCGCCGCGAGCTTGAGCTGCTGCATCTGGCGCTGGATATCCTCGAAATCGGTCAGATAGATCAGCACGTCGCCCGCAGCCACCACCTCGAAATCCGCCTCCATCACGCGACAGCGCAACAACCTGCGTGCCGGCCCCAGCCGCATCAGGCGCCCGTCGGCACCGCCGCACTGTGTGCGGCAGTCGGCAAATGCCGGATCGATGTCGGACAGCGCCAGCCCATCCATGCTTTGCAGGCCAAGCAGGGTCGCCGCCTGCGGATTGGCCTGGCGGACGAAGCCGTCGGGACCGAGCACGATCACACCATCGCGCATGTCGCGAATGATGCGTTCGTTGACTGCCTGCTGTTTGACCAGTTCCTCGCCACGCCGCTGGGCAAGCGAAGCATTATTCTTGGCCCGCAGCGCAAGCAGGCGCGATACCAGCGCGATACCGAAGAACGCGATGCAGGTGATGCCGACCTGCAGAAAGTCGCCCGGGGTACCATCCGCGATGAAACGCAGGCCATTTTCCGAGAGCACCGCCAGCGTGGTCAGCGCTGCCAGAAAGAGCACCATGCGCCCCTCGGCCACCAGCCCTGCCCCGGCGAGCACGATCATCATCAGCACCGGCATGCCGCTGCGAAACCCGCCACTTGACCACATGATTGCGGTCAGCATGAACACGTCGACAACGACCTGCAAGGTCACCAGACGGTCGAAACCCAGCCGCCGTGCAGCATCGGGAAACCCGAGGGCAAGGATCGCACCGAGATAGCAGACGGCGGTAACGAGAAAGACCGTCGGATGCTCGCTTCCCAGATTGAGCTCGCGCCCGGCGACCACGAAGATGCCGGCAATGACGAGCCGGAAAAGGTTGAAAAAACGCAGCGATTGCAGTCGCGCGGGGTCGACGCCGGACACCACTGGCTCGCCCAAGCCTAGTCTCCCCGGCGGGCATTACCCAGACGACGATGCCCTTCGCAGCAGTAGAAGCCGCTGTCGTCCCACACGCCTTCGCTCTCCGGGACATGCACGCCGCAATGGGCGCAAGCCAACACCCGCTCGGGCTCGTTCAGGCGCGGATCGCGTCCGGCTCGCCCACCTCCGCGCTGCACGCGCTTGAGGGCACGACGCACCCACCAGATACCACCCAGTACCAGCAGAAAGATCAGCAGATTGCGCACGATGGAAAGCCGGCCGCGAGTGAAAATAAGACCGCCAGTTTACCACGCACCACGCTAGCGACGCCGTCGCGCATCGGGTTTCAGCGCAGCGTCTGCAGGCGTTCGCAGGCCGCCGTGAGCGTGCGCTCGTTCTTGGCGAAACAGAAGCGGATCACGCCCTCATCCCGGCCATCGGCAAAGAACGCGGACACCGGAATCGCAGCCACCCCCACCTCACGCGTCAACCAGTCACAGAACGCGTCATCGGGCCGATCGGAAATCGCGTCGTAACGGGCCAGCTGAAAATAGGTGCCACCCGAGGGCAGGAGCTCAAAGCGCGCGCCGGCGAGCCCTGCACGGAAGTAGTCGCGCTTGCCCTGATAGAAGGCCGACAGCTGCAGATGGCGGCTGGCATCTGCCATGTAGTCGGCGAGTGCGAGCTGCATCGGGGTATTGACGCTAAACACGTTGAACTGATGTACTTTGCGGAACTCCGCCATCAGCTCGCGCGGCGCGACCACGTAACCCACTTTCCAGCCGGTGATGTGATAAGTCTTGCCGAAACTCGACACGACGATGCTGCGCGCCGCCAGCTCCGGATGCGCGGCGCAGCTCTGATGCACGGCGCCATCGAACACGATGTGCTCGTACACCTCGTCCGACACCACCACGATACCGGTGTTGCGGGTGAGCGCCGC
>JALNWS010000156.1 GCA_023230755.1 Azoarcus sp.
ACCTTGCCCCACAGACGCAGACGCGACACGCCGCCGTCGGGGAAGATGTTGAAGCGCACATGGCTCACGGGCCCCAGCTTCGCCAGCTCCTCGACATAGGTGTGGATCGAATCTGCCGACAGCTTCTGTTCGGGCAGCAGGGTGTCCCAGAACATGCTTCCGGTGGTGATCGAGCGGTCGGTGCCGCCGCTCACGAACGCGGCCTGCACCGAACAGCGGTCGGGGAAGTTGCCCTTGAAGAAGGCGGTGTCGACCTCGATCTTCTCGATCGTGCCCGGTGCGCCCAGCTCGAGCACGCACCAGTCGTTGCCGGGCTCGCGGCGGCGGCGGGTCTCCCAGCCATCGCCCATGTTCTTGCCGGGGCCGGGCAGCAACAGCGCCGCGGCCGAAGAACCAAAGCTGGCGTCGTTCCACGACACTGCACGACCGCCGTTTTCCATCGCCACCAGATCGACCAGCGCATCCGGCGCGGCACTCTCCAGTCCGCCCACCGGACGCCCATACACCCGCAGCCGTGCAATGCCGCCATCGGGGAAGATGTTGACGCGCAGGTGCGTCCACGCCGCGTCGCTCGCGCATTCGAGCAGGTGGTGCGCGTTCGGGCCGAGCGGCGTCGCCGGCAGGATCTCGGTCCAGCTTGCCGCCTTGAGTACCTCGACCTCGTCGGACTCGGACACGCAGGCCTCGATCGAGACCGCCGGCGGATAGTTGCCGGTGAAGTGGCTGGTATCGACGTCGAAGCCGCGAATCACCCCCTTCACGCCCAGCCTGACCAATGCCCAGTCATGGCCTGCCACGCGCTTGCGGCGCGACTCCCAGCCGTCCATCCACTTGCCATTGGTGTCGAACTTGCCGGGCACGAACTGCGCCGGCTCGGGGTTGAGCATGCGGGCGACTTCGGCGAAGAAGTCGTCGGAAGCGAACAGCGCCTTCGCACCCAGACGGGTGCTGGCGAGATCGACCGAGCGCAGCGCCCATTCGGGCAGATCGGCGGGCTGGGCAAAGACGGGGGCGCCGGGGGTGTGACTGGCCATGCTGTGATTCCTTGTGTTCTTCCGGGTGTTTGGTGCGGCGGGCTTGAGCGGGGATATTCCGTGCAGTGCGGCGCGATGTCTACCAGGCTGCACCGTCAGCTTGCACGCAGTCTCTTACGCAAACAGCGCGTCGAGCCGGAAGCGGGCGATCTTTCCGATCTCTCCGACGCAGGTGGTGAATTCTGTCTGCGCGTCGTTCTGCAGGCGCGCTTCGATGGCATCCATGATCTGGTAACGGGAGCGGCCCTTGACCGCGATCACGAAGGGAAAGCCGAAGCGCTCTCGGTATGCGGCGTTGAGCGTCCGCAGCCGCAGGAGTTCGTCCGCGCTGCACTGGTCGAGGCCGGCCCCGCGCTGCTCGTCGGTGGATGCCTCGGTCAGCGTGCCAGCGGCCGCTTCCTTGCCGGCCAGCTCGGGGTGGGCGCGGATCAGGGCAAGCTGTTCGGCCGCGCTGGCGCCATGCATGGCGGCGACCATCGCTGCATGCAGGTCGTCGAGCGTGGCAAAGGGGCGGGCGTGCCAGCTGCGCTCGGCAACCCAGGGCGAATGCTCGAAGATGTCGCCCAGGCGGGCAATGAAGTCCGGCTGAGACAGTTCGGAAAGGGTGGTCATGGCGGCGTCGGCAGAGGAGGTCATGGGCGCTTGCTTCCGGATCAGTGTTGCTTGCATCGGGTACTCAGTCGGGAAATGAGCTTAAGCGTCGTGTGGCGTTCGCTTGGGTCAGTCGGCCAGCCGGGCGCCCTGGGCAAACCAGGTAACGATCAGGGCACGTTCGTCGTCGGTGACGTGGGTGAGGTTGCCCAGCGGCATGTAGCCGCTTGCAATGGTCTCCGCCATCTTGCCCGCATGCTGTCCGATTTGCTCTGGGGTTTCCAGCATCACCCCCTTGGGCGGCTGCGCAAAGCCCTCCCAGGTGGGCTTTGCGGCGTGGCAGGTGACGCAGCGCTTCTCGGTGATCTGCTTGATTGCAGCAAAGCTGACCTTGTCGCCATCGGCATTCACCACCTTGGGCGCCATCAGCACGATCAGCAGCCCGATCAGGGCCACGCCGGCGGCGGGCAGCCACCATTTCACCTCACCGCGATGGCGCAGCACGAAGAACTGGCGAATCAGCACCCCCGCAATCATCATCACCGCCAGCACCAGCCAGCCGTACCTGCTGGCGTAGGTCATGGGATAGTGATTGCTGATCATGATGAACAGCACCGGCAGGGTGAAATAAGTGTTGTGCACCGAGCGCTGCTTGCCCACCATGCCCGGGCGCGGGTCGACCGGCTGGCCGGCGCGGATCTGCCCCACCATCCGCTTCTGGCCCGGAATGATGTGGAAAAAGACGTTGGCCGCCATGATGGTGCCGAGCATTGCACCCACGTGGATATAGGCGCCGCGCGCCGAGAACAGCTGGTGCAGCGCCCAGTTGCACACCATCACCAGCACGAACACCAGTGCCGCGAGCACGGTGTCGCGTCCCATCAATGTGCGGCACGTCAGGTCGTACACCGCCCAGCCGCCGGCGAGGAAGGCGATCGAGATCAGGATGGCGGTGCCCGGCGCGAGCGCCATCACCTGCTTGTCGATGAGGTAGCTTGAGGCCCCGATCCAGTACACGATGATGAGCATGCCCATGCCCGACAGCCAGGTGGTGTAGGCCTCCCACTTCGACCAGTGCAGGTCTTCGGTCAGGGGTTCGTCCTTGGGGCCGGTCAGAAACTTCTGACTGCAGTAGAAACCGCCGCCGTGCACGCCCCACAGCTCGCCGAACACGCCGCGCTTTGCGTCCTGCGGCTTCTTTGGTGGCTGCAGGGAGGTGTCCAGCATCACGAAGTAGAAGGACGCGCCAATCCACGCCACGCCGGCGATGAGGTGAAGCCAGCGCACCAGCAGGTTGGCCCAGTCGAGAAGGTAAGCTTCCATTGTTGTGATATTCCGTATGCCGGCAAGCGCCGGATCAGCTGCCGCGGTAGGTCGAATAGCTCCACGGCGAGACCAGGAGCGGAACGTGATAGTGCGCGGCCGCGTCGGCGACACCGAAGCGCAGCACCACCTCATCCACGAATGGGGGCTCTGGCAGGGTCTTGTCGACGCTGCGGAAGTAGTCGCCGGCACCGAACATGATCTCGTAGCGGCCCGCTTCGAGGGCAGGGCCTTCCAGCAGTGGCCGATCGCACCGACCGTCGTTATTGGTGACAGCGCGGGCCACCTCGCGGCGTTCGCCGTCGAGCCGGAAAACCGTAACTGCAATGCCCTTGCCGGGCCTGCCATTTGCGGTGTCGAGCACGTGTGTGGTGAGTCGTCCCATGTCGGAATCTCCTGAAGCCTTCGTTACCCCGAGTTTAAGGGGGCTGGCGCGCCGCGAAACCCGAAAATTGCAATAAGCGATATGCGCAGCCGCAAATGACGCTCGCAGACGGCACCGCTACGGGTCGAGCGCTTGCACGCTGGCGCGTGAGGCAAGGCCGAGGCGGCAACAAACGGCAGATCTTGCCGCCCCCGCAACAAACGCTCGCGCAGCCAGCGCGGCAGGGCGGCTGGCTGCGCACCATAAACAAGCGTAGAAACAGTGTGTTGCCGGAGAGAGCGGGGTGGCCTCCATCGCCGCAGGACGCCTGGCACGAAACTCGCAACGTACACGCTGAATGCAGGCCGTTTGTGGCTTGCCAGCATCAAATGGAGGTTTGCGATGGTTGACTCGATTCTGCGCCCGGTGACCTTGGCTCCCGGTTTGATCGGGCAGCCTGCACCCTGCGATCTCTTCGACGTTCGCGGTACGCTGCTGCTGCGTGAAGGGGGCGAGATCAGCCCCGCGATGAACGTCGGTCCGAGCGAGCGCCGCCTGTATTGCCGTGCGTCACAAGCCATGCGTGTGTCAGACGCCGAGCCGCTCAAGGTGCTGCGCGACATCGGCATCGCGTTGGCCATGCTCGACGAGCTCATCATCAGCGGTCAGCACGTGACGGCAGACGAGCTCCTGTCGCTCGCCAGCGAAACCTACGCCACCTGGATGATCGACCCCGACGCCTGCATCGGCTTTGCCAGAATGGAACAGTACGACCGTCCCAGTGTCTGCCACGCCATCCTTGCCGCACTGTTCGCGGCAGAGCTCGCCGCAGCGCATGGCTTTACGCGGCAGGAAAGCGTCGAGCTGATCGGCGCCGCCCTCACCATGAATCTCGGCAGCTTGCATCTGCATGACCGCATGTTTGCGCATGTTGGCCCGCCCGACGCAGATGCCCGTGCCGCCATCGACGCACACCCGGCGCTGGCGGGCCAGCTGCTCGAGCGCATCGGCGGCATCCCCGAGACCTGGCGCACCGCAGTGATCCAGCACCACGAGAGCTTCGACGGCAGCGGCTATCCGCTCGGCCTGATCCGCACCGAGGTCTCGCTGCAGGGGCGGATGCTGCGCGTCACCGACGTGCTCGCCGCCCGCCTGCGCGAGCGCAAGCGCCGTGGGCCGCTGTTCTGGAGCCTGCACCAGGCCCGCGACCCGCAGCGCCTGCTGCAGCACGTGTTCGGCCCCGACCTCGAACGCCTCGACCACATCCTCGCGCGCCTGCTCATGGGCCGCCTCAGCAGCTTCCCGCCGGGCAGTGTGGTACGCCTGTCCAACGGCGAAATGGGCATCATCAGCCGCCGTTCCGGCGATGCCGACGGCACCCCGCGCGAAGTGCTGGCCTTCCTCGACACCAACGGCCGTCCACAGCACGTGCCGCGCCCGCGCCGCATCGGTCCGCGCGACTGCCGCATTCAGGGCTACGCCCACGACGACCAGCCCCGCCTCCCGCCCTACGACTGGCCGTCGATCTGGGGCTACCAGCAGTCGTCGGCAAGCAGCAAACTGATGTAAAACCGGGCGAGGAGCCCACGGAGTACGTTTTTGCGCCTTCCAAGGCTTGAACACTGCCGCAAGCTGTTGTATATTCCGCGCTCTTCGCTGCTGTAGCTCAGTTGGTAGAGCAACTGATTCGTAATCAGTAGGTCACCAGTTCGATTCCGGTCAGCAGCACCAGTAGATTCAAGCACTTAGGCCAATCCTCCGGGGTTGGCCTTTTTGCTTTCTGGCTTGGTGTAGCCAAATCCGCGCTATGCAGCCCCAGAAAATGGGGGCAGATGCGCAACGGGGTTGTCATCACGATGCGTGCTGAGCCGTTCGCTTCTGTTAGTGTCGGAGCATCGTCTCTAGGCAATCTAACTAATGTGACTCCACGACAGATGTTCAATACCTTTTTGATGAGTCTTGTCCCGCTAGGGATACTGCTTGCCGGTCTGCTGCTTCACCGACGCGGTAAACGACGCAATGACCTTCATTTGAGTAACGATAGGCAACACACGCACGACGGAGATCCGTTGAACCTATGCACCTACGCGGCGAACGTCGACCCGTTGGATGGGTTTCGGTGCAGGGTGAGGGTAACTGGTGAGCGAAAGCGCTCCAGATGATGCTGTCTCAGAGATATCGTTGCTACATTTTACGCATCGAGCGATTCGCAATTGCCTGCGTACTTCGTGCGTACTGCGTACTTTGCAGTGTCGTTTCAGCGACCACTGCTGTTCCGCGCAAATAAAGTCGAAAACCCTGCTCCAGCGCCGTGCTGGCATGACGAAAATCTTGTCCGACGTGCGTTTTGTCAACGCCGAAAATAAGGGCGGGCAATGCAGCCTCCTCGCGCAAGTGCCGGGCATTCCAAACATCCCCGGTCTCCGAACCAAAACGCCTGGCCAACCGCCCCATCGTGCTCACTTTGCGAGGGGATGCTTCCGCGTACTTTTGCTTACGACCCGATGCTGCCATGCAGCTTTGAGGGAAGCTGTCGGTCAACGCCATGCGAAGCGGCCGGTTTGGAGGCGCTACCGCGCCGGAAAACCGGTCCGCTTGCGCTACTGGTTAGGCTACTCCCTGCCACCAAACTTGGGTTTGCCGACCTTGGCTAACAAGGCAGCTATGGTTATGACCAGCATTATCAGGAAAGTGTACTGGCCAAATACTTGGAAAACTCCCCAAGCCAATGCCGCGAGTGCCACACAGACCAGTAGAAACATTATGTTCTTTAACATCACGCGTACTCGAAAGCTGAAGGTGAATTTTTAGCGCGAATACCGAAGCTGCTTCGAAAACTGCGGCCTTTATCCAAGACTTGGGGGTTACGTGTATAAAACGCAGCCAGCCCTTTAAATTGGAGATTGTTCTGCTCGGTAAACACAAAAAGGTCCGATATTCGAGAACCACACCCCAAAGAGCGACCACTTGCAACCGCAATACTACCAATGACAGCTCCCGTATAAGCGGTAGCGCCTATGGAGGCGGCAACCGCCAGTTTTTCTAAGCCCACTGTGGCACCGATCACTTCTCCCATGGTGGCACCCTTTCCTAAGGTCGCCAGAGTTCCTGCAAGTGTGGATGCCGTCGCTACTGCAGTTTGATAAGTATCGAATAACGTAGAAGGAACGGGCAGCCCCAGATCATTCATATTTTCGTTAAAGTATTTTTGAAAATTGCCAGATGTATAGCACTGGCTCATCTTTCATCCTCCTTGATTGATTTGTGTTTCTTGCCTGACGCATAGGGTTTATCCCGCGCGGCACGCAGGCGAATTCGGTGTCGATGAGCATGTCGCGAGAGATAAGCCTTGTTGAACTGAACCGCCGGCACGGCCGTGACACAGGGGATTCTACGTCCGGATTATGCGTAGTGGGTACGCGTGAATTGCCATGGTCGTAGTCCGACGGCGTCGGTCGGTGGCTGTGCCATGCATGCGTGGCAGACAC
The DNA here is from genome assembly GCA_023230755.1 of Azoarcus sp. Lineage (GTDB taxonomy): Bacteria > Pseudomonadota > Gammaproteobacteria > Burkholderiales > Rhodocyclaceae > Parazoarcus. The sequence continues at coordinate 6,801 of JALNWS010000156.1, forward strand.
CAGGCGAATTGCACGCCGAGAGACGCTGCTTTTAGGGCGTTTCAGCACGCTCTCCGGAGAGGGCGCGCAGGCGGTCTTGGGCGGCCGACATCGGTCGCCGTCGGTAGTGGTTGCATTGAAGTAGATCCGCTTCATGATGGCTCGGGCATCTTCAGGGCCGCACGCGCGGCCGCGAGGTGCGCCCGCTTGTGGTTGGCGGCGAGCAGCCCGTAGTGGCGGATGCGCTTGAAACCGGGGGGCAGCACGTGATGCAGGAAACGGCGGATGAACTCGGCTGTGGGGAGCGTGACTGTGCGCTTGCCTCCGGTGCGCTTGTCCCGTGCCCGGATTCGCACCTGATCATGGTTACAGCCGAGGATGCGCTCATTAGAAATTGCCACCCGATGCGTGTAGCGCGCCAGGTAGTCGAGCACCTGGGCTGGCCCGCCCTGCGGCGGCTTCGCATACACCACCCTGTCGTGAGCGCGCAGCGCGCGGCGGCGCGCCTGCCACGCAAGGGGCTCAGCTTGTGGATCGCCCGGAATCCGGCCGCCGCACCGTGCCTGATCGAGCGCGTCGAGGAACTTGGCGCGAAACACCCGCGAAGCGACCTGCACCGGAAACAGGAAGCCTTTGCCACGGCCCGGCGTGTGCCACCGCCCCTCATCATCGAGTCCGCCGCAGGCAACGAGCGCATGCACATGCAGATGCATGCGCAGATCCTGCGTCCAGGTGTGCAGCACCAGGCTGAAGACCGGTGTTGCGCCGAGCCAGCGAGGATTGGCCGCCAGTTCGAGCAGGGTCGCTGATGCACAGCGGAACAAGGCATCGAAGAGCCAGCGCGGATGGCGGGCAGCGAGCGTAATCAAAGGGGGGCAGAGTCGATTGATTTCGGATGCAAACGGCGTCTTCCGATCCACTCTCCTGGACCGCGATCGTCTTGATTCAGAATGCACATCTGCTCGTTTTCGAGCACAAAACCCCCGGCGGCATCACCTTGCTGGCGGTTCCGCAGCCAGCAAGGCTTCGCACCCGATAAGCCGATTACACCCATTCGCCCCTCGTTCGCGCAGCGAGAGGGCGCGGTGTTGCATTACGTGCCGGGGGCAGGGCCGAGCGTGTCGATGCGCTCTGACCCGTTCACAAGGTCCTTGCTCGTCTTCACGATTCTGAGCGGCAGTTCTCGGCGCTCCTGCAGATCGTGCATCCCATTGATGCAATCGTTAAACTGTGTGCAGACGCAGGTCCTGATGGATTTCTGCTGCGTTTGCCCGGCACGCCAGCCATCTGCCAGCCAGCCGTGCGCCCTCTTTTGCAGGATGAAGCAGGGCGAACCGCAGGGACTTTTCGGGCGTAATTCCCATGTTTTGCGCACGCCCTGGGTGAAATCAGCCGCTGCCGGACCACGAACTGCATCAAACGCGAATTGCCCTGTGGCGACGGTGCTGCCAAGGCGCTGAGCCGGATGGCTGGAACCAGAATTTCGAATGGAAAGAGAACATATGATTGCACTTGACCGGCCTGCACCCAGGCCATCCTGGTTGGCGCTGGTGCGTACGCATGCGCGGCAGCACCAGGTTGTGGCAACCGGGTTGGCGCTTGCGTTGTTCGGCGTGGTTGTTCTGCTCGGACAGAGTATTACCCAGGTGCTTGCCGGCAATGCTGCGCCGGGGTTGCGCCTGGCGCTCTATGGCGGTGCCGCGGGTTTTGCGACCACGGCGTTGGGCGCTTTGCCGGCGTTGCTGATGCGCAGTTTGCCGCAACGTGTGGAAGACAGCATGTTGGGCCTGGCGGCGGGCATGATGCTCGCGGCGAGCGCGTTTTCCTTGCTTTTGCCCGGACTCGAAGCGGGGGAGTCGCTGTTGGGTAATCGCGGTGCCGGTGCGGCAGTTGTCGTCTTCGGGATGGCGCTGGGGGTTCTGCTCATGCTGGGGCTGGACGAGTTTACGCCGCACGAGCATGAAAGTACGGGGCCTTGCGGACCAGGCTACGAAATCTGTGGGCGCGTCTGGCTGTTTGTATTTGCCATCGCCCTGCACAACCTGCCTGAAGGCATGGCGATCGGCGTCAGCTTCTCGCAAGGGGACATGAGCGTTGGCTTGCCGCTCACCACGGCAATCGCGTTGCAGGACATTCCCGAAGGGCTCGCCGTTGCATTGGCACTGCGCAGCGCAGGTGTGATGCCGGGCTATTCGGTACTGATCGCTGCAGCCAGTGGCGTGCTGGAGCCTGTGGGGGCGCTGCTCGGCGTGGGCTTGGCCGGTGGTCTGGCGGTGGCGTATCCGATTGGTCTTGGCCTGGCTGCGGGCGCCATGATCTTTGTGGTTTCACACGAAGTCATCCCGCAGACGCATCGCAATGGGCACCAGACCAGCGCTACGCTTGGCCTGATGGCGGGCTTTGCGCTGATGATGGTTCTGGACACCACCCTGGGTTGATCATTTTCTGCGAAGCAGGACCCCAATAGGGACGGGCTTGATTGATCCCTGCTGGAATGTACGCAGGCGCTCGGTAACGGCAATAGCGATGCGTCCCGGCCTATCAGTTCAGTGTGCGCGTTTGGGAAGGGGCAGTTGCTGCTCCAGCGGTGCCGCGCCAATTGAGCGCACCAGCATGCGCGCGCCCTGCAGTGATACGAGCGCTGTTTTCAGTGCATGCCGAGGGGGCTTTCGTCCCGTATCCGGTAGTGCTTCGACCA
>JALNWS010000157.1 GCA_023230755.1 Azoarcus sp.
TCGAAAAAACGAACCGGCCTCAACGCTTCGACGATCAGGCGCTTGATCTCTTTGGGCGGTCGCCGTCCCGCCTCATGCGTGTGGATGGCCTCCGCAATCAGCAGGGCCGCATCGACCTTCTCTGCAACCGTGCGCCGCAGTTCTTCCTCGGAGCCAGAACGGGTGAACTCGAGATAGCCGAGCGCCGAACGCATCTCCGCGGTGAGCCTTTCTTCGAGCTGCCGGGTTATGACCTCCTCGATCCGGCTAAGCGATGCATGGTGATCCGCAACCTGCCGCCAGGAATAGAAACTGGCGAGCGAGAGCGTGAGGAAGAAAACAATCACCAGCGTACCGATAAGGTACAAGCGCGGAACCGTATTCTCGTTGCAGGAAAGAGGCGAGGAGGAGTGCAGCAAGTCGGATCCGCGTGGGAACTATCACTATTTACGTAGTGACATTGTATCCGGACGTGCCGCTTCAGCATCCCGCGATGCGCGAACATGCGGAATTTGTCACTACATCGGCCCCTGGCTGCGTCTTCCGCGACCGCCGCAGCCAAATGCCGCTCATCAACCGCGCGGCTGATTGCTCCGGCGTCGCGAACGCTGCAGCGCAACGACTTCAAGCACACCCCACAGCAAGGTGCTGACCACCGACAGTGCCGGGTAGCGCACAAACCTGCGTATCAGTCCGCTCATGGCAGCTCCCGCAAAGGCGCGATCAAGGACCACCACCGTAGCAGGGAAACATGACAGTCTCACGTCAATGCTCCCCCCTGCACCGCCCTGCGCGCCGCCGCAATTTCCAGCGCTACGGATGCAGCGGCTGCGGTATGCTCGGAGGCCCGGTCCCTCAGCGACTGAATGTGACCCACCCCGAATTTCCCGAACTGGCCGCACTGGAACACGTCATCGAGACCGGCGCGGCCCGGCTCGAGACCCGGGTCGTGCACAAGGTCGACACCGGCAGGGGTGCCCCGCTTCCGCTGTATGCCATCTCACTCGGCAACCCCGCCCCCGAAATGCCTGCCATCGGCATATTCGGTGGCGTGCACGGACTGGAGCGCATTGGCGCCACCGTCGCGATCGCCTATCTGCAGTACCTGGTGACGCGCCTGCAGTGGGACGTCACCCTGCACCAGCAACTTGAGACCGTGCGCTTCGTGTTCATGCCGCTGATCAACCCCGGCGGCATGCTGCTCGGAACCCGCGCAAACCCCAATGGCGTTGACCTGATGCGCAACGCTCCGCTCGATTCGAACGAACGCGTGCCGATGCTGGTCGGCGGACAGCGGATCAGTGCGCGACTGCCGTGGTATCGGGGCGCGAGCGAGGACACCATGGAAGCCGAAAGTCAGGCGCTATGTGACCTCGTCACGGCAGATCTGCTCACCCGCAACTTTGCCCTCGCGGTTGATTGCCACTCCGGCTTCGGCGTCAGTGACCGCATCTGGTTCCCGTATGCGCACACCCGCACCCCCTTCAATCACCTGGCGGAAATTCACGCGCTCAAAGACATCTTCTACCGCACGCATCTTCATCACCCCTACATCTTCGAGCCCCAGAGCAGGCAGTATCTGACTCATGGTGACCTGTGGGACTTCCTGCACCTGCGCGGCTGCGAAACACCCGAACGCACTTTTCTGCCACTGACACTCGAAATGGGCTCGTGGCGCTGGATCAAGAAAAACCCGCGTCAGCTCCTGAGTCGCCACGGCATGTTCAACCCGCTGATCGCGCATCGCCAGCAGCGTGTGCTGCGGCGCCATCTGTCGCTGCTCGACTTCCTCTCGCGCGCCAGCTGCAGCTATCTGAAATGGCTGCCACAAGGCGAGGCGCGGGACGATCATCATGCCCGCGCGATGGCACACTGGTATCCGTCTCCCCCCGCCACTTGAGCGTCAGCCCATGACAACCTGGATTTTTCTGCGCGGACTCACACGGGAAGTCCGCCACTGGGGCAGCTTCACCGCCACCTTTGAGCACAAGGTGGCGGATGCCCGCGTGCTCACGCTCGATCTGCCCGGCAACGGCGACCTGAACCGGCTGACCAGCCCCGTGCGGGTCGAGGAGATGGCGGAACACTGCCATGCGGCGCTCCAGGCACTGGACGTCGCGAGGCCCTGCAAGGTGCTGGCGATGTCGCTCGGGGCGATGGTGGCCGTCGCATGGACCGACGCACATCCGCAAGACATCGACAGCTGCGTGCTCATCAATACGAGCATGCGCCCCTTCAGCCCCTTCCATCACCGCCTGCGTCCGCGCAACTATCTGCCCCTGCTCCGGCTCGCGATCGCCGGCGGCACGGCGCGGGAGCATGAGCGTGGCGTACTCAGACTCACCAGCCGGCACCACGTCGATAGCGAGGCGGTGGCAGACGCCTGGACCCGTATCCAGGAAGCGCATCCGGTCTCGGGGCGCAACGCACTGCGCCAGCTGCTCGCCGCGGCGCGCTTTCGTGCCCCGACGCACAAACCCGCCGCCGACGTGCTCCTGCTCGCCAGCACGCGCGACACCTTGGTCAATGCCGCATGCTCACGCGCGCTGGCCGACGCCTGGCACTGCGAACTCAGGCTCCACCCCAGTGCCGGACATGACCTCCCACTGGACGACGGCGCGTGGGTGGCAGAGCAGACAGGCCAGTGGATCGAACACCACCGGCGCCAAGGCGCGAACCATGCTGCAGGTGACACCGGGCGCTAGCCCAGAGACGCATCAGGATCAAGCAGGGCATGCGGGCGGCGGGTTCGATCGGGTATCCTGCACTCACTCTCAAGCCGATTCAGACTCCAGCCTGCGCACGCCCCCATGATGCAGCCCGACACCGCCCCAGCCCTCAGCCTCGAATGGTCCACCCTGCAGGACAACCACGAACGCTACGAACGCGGACTGCTGTGGCTCAAGCTGGTGTCGGTCGTGCTTTCCGCCATTGCTTTCGTGAGCGGCAACGCCGCCGCGTGGATGGCTTTTCTGGTCGCGGTACTTTGGGGTCAGGAGGCGATCTTTCGCACCTTCCAGGCGCGACTGGCCGCGCGCCTCCTGCGCCTGGAAGCACTCATGCGCGAAGGGGCAGGCAGCCCTGCCGCCTGCCAGCTTCACAGTGAATGGGAAGCTGGCCGCGGCGGAACGCTCGGGCTCGTCGCCGAGTACGCCCGCAGTGCGCTGCGCCCCACCGTGGCTTTTCCGCATGCGGTGCTGGTACTCGCGCTCCTCGGGATGTCGCTGCTCGCCTGAGCCCGGCCTTGACCGGGTGATACCTGCGAAAAGATACTGAAGCCCGAACCGGTACGGCGCGGCCGGATGTCGCATCGGCGACGCCAATCCGGCGATCGCCACACGGGACCTGGAGAGGGTGCATGAGCGATTCCAGCAACACGGCCTCAAGCGCTGGCGCCCTGTGCAACCGGAACCTGCACACCGCCAACATGGCGATGGGTCTGCGCCATCCGCAAGGGCCGGTGGCAACGCTGCTGGTCGCGGCCGGACTGACCTGGTCGCTGTTCCAGCTCTGGGTCGCCTCCCCGCTCCCGGAACTGCTTGGTACGCTGGTCTTCAACGAAACCCGGATCCGCTCGCTTCACCTTGCCTTTGCAGTATTGCTCGCCTTTCTCGCCTACCCCGCGCGACACAACGCAGACACCGCCACGGTACCGGTCCACGACGTCGTGCTGGCGGTACTCGCGGCGCTGGGGGCCGGCTACCTGGCACTGTTCTATGACTCGGTGAGCGCCCATACCGGCGACCCGACACAGCTCGAAGTCGCTGCAGCTGCGGTGGGCCTGACCTTGTTGCTCGAAGCCACACGGCGCGTACTCGGCCTGCCGATGGTGATGATGGCGCTGACGCTGCTCGGCTACATCTTCCTCGGCCAATGGATGCCCGACCTGATCGCACACAAGGGCGCCTCCTTCGGCCGAACCATGAGCCACATGTGGCTGACCACCGAAGGCGTGTTCGGCGTCGCGCTTGGGGTGTCGGCCGGGCTCATTTTTCTGTTCGTGCTCTTCGGTGCCCTGCTCGAAACTGCAGGGGCGGGCAGCTACTTCATCCGCAGCGCGGTGGCGCTGCTGGGACACATGCGCGGCGGCCCGGCCAAGGCGGCGGTGCTCGCCTCGGCTGCGACCGGACTGATTTCGGGTTCGTCGATCACCAACGTGGTCACCACCGGACCGCTCACCATTCCACTGATCAAGCGCGTCGGCTACCCGGCAGAAAAAGCCGCGGCCATCGAGGTCGCAGCCTCGGTCAATGGTCAGGTCATGCCACCGGTCATGGGCGCAGCGGCCTTCCTGATGGTCGAGTATGTCGGCGTGCCTTATGTGCAGGTGCTCAAGCACGCCCTGATCTCGGCCATGGTGTCCTACCTCGGCCTGCTCTACATCGTGCATCTCGAAGCGGTAAAGGCGGATCTGCGCGGCCTGCCGCGCCGCCACTCCCCGCACTGGCAACGCTCGCTGAAAAACTTCGCACTCGGCTTCCTCGGCATCGCGCTGGTGCTGGCGGTTGTTTCCGTCATCGGTGCCGTCGTCCACGCCGTGCTGCCTAATCTGTCTTTCATGGTCATGGCTGGCCTGCTGCTGGTGGCCTACGTGGTGCTGCTGCGCATGAGCCTGCCACACGCAGGAGAAGCACTGCCGGCCGACGCGCCGATCACCAGCCTGCCGGAATTCGCCCCAACCCTGCGTTCGGGCATGCACTTCCTGCTGCCGGTCGGCGCACTGGTATGGAATCTGGTGATCGAGCAGCTTTCACCCACCCGCGCCGCGTTCTGGGCAACGCTTTTCCTGGCGTTCATCGTTCTCACGCAACGTCCGCTGATGGCCTGGTTCCGCGGCGACCGCAAGGTCACCGATGCCGCCTGGGCGGGCATGCAGGACCTGGTCGACGGTCTGGCTGCCGGCGCCCGCAACATGATCACGGTGGCCATCGCAACGGCGACGGCCGGCATCATCGTCGGCACCGTCACGCTAACCGGCATCGGCCTGGTGATGACCGAGCTCGTCACCGCGCTGTCCGGAGGCAACATCATCGTCATGCTCACCTTGGTGGCGATGATCTGCCTCGTGCTCGGCATGGGCTTGCCGACAACAGCGAACTACATCGTGGTGTCCTCGCTGATGGCGCCGGTCATCGTCAACATCGGCGCCCAGAGCGGGCTCTTCGTTCCCCTCATCGCCGCCCATCTGTTTGTCTTCTACTTCGGGCTGATGGCCGACATCACGCCACCGGTAGGGCTGGCCTCCTATGCGGCCGCGAGCATCGCGCTGGCAAACCCGATGCGTACCGGCATCATCGCCTTTCGCTACTCCATGCGGATGGCGCTGCTGCCGTTCATGTTCGTACTCAACCCCAAGCTGCTGCTGATCGGTGTCGACGGCATCGCCCATACCCTGATCACCCTGGCCAGCGCGACGCTGGCCGGCTTCGCCTTCATCTCGGTCAATCAGGGCTGGCTGCTGATCCGCAGCACTACGACCGAACGCCTGCTGATGCTGGTTGCAGTCTTCATGCTCTTTCACCCTGCCCTGTTCATGGACCCTCTGAACACGCCTTATCACCAGCTCATCGGTTCCGCAGCCGAAACGGCAATCACCAAAGCACCGGACCGCACGCAGATGCGCGTGCGCTTAAGAGGCATGACCCTGGAGGGAGAACAGGTGGAGCGTGGCGTATTGCTGCCGCTTGGTGCGCCTGCAGCGACCGCCCCCATGCGTCTCGCCAGCAGTGGTCTCGACGTCGCAGTCGTCGATGACGGCTTCGACATCCGTCGCGTCGCGTTCGGCAGTCAGGCGGGCAAGCTTGGCATCGAAGCCGGTTTTCGCATCATTGCGGTGGAAGTGCCGGGAGACCGCGTCGCACGCGAATGGATGTTCCTGCCGGCACTGCTCCTGCTCGCATGGGTCGCATTTCGCCAGCATCAACGGCGCCGGGACACCCGCAGCACGCCTGAGCGCCAGAGGCCGTCCACCACAGCCACCGGCCGCAAGCCGACAGACCAGGCGTGAGCCCTGGCGAGTTTTGCCACATCCCCGAAAACATGCATTCCGGGATAGATTGCCGTGCGTGATCCAGCGCACAATCAAGCCGGTTCAGCATGTTTCAGAATTGTCCTGCCATGTATCATGCATTAGTGTCAGATCGTGAATAATCAACAGCGTGTTATGCCTGCCCGGGTATCGCACCCCGCCAAATCCGCATGCGTTGGCGGTTGGAGCGCGCGATACCGTTCGAGCACTGACGCAAGTGTTTTCAGAAGATGAGCTCGCGGAGGGATGACACGCTCTCCAGTCCGCGCGGCAAAGGCACGAACGGGAATCTATCCAAATGGACATGAAGGCGCTGGATGTTCTTAAGTCTGTGAAGCTCCTCTACGTGGAGGATGACAAGGAGACGCGCGAAGAGCTGACGATGATTCTCGAGCCCTGGGTGGGCGAGCTGCATGTCGCCGCTGACGGTGAGGAAGGCTTGAAGCTGTTCAGGGAGACGAACCCGGACATCGTCGTCACCGACATCCAGATGCCCCGCGTCAGCGGATTGGCCATGAGCAGCGAGATCCGGCGCCTTGTGCCGGACCAGCCAATCATCGTCGTCAGTGCCTACAACGATGTCGAGTACCTGTTCCGTGCCATCGAACTGGGCATCGACCACTACATTACCAAACCCCTCAATGTCGATCGTCTGCTCGACAAGCTCATCAACATCACCACTGCCAATCTGGCCATCAAGGAGCGCCGGCTCAACCATGTACTGCTCGAGCAGTACAAGCACCTGGTGGACGAAAGCGCAATCGTGTGCAAACTCGACCTCACCGGCAAGATCACCTATGTAAATGCCAAGATGTGCGAGATCAGCGGCTTTGCCGAAGATGAACTGATCGGACGCGAAATGAGCGAACTTCAGCACGACAGCGAACTGCCACAGCGTGCACAGATCACCTTCACGGATGCCCGTTCGGGACGAAAGTGGGCCGGAATCGTGAAGAACAGGCGAAACAACGGCGAGATGTACGTTGTCGAAAGGAGCCTGGTGCCCATCGTGAACGATCATGGCATGGTGACCGAAATCGTTGCCCTCGATGTCGATGTCACGCCGTTCTACGAGAACTACAAGAACCTGGTCGAAGTCTTGAGCCGCACCCACCTCACACTGGAAGAGCAGCGTCACTTCGTCGGCGAGTACAAGCGCGCGCTCGAACTTGGCACCTGTGTCTGCGTCACCGATCAGGCCCACCATATCGTCAGCATCAACCGCCAGTTTGAAACCCTGCTCGGCCTGCGCAGTGCAGACCTCGAAGGCGAACCGGTGAGCCGGATCATGCCCGACCTCAGGGATCAGCACTGTCTGGACGAAGTTCAGCAGGCCAACCAGGAGCACTTCACCAGCCGTGTCGTGACCATCGTCGAGCGCGAAGGCAAGGAGATGCAGTTCAGTGTCGGTTTCGTCGGCGTACACGACCTCTCGGGCGCGGTGAGATCGATCATCATGATCTGTCAGGACATCACCGAGTCGATGCGGCTGAGCCGTGACATCGTGAACACCCAGCGCGAACTGCTCTACATGCTGGGCGAGGTCGTCGAAAGCCGCAGCCAGGAAACCGGCGAACATATCCGGCGCGTCGCGCAGGTTTCCAAGTTCCTCGCACTCAAGGCCGGGCTCGACCCCGACACGGCAGAGATGATCGAAACCACAGCCCCCATGCACGATGTGGGCAAGGTCGGTATCCGCGACGCCATCCTGCAGAAACCCGGCAAGCTCACCGCTGACGAATACGAGGAGATGAAAGCCCATGCCAGCATCGGTTTCAGCATTCTCGGCAAGGTCGATCGTCCGCTGATCGGCGTGGCCGCGAACATCGCCTACCAGCATCACGAACGTCATGATGGCAAGGGCTACCCACGCGGACTCAAGGGCGACGAGATCAGCATTGAAGCCCGCATCGTCGGCATCGCCGACGTACTCGACGCGCTGCTGAGCTCGCGCATCTACAAACCCGCCTGGGACGAACAGCGCGCATACGATTATTTCCACGAGCAACGCGGCAAGCAGTTCTCGCCCGAGCTGACCGATCTGCTGCTCACGCACTGGGACGCCGTCATGGACCTGCGCAACGGTAACAACTGACCCGCACTGCGCCGGCAAAGGCGCATCGACAACCGGAGTGTCCTCTTGAAGCCATTCGCCCTACTCGCTGCCGTGCTCGTCAGCCTGTCTGCAAGCGCCGCCGACCCACTCGATCAGCTGACGCTTGAGCGGGCAATCGAGATTGCGCGCGAGAACCACCGTTCGCTGCGGGCCTCGCAGGCGGCGCTGGACATGGCAGAAGCGCAGTACCAGCAGGCCATGGCGGCCTTCGGCCCCAAACTCGGCTTCGAGGCCGGCATCCAGCGCGCGGACCAGGACCGGACGTTCACCTTCAGTGGCACGGTTCAGACACCCGATATGGTCATCGCCACCATTCCCGTCCCGGGCCAGCCCCTGCCAATGAACCTTGACGTGAAGCTCTTCGACCGCGACGTCTCGAAGGCAGCGCTGAATTTCACCTACCCGCTGTACACCGGTGGCAAGGAAGAGGCCGTGCAAGGCATGGCGCGCAAAGGGGCGGAGATTGCGCGCGAGGAGAAGCGCCGGACCGAGCTGGAAGTCGTGCGTGACGTGCGCAAGTATTACCACGGCGTACAGTTTGCCCAGAAGATGGAAGCCCTCAGCAGCGACACGCTGGCACGCTTCGAGGCGCTGGAAGACCTCACCGAACGGCTGTACCAGAATGCATCCCTGCGCGTGAAGCGCACCGATTATCTGCGCACCAAAACGACCACTGCGGTAACCCGTTCCATGCTGCACGAGGCCCGCTACGCCAGCCGCCTCAGCAAGGAGGCACTGATCAACGCCATGGGCCTGCCGTTGAACACCCCGCTCAGTCTTGCCCCTGAAGCGCCCGCCCCGGTCTTGAACGCCGGCCTCGAGGATCTGATCGCTGACGCCATGCGCTTCAACCCGGACAAGCAGCGCCTTGAACTGGCAGTGGAGGCCGCAAACTACAAGATCGACGAGGCAAAGAGCGGCTACCTGCCGACAATCGGAGTGGAAGCCAGTACGTACAAGGTCTGGAACGATTATCAGGGTGGCCTCTTCAATGACGACAACCGTGACGGGTGGACCATTGGCATCGGCCTCAAATGGGATCTTTTCGATAGTGGTCTGACCACGGCGGAAGTCAATGCGGCCCACGCTGGCAAGCTCAGGCTCGAAGCCCAACGGGTTCTGCTGGACAACGGGCTGGCGCTGCAGATCAAGGATGACTTTCTGCGTATCGAACGCTCCCGCGTCCAGGTGGACGACAACCTCAAGGCACACGCTTATGCAGAAGAGAACCGCAAGCTGCACGTGCGTGCCTATCAGGAAGAAATGGTCGAAACAAAGGACGTGATCGAAGCCCAGATCGTTGAAACCTTCACCCAGGCAAGCCTGTACCGTGCCAGTCA
>JALNWS010000158.1 GCA_023230755.1 Azoarcus sp.
CACTTCGTTGCGGTAGCGTTCGACGATCATCGGCTGCGCGGCGGCGAGCTTCTTCAGGTCGACCGGTTTTGCGCGCGCGTAGTCGGCGTCGGGCAGGAAGCGGGCCTTGGCCTCGGCCGACAGGTGCTCGGCAAACACCGGACGCAGATAGGCATTGCCCCACATGGTCTGGCTTTCATCCGAGAGCACGAAGTCGAGGATCTTGCGGCCGTTGGCGGCTTGCGGCCCGCCCTTCACCAAACCCATCACGTAGGGCAGCACCACGGTGCCTTCCTGCGGAATGACGAAGCGGGTGGGCGCCTTGTCGCTGTACTGACCACGGTAAGCGTTGAAGTCGTAGTCGATCAGGATCGGGATCTCGCCGGAAATGACGCGGGCGTAGGAGGTCTGCTTGGGAACGATGGGCTGGTTCTTCGACAGCTGATTGAGGAAGGCAATCGCCGGGTCGATGTTGTCGTAGCTGCCACCGAGCGCGAGGTTGATCGCCATCACGCCAAGCTGACCGACGGCGGCCGAGGTCGGGTCGAGATAACCGACCATGCCCTTGTATTCGGGCTTGAGCAGATCGGACCAGCGCTGCGGCACCGGCTTGCCGCCAAGTGCTGCGGTATTGACGAACAGGCCCAGGGTGCCGGAGTGGATGGCGAACCAGTGGCCGTTCGGGTCTTTCAGTCCGTCAGGGATCTTCTCCCAGCCCTTGGGCTTGTATGGCGTCAGCACACCGGCGTCGCGTGCCGGGTCGGCTGCAATGCCGCCGAGATAGACGACGTCTGCCACCGGATTGGCCTTCTCGGCGATGAGCGCTGCGATCGACTGCCCCGAGTTCTTGTTGTCCGGCGGCACCTGGATGCCAAGGCGCGCATTGATGGCCTTGAGCTGCGAACCCCAGTCGGCCCATTCGGGCGGGCAGTTGTAGCAGATGGCGTGGCCTTCGGCATGGGCAGAGGCGATGGTGCCGACGGCGGTCACGGCCAGCGCGACGCCGGCGACAAAACGTCGCATTTTCGGAAAGTTCATGGTCGAGTCTTCCTTCAGGGAGTGGGTGAGACGGATGGAGGCGCAACGATCAGCGCGACGCCGGCTTCGTCGAGCATGGCGGCGATGGGAGGCGGCACCGGCTGATCGGTGAACACGCAGTTGGCTTCGGTGATATGTCCGCCGCGCACGATGGCGCCGCGGCCGAACTTGGAGTGATCGAGTACGAGGAAACGTCGCCGGCAGTGGGCGGACAATTCGGTGCGCATGCGCACTTCGTCGTGGTTGAAATCGAGCAGGCTGCCGTCATCGGCCACGCCGCCCACACCATAGATGCCGATATCAACCGAGAAGCGTGAGAAGAAGCCGTGGGCCTCTCCCGCGATGACGTCGCAATCGAGCTTGCGCAGCCGCCCGCCGGCAATCGTCAGCTCGCACGAAGGGTTGCCGCGCAGGGCCAGCGCCACATGCAGGTTGTTGGTCATGACGCGCAAACCGGCGCGATCGACGAGGGCATGCGCGCACTCTTCGGGCGTGGTGCCGATCCCGAAGAACAGGGTCGCGCCCTCCGGAATCGCTTCGGCAACGCAACGGGCAATCCGGCGCTTGGCCTCGCGGTCGAGAATCTGTCGCGCCGGATAGGCCACGTTCTCCTCTTCCGGCAGGACATCGATGCCGCCATGACGACGCCGGCACAGGCCGCGGTCACACAGGGTGTTCACGTCGCGCCGGATGGTCTGGGTGGTCACGCCGTACAGCGCGGCGAGCACGTCGATCGACTGGTAGCCATGCTCGCCGACCCGCGCGAGGATCGCCCTCATGCGGTCTTCCGCCGATAGCGTCTCGGCGCTCTGGCCAGCTGCTGCGCGAATGATCTGCCCGTTGTTCATATGAACATGATCGCGCCCCCCTGTTGCGCTTCATTGACGTTCATATGAACAAAAGATGACTCCCGGGCTTCACCCCCTGTGCGTAAACGCCAGCGCGCCAGCCTCAGGATGTCGTTGGGCGCAATCGCCCGAGAAAGTCGACAAGGGCGGCAGCGAACTGCCCGGGATCGCGATGATCAGCGGGCCGTCCCCGCCAGAGTCATCGCAGGCGATGCGTCCTCCATCGACCTCGACGAAGAATGTGTTCACCGCAGATGGCGAAGCCGGGAAAGCGGCGTCCGCCCCCGCTTTTGCGGTCGGAGAATCAACGTTGTTCGAGACAGTCAGCACAGGTAGATCCCCGGAAAGAGTCGAGAACCGTCCGCCATTGCACGGCGCCGGCAACAATCGAGACCACGGCCCCGATTTGCAGAGAAAGCCTTGCAGCACGGGCCGCACCGCCCCTTCACGCGGGCTGCGAGGACAGTGCGACCGGCTCTGCCTGACGCCGTGGACGTTGCATGAGATTGTTCAACAGCAGCGCAAAAATCACCATCCCGCCGCCGCCGATCTCCCACACACTGACCGGCTGACCCTGGGCGGCCTGTATGACAAAAGCAGTGATGGGTACGAAATTGATGAAGAGCACGCCATTGACCGGTCCCAGGCGACGCACACCCTCATTCCAGCCAATCACCGCGACAATCGAAGCCAGCACGATGATGTAGGCAAAACTCGGAAGGTTGGCCGTCAGATCAGATGCCGCCGGCAGCCGAGCGGCACCGGCAAACATCGCGACCACCGTGCTCAGCGCGATTCCGCCAACGCCAAAGCTTACCGTCAGCACGCTGTAGCGCAGCGGTGACCAGCCGGCGAAGCGCCGCGCACCAAGGGTGTAGATCACCCACGACAGCACGCCGGCAAGGATCAGTCCATCCGCACCCGCCGAGTTCGACTCGAGCAGTGCATGCGGACGGCCGTCAGTCACCACCATGGCAACGCCCAGGAAGGCAATCAGGATGCTGATCCCTGTATGCCACGTGGGCATGGTGCGCGACATGACGGCGGTCACCACGGCCGTCAACAAGGGCATCAGCGCAACCAGGATGGCGCCGTGCGCGGGTGTCGACGCGCGCAAGCCGGTAAACACGAAGAGGCTGAAGCCGCAGAAGCCGGCACAGCCGAACAGGAAAAGGGCCGGCCACCGCCCCTCGGCACGCAGTGCAGCACGCCCCTCGACAACCCACAGGATCGTCAGCATGATCAGGGCCGTGATGCCGTAGCGGATCAGGGTCAGGAAATAGGGATCGACAAATTGCAGGGTAGCCTTGGCCACCGGAAACATGCCGCCCCAGCTCAGCGCCGCTGCCAGCATCAGAAGGCAGCCCATCAGCGGGGACTGTGAAGAGGTGTTCGGATTCATGGTCGCACTCCGTTGAAGAGAACTTGTGCGAATGATGGTAAGACGCTAAAAAACACTCGACAATTAGCTAAATACAGGAAGCCTCTGTGCGTAAATCAACCGATCAAAAGCTGCAGTGGGAAGATGTTCGCTACTTTCTTGCCCTCACGCGCGAGGGCAGCCTGTCCGGCGCGGCGCGCAAGCTTGTGGTCGAGCACTCCACGGTTGCACGGCGGGTCGAGAGCCTGGAACAAGCCATCGGATTGCGCCTCTTCGACCGCCTGCCGCGCGGCTGGCAACTGACCGCAGAAGGTGAGGGTCTGGTCGGCCTGGCCGAACGCATGGAGGACGAGGCGTTTGCTTTCGAGCGAGCGGCCATCGGTACCGGAAGCCTGAGCGGGACGGTACGCGTTTCGCTTCCGCCCAGCCTGGCCAATGTGTTTCTGGTGCCACGCATCGCCGCCCGGCACGCGGACTGGAGCGGCATCACGCTGGAATTGGTGGGTGATCTGCGGGAGGTGAATCTGTCCCGGCGCGAAGCCGACGTGGCCGTCCGGCTTGGACGGCCGCAGGATCCCGGGCTGGTCGTGCGCTCATTGGGGAAGATCGGCTTCGGTCTCTACGCGCATGCGGATTACGTCCGCACGCACGACGAACGTGACTGGACCTTCATTGGCCTCGACGACAGCCTGCGTCACCTGCCGCATCAGATCTGGCTCGAACGGTACGCCGGCCAGCGCAGCTTCGTGCTGCGCAGCAACGACCAGATTGCACTGCTTGGCGCGGCGAGGGCAGGATTGGGCGTCGCCTGTCTGGCGCATTACCTGGCGGAAAGTGACACAAGCCTGGCGCGGGTACCAACAGCCGAACCGGTGCCAGCTCGCGAAATCTGGTTGGTGCTGCACGCCGATGTCCGCCGCTCACCCCGGGTCAGGGTGATCGCCGACCTGATCACCAGCCTCTGCGAGGAGAGCGCCGGCTTCCTGACCGGACCACGTTAAACGGCGCATGCACTGCCGACGCACCAGTCCGGTGCGCCTGCTTTCCGGAACGCACGCCCGTCGCGCAATCTCCGGGGTACCCTCCGCAGTGTCGCTGTAGCCAGCCCTCTGCGAAGCGGTGATCCACGTCGGAGCGTGACAGCATGCTTCTTGCTAACCAGGACGAGCAGGCTTCACATGTGCCTTAGAATTACGGCAATCATCAGTCACTACACTGACCAGTGCGGAAATTCAGCATCCGTTTTCCGGTCTTCCTCTCTCAACCAACAGGACAAAACCATGCGTTCACTCAACTTCATCGGCGGCGAGAAAGGCGGTGTCGGCAAATCGGTCGCAGCACGCGCCCTCGCCCAGTATTTTATCGACCGCGAGCGCCCCTTTACCGGCTTCGATACCGATCGCTCGCACACCACCTTCACCCGCTTCTATGCCGACTATGCATCGCCGGTGATCGTGGACAGCTATGAAGGGCTCGACACGATCGCCACCAGCTTCGACGACACTGCGGACGAAGAACCCGGCAACAGCGTGATCGTGGATCTGGCCGCGCAGACGGCCGCGCCGCTCGCACGCTGGATCAAGGACTCCGACCTGCTGCCCCTCCTTGCGGAAATGGGCATCGCGGTCAACTTCTGGCATCTGGCCGATGCGGGCAAGGATTCGGTCGATCTGCTGGGCAAGCTGATCAGAACCTACGGTGCCGGCCCCAACTACTTCGTGGTCAGAAACCTGGGCCGTGGCAGCGACTTCTCGCAACTGGACGCATCGCAGGAACTCCAGGATGCTCTCGCACTGGGCGCGCAAGTGGTGAACCTGCCTGAACTGCACGAAGGCAGCATGCGCAAGATCGACCGCAAGGATGCCAGCTTCTGGGCGGCCATCAACGTGCGCAATGGCAGCGATGCACTCGGCATGCTCGAGCGTCAGCGGGTGAAGACGTGGTTGCGCAATACCTATGCCATGCTGGACGGACTGCCGCTCTGAGTTGCAGTACCATTCGGCCCGCACACGACGACAAGACCGTGTGCGGGCCGCCATCACCCGCATGCAGCCGGAATCAGGCGCCGCCGGCCTTGTCCTGACGGAAAGTCCACACGGCATTGCCAACGTAATGCCACAGCAGCAGAAGCCCGGTCGTGAGCACCTGCGCCAGCAGGTAGTACAGCCCCGCCAGGTCGACCAGCACGTACATCAGCAGTGCATTCCAGCACAGCCCGACCCCCGCCACCGTCATGAAACGCGGCAGCGCCTCTGAGTGGGCGCGCGCTGAGCGGAACACGAAGCGGTGGTTGATGGCGTAATTGACCATCGCCCCCAGCACGAAGCCCGCGACCGAACCCGCGAGGGGCGGTGCACCGCCAATCTCGACCAGCGCCAGCAGCAAGGCATAGTGCGCAATGGTTCCCACCAGCCCCACGGCAGCGAAACGTGCGAAGCGAATCAGTTCGGCGCGCACGATCACAGGGGAATGCGCTCGTCACCAATCAGGTGGCGGCGGTCGCGGATGATCGCCAGCGGCACGCCCTCGCGCACCACCGATCCGATGACCCGGCCCTTGAGCGCGCGGTCACAGCCCATCTGCGTCGGCGACAGGAAGAAATCGGCCACAGCCCAGTCGCTGGTCACCGTCAGCCCCGGGGCGAGCCACTCCTGCGCCTGCAGTGCTTCGGCACATACCGCCACGGTGTAATGCGGGGTACCCTTGCCCTCGTGTGCCACATAGGCGTTGAGTTCAAGCGCCGCCTCACGCAGGCTGGCGCCCCAGTAGTCTTGCTCCCATTCATCCACGGTGCCGGCCAGCCCCCCGGCAAGACCGTTGTAGGCAACATATTCGTATGGGTGCAGGTGAGCGAGCGCGGCGCCGTGGCCAAGCGCGAGTGCGGCACAGCATGCCGTCGCGAGGCGCCGCGCATGGGTGAAGCGCGCGGCATGCAACCATGCCTGCGTCAGCCCGATACCGGCAATCACTGCCAGTGGCGGCAGCAGGAAGGTGAAATGGCGGATGCCGTTGTACAGCGGAGGCGCCGCCAGCAAGGTGTATCCGAGCGGAACCCCGACAGCGAGGATCAACGGCAACCAGGGCAACGCCAGCCGGCGGAACGTGGCCTTGCGCAGCCGCGGCAGCATGCGCAAGGCCGTGACCAGACCCAGCACCAGGCCAAGCAGGAACAGTTCGGGCAGGCGCACGAGCAGATACCAGGACAGGTAATACCCTGGAACGTCGCCATTCTTCATCACCGCACCGCCAAGAATGGTGTCGAGCTCGAACGAGAAATGCGAGAACGCAGTCATCGCCCTCACGAGGTTGGCTGGCGACATCATCGCCCACGGCCAGAACACCCCCATCAGCACAAAGGTAATGCCGGCAGCCGGCAGCAGGGCGCGCAGCGAGCGCCCGAAAAAGCTCAGGCGCGCACCCGGATCGTCGGCCCTGACCCAGGCCGCAGCCATCATGCCGACACCGAGATAGAACACCGCGAACACCGCCCCGACACGAAGGCCGAAGGCGCAGCCGATGGCGATGCCGAGTCCGATCACGTCACCTCGCGCAGGGCGCGGCAAGCTGGGCAGGATGCGCACGATGAACAGCAAGGACCACACCATCGTGGTCGCAAACGGGACATCCTTCGTATGCGTGAACATCGCCCCGGTCCAGGCGCCGGTCAGCACCAGCACCACCAGCGCGGCGAGCGCTGCCGGCCCGCCGGCAAGCCGGCGCGCCAGCAGCCAGGTTCCGGTGAGCCCACCCAGGCCGAACAGTGCCGACAGCAGATGACGCAGGTCCCAGACGTTGATGGACGGCAGCAGGCGCTCGAGCCCGGCGGCAATCAGGTCGAACAGGCCGCCATAGAGATAGAGGTTCTTGTACTCGAACGCGGCATGATCGGTGAAGCCCGAGCCGTAGAATGCAAGCAGCAGACGGCCGTAGACGTGCTGTACTTCTTCGTCGTTGCTGATGCCGTACTGGTTGAAGGTCAGCACGATGAAGACGCCGACAAGCACCAGCAACGCCCACCCCAGATTGAGCGTCGACAATGCACGCGCCAGCCCGCCGGCGACCCGGGGCGCCGGGCGGGCGACCGTTGTTACACCTGCGCCGCTCAACGCGTCTGCCCCTCAAACCCGATGCGTTCCGACACCAGATAGAGCGGTCGGGCCTTCACCTCGGTAAAGATGCGGCCGACGTATTCGCCGAGCACGCCCAGACTGATGAGCTGGATGCCGCCCATGAACAGCACCGCAACCATGATCGAGGCATAGCCCGGCACATCGATTCCCCAGATCGCGGTACGCAGCACCAGCCACAGGCCATAGCTGCCGGAAAGCGCCGCCATGCCAAGGCCGATCAGCGACCACACCCGCAGGGGCAAGGTACTGAAAGCGGAAAACCCGTCGATGGCATAGCGCAGCAAGCGCAGCAATGGCCACGCAGACGCACCCGCCACCCGCTCGGCAGGTTCAAAATCCACGGTTTCCTGACGAAAGCCCACCCAGCTGGTGATGCCCTTCATGAAGCGGGTGCGCTCGGGCAGGCTGTTGATGGCGTCGACCACTGCGCGGTCGAAGAGCCGGAAGTCGCCACCGCCTTCGGCCAGCGCCACTTCGGACACACGCCGGAACAGGTTGTAGAAGCTCCGTGACAACTGCCGGCGCAGCCACGGGTCCGTATCGCGCGAACCACGCACCGCGGTCACCATCTGCGCACCTTCGCGCCAACGCTCGAACATCTGTGGGATCAGCTCGGGCGGATGCTGGAGATCGCCATCCATCAGCACCACCACATCACCGCCTGCCGCGCGCAAGCCTGCGGCCATCGCGGCCTCTTTGCCGAAATTGCGTGCGAAGCGGATGGCCCGCAGCGCGGGATCCCTGATGCCAATGGCGGCCACCTCGGCGAAGGTGGTGTCGCGGCTACCGTCATCGACGAACACCAGTTCATAACCAGCGAGCGGCATCGTGTCGAGCACCTTGCACAAGCGCGCATGCAGGATCGCCAGCGATCCGCTCTCGTTGTAGAGCGGGATCACCACCGAGAGTGAAGGCGGGCGGCCTCCTTGCTCGATGGCAGGGGTAGCAAGAACCTCGGTTAGATCAGGACGGGACACGATGGGAAACTCGCACGAAAGACCTCCACGCGGAGGAACATCAGGTAAACGGCGCATCGAGCTCGCGCGTTGACCGTTCATCTGTTACAAGTGATTGCCATGGCTGACTTTTCTTTGCCTTTGCCGCGCCCGATTGTGCTGTGTGCCGACGATTTCGGGCTCGCCCCCGGCGTCAGCAACGCGATTGCCGAACTGATCGCGGCCGGCCGCCTGTCTGCCACCAGTTGCATGAGCAACTGTGGCGACTGGCGACGCGCTGCCGCAATGCTGCGCGAAACGGTCGCGACCCACCCGGCGGATATCGGATTGCACCTGACGCTGACCGATCATGCCCCGCTCAGCCCCGCCCGCTGCCTGGTCAGCGACGGACGCCTCCCGCCCCTGTCGCACCTGCTGCCACGCGCACTGTTCCGCAGACTGCCCGCCGCAGCGATCCACGACGAACTGCGTGCCCAGCTCGATGTCTTCGAAGACATCTGGGGCGCGCCCCCCGATTACATCGACGGTCATCAGCATGTGCATCTGCTGCCCACTGTTCGCGAAGCCGTGGTCGATGAAATCCTGCGCCGCTACCCCGCCAAACGGGTGTGGGTACGCGACTGCGTCGAGCCTGCACCACGCTGCGCGAAGCGCGGCGTCTCGGTGTCCAAGGCATTGTTCATCAGCCAGCTCGGACGCGGCCTGCGTCAGCTCGGGCGCGAGGCCGGACTACCGATGAACGAAGGCTTTTCCGGTCTCCACGAGTTTTCCTCTGGGCGCTCTTTTCGCGAGCGCATGCAAGCTTTTCTGGTCGGCCTTGGCAGGCGGCCGCTGGTGCATGTACACCCGGGCCGCGTCGACGCTGCCCTGCTCGCCTGCGACAGCCTTACCTCGCCGCGCGAGGCAGAACTGGCCTATCTCGCGGGAGACGACTTCGCGGCCGATCTTGCCGCTGCGGGAGTACGTCTCGCGCGCTTCAGCGAACTGAGCGCGAGCACCAGCAAGGCGAGCAGCGCAAACAGCGGATCGATCAGGTAGTCCCACAGATTGGGCGACGCCAGCACTTTCAGGTGCCATCCGACAAGCGC
>JALNWS010000159.1 GCA_023230755.1 Azoarcus sp.
CGATCTCGTCGAACGGGTTCATGCTCATCTTGACGTTGGCGATGTCCACACCGCTACCGTCCGCCTTGACGCGGACCTTTACGTTGTAATCAACAACGCGTTTGACCGGGACCAGAATCTTCAATGTCGCGCTCCTTTGGATATTCGTTGTCTCGTCGCTCCGCAGTTCAGCTGCCGAGCTGAACCATTATGTCACTGCAGACGCGGCTTTACACCCATGTTTAGGTGTATGACGTTCATCGCCATACGCATCGGTATGGCGCACATACGGTAGCGTATGGAAACGGAATCGTCAATACTATGCCGTATGGACAAAACCCCGAACAAACCTAAAACTCAGCTTGACCGCGAAGCGTGGGTCAATGCCGCCATCGAAGTCCTTGCCGAGGAAGGCATTGCCGGATTGCGGGTCGAAGTGCTGGCGAAACGGCTGAAGGTCACAAAGGGAAGTTTCTACTGGCATTTTCAGGATCGGCGCGACCTTCTGATTGCCATCCTTGTCCTGTGGAAGGATGGGCGGATACGCGACATCATCAAGCAGACAACGGCACAAGCCGGACGGGAACTCGCGCAGATCTATCACGTCATCGATGTGTACAGCGCAAACCGCAGCCGTCGCGGGATGATGATTGAACTCGCGGTGCGCGACTGGGCGCGCCGTGATGCAGACGCCGCAGCCATCGTCGCCGAAGTCGATGATGTTCGTCTGCGCTGCTCCCGCGATCTCTTTCTTGCGTGTGGCGTGCCGCTGGAAGAAGCCTCGAGCCGCTGCATGCTCCTCTATGCTTACGTATTTGGGGTGTCGCTGATGAGTTACGAAAAATTCGATAGCGATGTCGTGCGACTGAAGCGTGACATCGCCGATCTCATCGCCCGTTCGCCCAGAAACACGCCTGCCACCCCGGCCCCCTAATCCCATTCCATCAGTCCCGGGAGGGCCGCACGTGCGTTGACACCGGTAGCACGGATGACTTCGTCGACGGACACGCCCCGAAGCTCGGCAAGAATCCGGGCATAGCGTGCAATATTCGCCGGAATATTGATTTGCCCCTGTCCCCACGCAGGGCGCATGTCTGGTGCATCCGTTTCAAGCACAATCGACTCAAGTGGCAGTTCCGTCGCCAGACGACGGATGCGTTGTGAGCCCTCAAAGCTCATCGCTCCGCCAAAGCCGAGCTTGAATCCGAGCGTGATGAATGCATCCGCTTGCTGCCGACTACCGTTGAAAGCGTGCGCGATACCGCCTCGGACGGGATGCAGGCGAAGCTGCTTCAGCACCGTATCCTGTGCCTTGCGGATGTGGAGAATGGCTGGAAGCTGAAAACGCTGGGCGATGCGAAGCTGGGCCGTGAAGAACTTCAACTGCTGCTCGCGATCGACATCCTCTACAAAGTGATCGAGCCCAATCTCACCGACTGCAACGCATTTGATGCGCTCCAGCGCTTGTCCAAGGTATTCAAGGTCATCTGCGCTCGCTTGCCCGACATACAGGGGGTGAATTCCCAGTGCCGGGTGGATGTCTGGGTGTTCTGACGCAAGCGTGACCACACGCCCGAAACTTTCCCTGTCTACCGCCGGCACAACAAATGCATTGACACCAGCGGCACGTGCATCATTCAGCACTTTCACCCGAATGCCATCGAACTCGGCGGCATCCAGGTGAATATGCGTATCAATCAGCATGTGCGCCGGTAGTCCAGGAAAGTCAGCAACCCTTCCATTCTGGTTTGCGTTTACCTACGAATGCGTCAATGCCCTCGGCTGCATCGTTTGTCATCATGTTGCACGCCATGGTCTCCGCCGCCATCTGGTAGGCCGCTTCCATGCCCATCTCGACCTGGCGATAGAACATCTGTTTGCCCATGCCTACCGCCACCGGCGATTTCGCGACAATCGCTGCTGCAAGCCGCGCAACCTCTTCGTCGAGGTGCTCGAGCGCTACAACCCGATTCACCAGACCACGTCTCTGCGCTTCGCGCGCGTCGATGAAATCCCCCGTGACCAGCATCTCGAATGCTTCTTTGCGGCCCATGTTACGGGACAACCCCACACTTGGCGTCGCGCAGAAAAGCCCGACATTGATGCCCGAGACCGCAAACTTCGCCACTTCGGAAGCAACCGCGAGATCGCACATCGAGACCAGCTGGCAACCTGCTGCCGTTGCAATTCCGTGAACGCGGGCGATGACCGGTTGCGGAATTTCGGTGAGTCGCACCATGAACTTTCCGCACAGGCGGAAGAGTTCCTGCTGAAAACCCATGTTGTGGTTGGCGCGCATCTCCTTGAGATCGTGCCCCGCACAAAAGGCCTTCCCCGCTCCGGCCAGCACCACTACACGTACGCTCTTGTCGACAGCAATGGCATCGATTTCGGCGAGCAGCGTTTCAAGCATCGCCTTTGACAGCGAATTGAACTGCAAAGGCCGATTCAGCGTCAGCGTTGTCACACCTGCTTCGTCGTGACGAAGCAGCATCGGTTCATTGACCGGATTTGGAACTGCGCTCATGTCTCCTCCTTATCATTTACGTTAACGTCAACGGCCGATCATGTTACCGCGAAGCTTCATGATCGGCCATCCCGAACGAATGCCTATTTCGGCAAACTCATTCGAACGAGGCGGAGGACTTCGCCTGTTCGCGCAGCACGAACTTCTGGATCTTGCCCGTCGACGTTTTCGGCAGCTCGCCAAAAATGACCTTCTTCGGAACCTTGAAGCCGGCCAGATGTTCGCGGCAATGGGCCCGAATCTCATCCTCGGTGGCGGATGTGCCGGTCCGTAGCTCAACGAAGGCGCACGGCACCTCACCCCACTTCTCGTCAGGCAGCGCGACAACGGCCGCAGCCATCACGGCCGGGTGGCGGTACAGCGCATCTTCGACTTCGATCGACGAGATGTTCTCTCCGCCGGAGATGATGACGTCCTTCGAGCGATCCTTGATTTTCACGTAGCCATCGGCTTGCATGACGGCGAGGTCACCAGTGTGATACCAACCCCCGCGGAAAGCCTCTTCGGTGGTCTTCTCGTTTTTCAGGTAGCCCTTCATCACCAGGTTGCCGCGGAACATGATCTCACCCATGGTTTCGTTGTCCCATGGCACGGGTTCCATCGTTTCCGGGTC
The DNA here is from genome assembly GCA_023230755.1 of Azoarcus sp. Classification (GTDB taxonomy): domain Bacteria; phylum Pseudomonadota; class Gammaproteobacteria; order Burkholderiales; family Rhodocyclaceae; genus Parazoarcus. The sequence continues at coordinate 3,120 of JALNWS010000159.1, forward strand.
GAGCACGGTAATGCCTTCCTGCGCGTGATAACGCACGCCCTGCCGACCGTTCTTCACGACCTGATCCGCCAACGAAAGCTCGGCCCACTCATCGTGCTTTGCGCACACTGCGGCCGGTCCGTAGGTTTCCGTGAGCCCATAGACGTGGGTGACATCGAAGCCAATCCGGGCCATGCCTTCAATAACTGCGGCCGGAGGCGGTGCTGCGGCGATCAGACCCGAAACCTTGTGATTGATACCCTCACGCCATTCATCAGGAGCATTGGCGAGCATGGAGTGGACAATCGGCGCGCCGCAGTAGTGAGTGACCTTGTGCTCACGGATGGCATCAAAGATCAGGCGCGGATCGACCCTGCGCAGGCACACATTGATCCCGGCGTTGGCGGCCATCGTCCAGGCGAAACACCAGCCATTGCAATGAAACATCGGCAGCGTCCACAGGTACACCGATTGTGGCGGCATGCCCCAGGAGACGATGTTCGACATCGAGTTCAGGTAGGCGCCACGATGGTGGTAAACCACGCCCTTCGGGTTGCCGGTCGTGCCTGATGTGTAGTTGAGCGAGATTGCATCCCATTCGTCGGCAGGCTGTTCGTAGGTGAACTCCGGACTACCGGATTCGAGAAGGGCTTCGTACTCCATGGTGCCAACGCGTTCCCCTGGACCCGTGTATTCCGGATCGTCGACATCAATGACGATCATGTCGGGACGGTCCGCGAGTTCAATGGCTTTCTTCATCATGCGTGAATATTCACGGTCAGTGATGAGTACCTTTGCTTCGCCATGATTGAGGATGAAGGCAACCCCCTCTGCATCCAGCCGGGTGTTGATCGTATTGATCACTGCACCGCAGCCCGGCACACCGAAATGAGCCTCCAGCATCTCCGGCGTGTTGTTCAGAACCACGGCCACCGTGTCCTGCTTTCCGACACCAAGCTGCTTCAGTGCGGATGCCAGGCGGCGGCTGCGGTTATAAGTCTCGGACCAGGTATAACGACGCTGGCCATGGATCACAGCCACGCGATCAGGGTAAATGTAGGCGCTCCGCTCAATGAAGGTCAGCGGCGTGATTGGCACGTAGTTTGCCGCGTTCTTGTCCATGCCCTGATCGTAGGGCGATGTTTTCCTCTCGGTCATCTTGACTCCCGCTGCAATATTTTTGTGGTCTGCATTCATGCCGCAATGACGTGAAGATAAATCAGGCACGGCATTGCGTACGCCCATTCAACCCCTGTCCGGAAGCGCGGTCAAGTTCGCCAAGCCATTTTGCAATATCGAGCGACAATTGTGCAGCGAGGCTCCGGTAAGCGCCCACCCCCCCTTCTGCGGTGGCGTTATCGCTGACTTGCAGCAACCTGAACTCCTTGCGCGCGAGCGCCCTGTCGCTCCGGGCCGGGAGCCAGGCCGCGCGTGCAACGATCTCAACGCGTGCGCTGGTCTCACTGTCGAACACCTGTATGAATTCGTCCAGTTCAATTCGCAGACGGCATTCGTTGGCGACCGGACTGCCACCAAGGATTGCGCGATCGAGCGAGCGCGCCAGCAACTCCGAAGGGTTAGCTGCCCACCTGCTTTCGACAAAGACACGACGTTGTAGTGGGCGATCCCATTCCAGGCGATACTGCATCGCCGAGCTGTTGAGCCATGATGGCGCATGCAGCTGGATCTGGGCCGGTGCGGTCCCTGGCGGCATTTCCAGCGTTTCGGCAATTCCGAAGTCGTAGAGCGCAACGGCTTTGGGTGCAACGACAAGGCTGTTGCAGGCGGCCAGCAGCAGCCCGAGAAGGGTGAGCGAGAACAGTTTCAAGTAGGCTTGCATGGTGTCCTTCATTACAACTCCGAGGCATTTCTCAGCGCAATCAATGGGCAATCAACGTCCCTGAAAACCTGCTTCACCAGGACCCGGCGTGCGTTCTGCGGGGCCGGTCAGCAACATCTGCGGCGTTGCCTCAACTTCCTCAATCAGGCGTCCAAGTCGTTTTGACGTGACGGTCAGGTCGCGCAGCAACTCGTTCAGCTGCGGCAAGGTGCCGTCAATCAGTCCGTCGCCGGCCGCGCTTGCTGCGCGATCGACGCGTGCCGACATTTCCGACAGTTGAACGAGGAGACCGCGCAACTCGATCACGGTCGGTTCCGCAGCGGCACTGGTTCGCTCTAGATTGGCAAGCGTGCTCGACAGCTTGGCCATGTTCTGTTCGCTGAATGCACTGCGGATGGCAGACAGTGTTTTCGGTGCATCGGCGAACGTCTCGTCGATACCTGCGATGGCCGACTCGAGGCGCTCGAGCGACCCGCGCAGGCGGTCGGCATTCTCATCGTTGAACAGGATTGCGATGCGATCGGCCACTTCCTTGAAACGCTTCGCGGCCACCAGCGCGCTGTCCGCGATCTGGTCAATCAGCCCCGACTCCAGCGCAATTCTTGGCGGACTCTCAGCGTCGTCCATCAGCGGCACCCCGCCCTCACCGGTTTCGTTGAGCTGGACGTAGGCCAGGCCGGTCACGCCTTGCGTGCCCAGGCTGGCGCGCGTCTTGTCCGTGACCGGCAGGTCGGCACGAATGCGGATCCGGACGAGGATCTGGCGCGGGTCATCCGGGTCAATGCTGATATCGGTCACGCTACCGGCTGACATCCCGCGATAGCGCACACGCGCCTGAACGTTTAGACCATTGACCGAGGTGTTCGACACCAGCAGATAGTCGCGTGTCAGCTCTCGATCTTCAGAGAACCACCAAAGGGACAACACCAGAATGCTGCCCAGAAAGAGGGCAAAAAAACCGGTTGCGATCGCATGGGCGCGATTTTCCATTGTTCAGCTTCCTCCTTGGACCTGTGCCAATGCACGTCGGCCCTGTGCGCCACGAAAGAAGCGCTCGATAAAGGGATGATCGACCTTGATCGTGTCTTCCAGTGAGGCGTAACTCAGTATCTTTCTGTCGGCCAGTACCGCCACTTTGCTCGACATCGCCGCCAGCGTGTCCAGGTCGTGCGTCACCAGCACCACCGTGAGTCCGAGTTCTTCGCGCAAGGACAGGATCAGGCGCACAAAGCTTGCACTGCGATCGGGGTCGAGCCCGGCCGTGGGTTCGTCGAGCAGCAGCAGTTCGGGCTCAAGCGCCAGCGCCCGTGCCAACGCCGCACGTTTGACCATGCCGCCAGAGAGCTCCGCAGGCATCAGCAAAGCGTGCTGCGGCTCCATTTCCACCATGCCGAGCTTGAGTGTGACCAGCTGCCGGATCTCCGCGTCGGTGGCGATTCGCTCTTCCCGGATGGGAAAAGCGATGTTCTCTCCAACACTGAACGCCGAGAATAAAGCGCCCTGTTGAAACAGCACACCGAATCGCCTGCGGCGTGCGATCTGTTCATGCATGGAGCCAGAATGGAGCGGTTCGCCGAAAAGAGAGACCTCACCCTGAGCCGGGCGCGTCAGGCCGATGATATGGCGCAGGAGGGTCGTCTTACCGCTGCCAGAGCCACCGACGAGCGAAACGATTTCACCCTTGGCGATCTCCAGGTCAAGCCCGTCATGCACAAGATTCCTGCCAAAGCGCGTCACCACGCCAGACAGGGAAATCACCGGCGAGGAATCGGGTGCGATGCTCATGCTGGAACCCCGACCGAGCGCGTGGCGATCGCGAAAACGGCGTCGACCAGAATCACGATGGTGATGGCAGAGACGACCGATGCGGTGGTGTTGGACGAGAGGCTTTCGGTATTGGGCCGTACCCGCAAGCCGAAATGGCAGGCAACGAGCGAGATCAGCAGACCGAAAGCTGCGCCCTTGGCAAGGCCGATGAAGACGTTTGCAATTGGCACGACGCGGGGCAAGGTCTCGATGAAGAAGCCGAAACTCATGCCAAGGTCGATGCGAGCAGACACCATGCCGCCAAACAAGGCAATACCCGAAGTCCACAGCACCAGCAACGGCATGGCGAGCGTCAGCGCCACCACTTTGGGCAACACCAGTCGCAATGTGCGCGACACCCCCATCGCCGACAGTGCATCGATTTCTTCGGTCACACGCATCACGCCGAGCTGCGCCGTCATCGCCGAGCCGGAGCGCCCGGCTACAAGCACGGAAACCAGCACCGGCCCAAGCTCGCGGATGATGCCAAGGCCAAGGATGTTGACGATGAACACATCAGCGCCGAAGGCTTTGAGCTGAAGCGCGGAAAGGTATGACAGGACGACGCCGATCAGGAAACCCACCAGCGCGGTTACCGGCATGGCCTTCACGCCCACCTTGAACAGGTTGGCGGAAATTTCCAGTAGCGGCCATTCTCGCGGATGCCGAAGCAGGTGCAGGACATCCAGACACAGCTGCCCGAGCAATGCGAGAAAGGCCAGAACATGATCACGAAAGACGAAAAGGGCATAGCCGAGCGTTGCAATCGCATCGAGCGCAGTAAAGCGGGGCGCATCGGGAAGCTGGTTGGCATCGGCCTGGGCGACCCGCTCAATGACGGCCCGGTGTGAGTCGCTGAGCTCAACAGCCTGCGGCCAGTGCCGCTGCCATCCGCCCCACAAGAGGGTCGCACCGAAGCTGTCGATTCGCCTCAAATCCGCGAGATCCCAACGTGCATCTCGAGGCAAAGTCGCCAGCGTCCGCCGGATTGACACAAGTTGCGGCGAAAGCGCGCGCAGCGTCCAGTCGCCGCTCAGGCGCCAGATACCGGATTCCGAATCAACGGCAATCCCCGGAGCGATGGACCCGGACATCGGCGCCTAGCCTGCCATTGTGCGACTGGCCACGCTGCGAACGTAGAGACCGCGTCCAACCGACGCCCACTGGCGTTGCTCGTCATCGAGCGCGGCAGCGGTCAGCGGCAGCTTCTGCAGCCAGGTCGCCGGCGTATTGACGGCGAAGCCCCGGCCCTCGCGTGCAATGGTGATCGGCGGCACGCCGCGCGCATCGCGAGCACGGTGAATGACAACCGCAAGTCTCAGGCATGCGATCAACAGCCAGTCCGAGCTCGCTGGATCGATTGCTGCGACGCGTTCCAGTTTGCCCCGGTGCGCCAGCACCAGCCGCGACAGCCGCCCTTGGTCCATGCGGGAAAAGCCCGGCATGTCGGCATTGCCGAGAATGTAGGCGCTGTGCTTGTGATAACTGGAGTGCGCGACGGAGATGCCGATTTCGTGCAGCAGCGCAGCCCAGCGCAGGAAGCGGCGATCGGTCTCGTCCGTTTTTTCGCCGTTGGGGTCGAGCTGACTCAGCAGATAGGTGGCGGTGTCGGCCACCTGCTCGGCCTGACGCCGGTCCACGCGGTAGCGCGTACCGAACACCGAAACCGTGGCGTCGCGCAAATCGTCATGGTGGTAACGGCCAAGAAGATCGTAGAGCACGCCCTGACGCAATGCACCTTCGGAGAACACCATCCGGTCGAGTCCGAACTCCTTGAAAATCGCGCTCATGATGGAGAATCCGCCGAGGATGACGGGGATACGATCGCCCTTAAGACCGGGAAGATCGAGCGCATCGATATGCCCGGCCCGAAGGAAGATGGTTTTAAGCTTTTCCAGCCCGTCGCGGGTAATCCCGCCGGCAGACAAGCCATTCTGCTCAAGGATCTCCACCAAGGCCTTTGCCGACCCGCTGGAGCCTACGGCCTCTTCCCAACCGGTTTCGCGATAGACGTGGGCAATCGACTGCAACTCACGCCTCGCCGCCAGTTCGGCTTCCTTCAGGCCGCGCTTTTCGATCTTTCCTTCCGGGAAGTAATTGAGGCTGTAACCCACGCATCCCATGTACAGGGATTCAAGGTGCAGCGGCTCAAAACTCTTGCCGATGATGAATTCCGTCGACCCGCCGCCGATATCCACAACCAGTTGCTGCTTGTGCGGATCGGGCAGCGTATGCGCGACACCCACATAAATCAGGCGCGCTTCTTCCCGGCCGGCAATCACTTCGATCGGAAAACCGAGCGCCGCCTCGGCCCGGATCAGAAAATCGGATGCATTCTTGGCAACACGCAGCGTATTGGTTGCCACAACTCTCACGGACTCCCGTGAAAACCCGGCAAGGCGTTCATGAAAACGCTGTAACGCTGCAACACCTCGTTGCTGCGAGGCCATGTCCAGCCACCTTTCGGGAGACAGGCCTGCCGCCAGCCGTACCGGATCCTTCAAGCCGTCCAGCGGATAGATCTGGTGATTGACGATACGTCCGACCTGGAGCCGGAAACTGTTGGAGCCGAGGTCAATCGCGGCGATTA
>JALNWS010000160.1 GCA_023230755.1 Azoarcus sp.
GCCCCCCGCTTCGAAGGCTGGATCGAACGCCTTTACGTCAATGCCGTGGGCGACCCGGTTCGCCGCGGCCAGCCGCTGTTTTCGGTGTACAGCCCCGAGCTGCAATCCGCAGGCGAGGAGCTGAATATCGCCGAACGCCTGCAGCACAGCAGCGCCGGCAACGATCCCGTCGCTGCCGAATCGGCCGCCCGCCTCGCCGATGCCACCCGCGCACGCCTGCGCAACTGGGAGATCGCGGCGCCGGCCGGCGGAAAAGTCCCGTCGCGCCAGACCTTCAACGCCCCCGCCAATGGAGTGGTGCTGGAAAAGCGCGCGGTTCAGGGCGCACGCTTCATGGCAGGCGAGGCGATCTACCGCATTGCCGATCTCTCCACGGTATGGGTCATCGCCGACATCTTCGAGCAGGACCTGGCCCGGGTACGGGTCGGCCAGGCGGCGACGATCAGCCTCGACGCCTTCCCCGGACGCAGTTTCGAGGCCCGCGTCGATTATCTCTACCCCACGCTCAACAGCGCCACCCGCTCCACGCCGGTGCGACTGACGCTCGACAATGGTGACGGGCTGCTGCGCCCGGGCATGTTCGCGCACGTCGATCTGACCAGCGGTGGTGCCGCGCCACGCGTCACGGTGCCGATTTCGGCAGTGATCGACGATGGCACCCGCCAGGTCGTGCTGCTCGCGCTCGACGAAGGCCGCTTCAAGCCGCAGCCGGTCAAGCTCGGACAACGCGGACGCAGCGACGTGGAGATACTCGAAGGCGTGCAGGCAGGCGACCGCGTGGTGGTGTCGGCCAACTTCCTGATCGACTCCGAAAGCCAGCTCAAGGCTGCGCTTTCCAACCTGAGCGACGCGGACGCAGCCGCTGCCACCAGTTACGAGGCCGCTGGCGTATTCGAGGCCGCCGACACCGAAAGCGGCACGGCGACCTTCACCCACGAGCCGATTCCCGCCCTGAAATGGCCGGACATGACCATGGATTTCGGCCTCGACACCCCCGAACTGACCGCAGGCATCGCGCCGGGCACCCCGGTCCGCTTCACCTTCGAGCAGCGCGCGCCGGGCGAATTCGTCATCACCCGCATCGACAAGGTGAAGCCGGGCACCGCAAGCGCTGCGTCCGACAGCGCCCACGGGAGCCACTGACATGCTGGATCGCGTCATCGACTGGTCCGCGCACAATGTCTTTCTCGTCATTCTGGCGACGCTGTTCCTGATCGGCGGCGGTCTTTATGCGGTCAAGCAGACGCCGCTCGACGCCATCCCCGACCTCTCGGACGTGCAGGTCATCGTCTACACGGACTATCCCGGACAGGCGCCGCAGGTGGTCGAGGATCAGGTGACCTATCCGCTCACGACCTCGATGCTGGCGGTGCCGCGGGCCAAGGTGGTGCGCGGCTTCTCGATGTTCGGCGCGTCCTATGTGTACGTGATCTTCGAGGACGGCACCGACATCTACTGGGCGCGTTCGCGCGTGCTCGAATATCTCAGCTCCGCCGCGGGGCGCCTGCCTGCCGGCGTGGCGCCGCAGATCGGTCCGGACGCGACCGGGGTCGGCTGGGTGTTCCAGTACGCGGTGACGGGCAAGAACATGTCGCTTGCCGACACCCGCAGCCTGCAGGACTGGTATCTGCGCTATCAGCTCACCCAGGCCGAGGGCGTCTCGGAAGTGGCCAGCGTCGGCGGCTTCGTGCGCGAGTACCAGGTGACGGTGGACCCGCACCGCCTCGCCACCTTCGGCATCGCCCTCGACGAGGTGGGCAAGGTGATCAGCGCCTCCAACCGCGACGTTGGCGGGCGCGTCATCGAGATGGCGGAAAAGGAGTACATGGTGCGCGGCCGCGGCTACCTGCGCGGCGTGGAGGACATCGAAAACCTGGTGCTCAAAAGCGTGGGCGGCACGGCTGTTACGGTAGCCGATATCGCTCGGGTGGAGCTGGTGCCGGCCGAACGACGCGGCATTGCCGAGCTCAACGGCGAGGGCGAAGTCGCTTCCGGGATCGTGATGGCGCGCTTCGGCCAGAATGCGCTCGACGTGATCGCCAGCGTCAAGGCCAAGCTCGCCGAGCTTGCCCCCGGCCTGCCGGAAGGCGTCGAGATCATCCCGGTGTACGACCGCTCGACGCTGATCGAGGACGCCATCGCCAACCTGAAATGGACGCTGATGGAAGAAAGCCTGATCGTGGCCGCGGTGTGCGTCATCTTCCTGCTTCATGTGCGCAGCGCGCTGGTCGCCATCATCACCCTGCCGCTGGGCATCCTGGTCGCCTTCATCGCCATGCGCGCGCTCGGCCTGGGTTCCAACATCATGAGTCTGGGCGGCATTGCGATTGCCATCGGCGCCATGGTGGACGCGGCGATCGTGATGATCGAGAACGCCCACAAGCGGCTCGAGCGCCTGCCGCCCGGTGCCAGCCGTGCGGAGCATGCGCAGACCATCATCCGCGCCTGCAAGGAGGTGGGGCCGGCGCTGTTCTTCTCGCTGCTGATCATCACCGTGTCCTTCCTCCCGGTGTTCACGCTCGAAGGCCAGGAGGGCCGCATGTTCTCGCCACTGGCCTTCACCAAGACCTTTGCCATGGCCGGCGCAGCGCTGCTGTCGGTGACGCTGGTGCCGGTGCTGATGCTGTTCTTCGTGCGCGGACACATCCTGCCCGAGGCGAAGAACCCGGTGAACCGCTTCCTGATCTGGGTCTACCGCCCGATCATCCGCCAGGTGATGCGCTTCAAGGTGCTCACCATCCTCGTCGCCCTGGTCGCGATGGCGGCAACCGTCTTCCCGGCGCGCCAGATCGGCTCCGAATTCATGCCCACGCTCAACGAAGGCGCGATCTTCTACATGCCCGCGGCCCTGCCCGGCATGTCGGTGACCGAAGCCGGACGCCTGCTGGCCACCACCAACCGCATCATCAAGACCTTCCCCGAAGTGGCTTCGGTCTATGGCAAGGCCGGTCGTGCCAACTCCGCCACCGACCCGGCGCCGCTGGAGATGTTCGAGACCGTCATCAGCCTCAAACCCAGGGACGAATGGCGCCCCGGGATGACGGTGGATGGATTGATCGCAGAGATGGACGCCGCACTCAAGTTCCCCGGCCTGGCCAACTCGTGGACCATGCCGATCAAGGCCCGCATCGACATGCTGTCCACCGGCATCCGCACCCCGGTCGGGGTCAAGGTGTTCGGCAAGGACCTCGAAACGCTGGAGCAGGTGGCACGTCAGGTCGAAGCCGCCGTGCGCAGCCTGCCCGCCACCTCCAGCGCCTATGCCGAACGTGTCGCCGGCGGCTACTACGTGGATATCGAACCACGCCGCGACCAGATCGCGCGCTACGGCCTCAGCGTCGGCATGGTGCTCGACGTGGTCGCGACCGCACTCGGCGGTGACAGCGTCACCACCACCGTCGAAGGGCTGGAGCGCTACAACGTCAGCGTGCGCTACCCGCGCAGCCTGCGCGATGACCCGCAGCGCATCGCCACCGAGATCCATGTGCCGACCGCCAACGGTCCGATCCCGCTCGGCCAGCTGGCAACGGTCAGCCTGCAGCGTGGCGCGCCGGCAATCCGCACCGAGAACGCGCTGCTTGCGGCCTACGTCTATGTCGACACCCGCGACAGCGACATCGGCGCCTTCGTCAAGCGCGCACAACAGGCCGTAACCGAACAGGTCAGCTTCCCGCCCGGCTACTACGCCACCTGGAGCGGCCAGTTCGAGAACATGGAACGCGCCAAGGCCAAGCTCGCCGTGGTCGGACCGCTGACGCTGGCGCTGATCTTCGTGCTGCTCTATCTCAACTTCCGCCGCCTCAGCGAGACCCTGATCGTGATGCTGTCGGTGCCCTTCGCGCTGGTTGGCGGCGTCTGGCTGATGTGGTGGCTCGACTACCAGATGAGCGTCGCGGTGGCGGTCGGCTTCATCGCGCTCGCCGGGGTGGCGGCGGAAACCGGCGTGATCATGCTGATCTACCTTGATCAGGCGTGGAAGGCGATCCGGGCCAGACGCGCTGCGGAAGGTCTCGCCCCGACCCCGGCCGACCTCTACCACGCCATCATGGACGGCGCGGTGGAGCGTGTGCGCCCGAAGATGATGACGGTGGTTGCGATCATGGCCGGCCTGTTGCCCATCATGTGGAGCACTGGCACCGGTTCGGAAGTCATGAGCCGCATTGCCGCCCCGATGGTGGGCGGGATGATTTCTTCCACGGTGCTGACGCTGGCGGTGATTCCGGCGATGTATGCCCTGGTCAAGGAGTGGCAACTGAAGCGCGAGGGGCGTATATAGCAGGCATGAGCGAACCCGGCCCCGCGAGCGAAGAACCTCCTTTCAAACCGTCTGCAAGGGCGGGGCTGCCACCTGCGATCTGGATGCTGGGCTTCGTCAGCCTGCTGATGGACGTGTCCTCGGAGCTGATCCACAGCCTGCTGCCGGTCTTCCTCGTCACCAGCCTGGGCGCAAGCACCCTGGTGGTCGGGCTGATCGAAGGCGCAGCCGAAGCCACGGCACTGATCGTGAAGGTCTTCTCCGGCGTGCTGTCCGATTACTGGGGCAAACGCAAACCGCTGGCGCTGCTGGGCTACGGGCTGGGCGCACTGTCCAAGCCGCTGTTCGCACTCGCCAGCGGCCCCGGCCTGGTGCTGGGTGCGCGGCTGATCGACCGCGTCGGCAAGGGCATCCGCGGTGCACCGCGCGACGCACTGGTTGCCGACATTGCCCCGCCCGAGATGCGCGGCGCGGCCTTCGGCCTGCGCCAGTCGCTCGACACTGTCGGCGCCTTCGTCGGTCCGCTGCTCGCCATGGGGCTGATGCTGCTGTGGGCAAACGATTTTCGTGCGGTGTTCTGGGTCGCCATCGTGCCCGGCGTGCTGTCGGTAGCGCTGCTGCTGTTCGGCGTGCGCGAACCCGAGCGCCCGCCGCAGGCAAAGCGAACCAGTCCGCTCAGGCGCGAGAACCTGCGCCTGCTGTCTTCGGCCTACTGGTGGGTGGTGACCATCGGGGCGTTATTCACGCTGGCGCGCTTCTCCGAAGCCTTTCTCGTGCTGCGCGTGCTCGACGGCGGACTGGCGATCGCACTGACCCCGCTGGTGCTGGTCGGCATGAACGTCGTGTATGCCCTCGCCGCCTACCCGTTCGGAAAACTGTCCGACGGCGTGAGTCACACGCTGCTGCTGGGACTGGGGCTCGTCGTGCTGATCGCGGCCGATCTCGTTCTTGCCTCAGGCACGCACTGGGCCTCGCTGGCAACAGGCATTGTGCTGTGGGGCCTGCACATGGGCATGACGCAAGGCCTGCTCGCACGCATGGTGGCCGACAGCGCCCCCGCCGAGCTGCGCGGTACCGCCTACGGCTTCTTCAACCTCGTCAGCGGCCTGGCCATGCTGCTGGCCAGCGTACTCGCCGGCCTGCTGTGGGAAATGCGCGGCGCACAATGGACTTTCATCGCCGGCGCCGGCTTTGCCCTGCTTGCGCTGCTGGCAACCTTGTGGCCTCTCAGGGCTGGCGCACCGGCAGGTGACACCTAAGCGGCTGGCTCCGTACCGGGCTCGGAGCCGGCCTTGACGTTCATGCCCGACTCATCGAGCAGCCAGTTCCGGAACGCCGCAACAACCGGGCGATCAGCGATCTCCTCAGGCGTCACGATGTAATAGGCAAAGCGTCGTCCGAGCGAAATATCAAAGGGGGCAATCAGCTGCCCTGCGGCAATCTCGGCGGCGACCAGCGGACGCGACTGCAGGGCGACACCAAAGCCGCCTAGCGCCGCCGCGATGGCAAGTCCGGAATCGGTAAAGTGCGGCCCGGCCGCCGTATCCACACCCTTCACACCCGCCACTTTCAGCCACTCGGCCCAGTTCGGTCGCTCCTGCAGATTCTGAATGGTGTCGTCATGGATCAGCGTCTGATAGCGCATGTCTGCCGGCTTGCGCAACGGCAGCTTGCCGCGCAGCAGTTGCGGACTGCAAACGGGCGTGTAGTCGGGTTCAAGCACCAGATCGACGCGACAGCCCGGATAGCGTCCATAGCCGTTGCGAATCCAGATCTCGGGCGCAGCGCTGAGGGCGGCCCCGGCATCCGGAACACGCTGCCTGCCCTCACCGCTGTCGATCATTGCCGCTGACCCAGACAGGTGTAACTCGACTTCCGGATACATGTTGGTAAAGCGCTGCAGCCGCGGCAACAGCCAGCGCAGCGCGAGCGACGGCGGGGCCAGCACGACCAGCCGGTGGTCGGGAACGAACTCGCGCACCGCTGCCACCGCGGCGGTGAAACAGTCCATGCCCTCACGCAGCTTGGGCAGCATGGCCTCGCCTTCCGGCGTCAGTTCAAGGGCGCGCGTCAGGCGATGGAACAGCGAAACCCCCAGATGCTCCTCGAGACTGCGAATCTGGTGGCTGATCGCAGTCGGCGTGACCGACAACTCCTGCGCCGCGCGTTGGAAGCTGAGGTGGCGGGCAGCGACCTCAAAGGCACGCAGGGCATTGAGCGGAGGAAGTCGTTCGACCATACAGATGAGTTTTTCTAATCCGTCAGATGACAATTCATCGTTTGTTGCGACGCAGCATGCGCGCTACAGTCAGATCGTTCCCACACGATGGGAACACGTAAAAGGAGCGTCAAAATGGAATACACCCCCGAACAGATCGACTCAATCGTCCGTAAGGCCAACCGCCTCCGCAGCGAAGAGATCGGCCGCCTGATCGCGGCCGGCTACAACGGCACTCGCCAACTGTTCGCCAGTGTCATGCACAAACTGACTCAGCCTGCACATCACGCGCATCACTGAGTCTGACCGGGGCCGCCATCAGTTCAGGCCCGCGCATTGCGCGGCACGGCCCGGCGAAGCGCGCCCGCACGTCAGCTGCGTTTATCCACACAGCTGACGTACCCGTTTTCCTGACGGTAGCGTGCCGGCGGCAGCCTTAACGCAACTGATCCAGCGCCTTCTGCAGGTTTGCGACCGTACGCTTGATGTTGTGCAGCTTGTCGAGGCCAAACAGGCCAAGGCGAAATGTCTTGAAATCTGCAGGCTCATCACACTGCAGTGGCACGCCCGCGGCGCTCTGCAGCCCCGCCTGGGCAAACTTGGCACCGCTGCGAATTCCGTCGTCATCAGTGTAGCTGACCACCACGCCAGGCGCCTTGAAGCCCTCGGCCGCCACACTGCGAAAACCGCGACTTTCCAGCAGCGCGCGTACCTTTGCGCCCAGTTCGACCTGCTCGTCCCGCACCCGCTCCAGCCCATAGGCTTCGGTTTCCCGCATCGCTTCGTGCAGTTTTGCCAGCGCGTCGGTCGGCATCGTGGCGTGATACGCGTGCGCGCCGCCTTCGTACGCCTCCATGATCTGCAACCATTTCTTGAGGTCGCAGGCAAAGCTGGTGCTCGTGGTGGTGTCGATGCGCTCGCGCGCCTGGCGGCTGAGCATCACCATCGCGCAGCAGGGCGACGCCGTCCACCCTTTTTGCGGCGCACTGATCAGGACGTCGACGCCTGTAGCCACCATGTCCACCCACATGGCGCCGGATGCGATGCAGTCGAGCACGAACAGCCCGCCCTCCGCATGCACGGCATCGGCCACCGCCTTCAGGTAATCGTCCGGCAGGATCATGCCCGAAGAGGTTTCGACGTGCGGCGCAAACACGACGTCAGGCTTGTGCTGACGAATCGCGGCGACGGCATCCTCGACCGCCACCGGCGCAAAGGGCGTCTGCGGACCGGCGCTCACCGGACGCGCCTTGAGCACGACAGACGTTTCGGGGATGCGGCCCATGTCGAATATCTGCGTCCAGCGGTAACTGAACCAGCCATTACGAATCACCAGGGCACGCTTGCCGGTGGCGAGCTGACGGGCCACCGCTTCCATGCCGAAAGTGCCACTGCCGGGCACGATTGCCACGGCGTCCGCATTGTAGGTGCGCTTGAGCATGGCCGAGAGCTCACGCATCACGCCCTGAAAAGCCTTGGACATGTGGTTGAGCGCACGGTCGGTGTAGACCACCGAGTATTCGAGCAGACCATCGGGATCTACGTTATTGAGCAAAGCGGGCATCTTGTCTCCTTATGAATATCCTGGCCGCCCTGTGAGACACGCCCCTTGCAGGAACGTGCGCAGGCGGTCATGGCATTTCCTAGTTTCAGAGGATTGTAACCACTCCTGTCGCACCCGTGGCTTCGAGCACCCACCTGTTCAAGCAATCACGGTCCTGGCCAGCAGCCCCAGCACTGCGCACATTGCGATGACATGGATGACGTTCATCCTGAAGCGGAACAAGGCCAGCGCAGCGATCAGTGCGATCAAGGCCGACGGCCAGTCAAAGGCGCCCTCGAAGCCGGCCGGCCACAGTACGTGATAACCGAAGAACAGCGCCAGATTCAGGATCACGCCGACGACCGCGGCGGTGATCGCGGTGAGCGGCGCGGTAAACTTAAGGTTGTCGTGGGTCGACTCCACCAGCGGTCCGCCGACCAGGATGAAGAGGAAGGATGGCAGAAAGGTGAACCAGGTCACCAGCGTCGCAGCCACCGCCCCCGCCAGAAAGCGCGTTTCGGGGCCGAACAGCTCGCCGACGTAGCCGCCGACAAAACCGACAAAGGCCACCACCATGATCAAGGGGCCGGGCGTGGTCTCACCCAGCGCGAGGCCGTCGATCATCTGCGTCGGGCTCAGCCAGCCGTAGTGTTCGACCCCGCCCTGATAGACATAGGGCAGGACCGCATAGGCACCGCCGAAGGTCAGCAAGGCGGCCTTGGTGAAAAACCAGCCCATCTGCGTCAAGGTATCGTCCCAGCCCCGGGCCGCGATCAGCAGGCCCATCGGCACCACCCACAGCAAGGCGCCACCGCCCAGCACCATCGCCAGTCTGAGCCAGCTGAAACGTGCATGCGCGGGCGTGGGCGTGTTGTCATCGATCAGCGCCCCTGCGGCCGACTTTGTCACGCTGGCGTGCCCGCCTCCCGAACTGAACCGGGCCGGGGCAAACCGCCCGCCGATGAAGCCCACCAGCGCCGCGCCAGCCACGATTGCTGGAAACGGCAGTTGCAGCGCAAAGATCGCCACGAAGGACGCCCCCGCGATCCCCCACAAGGCCGAATTCCTGAGCGCCCGCGAACCAATGCGGTGCGCAGCCTGCAGCACGATCGCGGTCACGGCCGGCTTGATGCCGTAGAACAGCCCCACGACCAGCGGGACATCGCCGAATGCAATGTAGATCCACGACAGCGCAATCAGAATGAACAGGGACGGCAGCACGAACAGCACGCCGGCCATCACCCCGCCCCAGGTCCGGTGCAGCAGCC
>JALNWS010000161.1 GCA_023230755.1 Azoarcus sp.
CTGCAGGATCGAAGCAACTTCACCTCCTTCCTGCGCGTGAGCTGCACCCGCTACCTCGAACTCGAAGTCACCGGCCTGATTCCGGCCGACCGCGCAGTCCCCATCGGCTCGCTCGACGCCGACGCGGTGCTGGCCGGCGAACAGCGAGCGCCACAGCCACTCGCGCGGGTACGCAGCGTCGCCTGACGCCAGGCGGCCCAATGGGCCCGGTTACATGCCCTGATAGATCGGCCCTTCCCCACCCTGCGGCACGACCCAGTTGATGTTCTGTGCGGGATCCTTAATGTCGCAGGTTTTGCAATGCACACAATTCTGGGCATTGATCTGGAGCCGGGGTGAGCTGCCCTCAGCTTCACGCACGATTTCATACACCCCCGCAGGACAGTAGCGCTGCTCGGGAGCGTCGTAGGTGGCGAGATTGATCGCGATCGGGACCGTGCCATCCTTCAGTTGCAGGTGGCACGGCTGCGACTCCTCATGGTTGGTGTTGGACAGAAACACCGAAGACAGACGATCGAACGAAAGCTTTCCGTCCGGCTTTGGATAGTCGATCGGCCGACATTCCGCAGCAGGCCTGAGCGCGGTGTGATCTGCGGAGTTGCGCAGAGTCCACGGCACCTTACCCTTGAACAGCATCTGCTCGGCGCCAAACAGCAGGGAGCCCAGATACAGGCCCTTCTTCATGTAGGGCTTGAAATTGCGCGTTTTGTGCAACTCCTCGTGCAGCCAGCTCTGACGAAACGCCTGCGGGTAGGCGGCAAGGTCGGCATCGGCGCGCTCGTCGGCAAGCGCCTCGAACGCAGCGTCTGCGGCCAGCATGCCACTCTTGATGGCAGCGTGACTGCCCTTGATGCGCGCTGCGTTCAGAAAACCGGCGTCGTCGCCGATCAGGGCCCCGCCTGCGAAAGTCAGTTTTGGAAGACTCTGCAGCCCGCCCGCAGCAATCGCGCGCGCACCGTAGGACAGCCTTTTTCCGCCCTCAAGGAAACGGCGAATCTCGGGATGGGTCTTGTAGCGCTGGAACTCTTCAAAAGGTGCGAGGTAGGGATTCGTATAGCCCAGCCCCACGACGTAGCCAACTGCAACCAGGTTGTCCTCAAGGTGATAGACGAAGCCTCCGCCGTAAGTCGCATTGTCCATCGGCCAGCCCGCCGTATGCACCACCAGACCCGGCTGGTGCTGGCCCGCGGGCACCTCCCACAACTCCTTGATCCCGATACCGTAGGTCTGGGGATCTGCTTCCCGGCGAAGGTCGAAGTGCGCCTCCAGCTGCTTGCCGAGGTGTCCGCGGCAACCTTCTGCAAACAGGGTGTAGCGGGCGTGCAACTCCATTCCAAGCTGATAGTTTGGCCCTTGTTCGCCTTCACGCGTCAGCCCCATGTCTCCGGTCGCAACGCCCTTGACCCGCCCCTGCTCGTCGAACAGCAGTTCGGCACCGGCAAACCCGGGATAGACCTCAACACCCAGCGCCTCCGCCTGCTCACCAAGCCATTTGACAACATTCCCCAGGCGCACGATGTAGTTGCCGTGGTTTACGAAGCAGTCGGGCAGCAAGGCGTTTGGCATCGCACGTGCACCGCTCTCGGACAGAAAGAGCACGCGATCCTCGGTGACTTCGGTCTTGAGCGGAGCACCCTGCTCTTTCCAGTCCGGAATCAGTTCGGCTAGCGCCCTGGTGTCCATTACCGCACCCGAGAGCGTATGCGCACCGATTTCGGCCGCCTTCTCGATGAGGCAAACCGAGAGATCGAGCGACTTGGCGACGGCCAGTTGCTTGAGCCGGATCGCTGCGGCCAGACCGGCGGGACCGCCACCGACGATCAGTACATCGAACTCCATTGATTCACGTTGCATGACGATATTCCTCTGCTTTTTTTTGCCGTCGGGCGCGCGCAGGCGCGCGTACGCCTCGGGCCGAGCCCGACACGATGGGGGTTCAGTTCAGGGAAACTGCCGGGGGCGGAGCATGGCGCGCCACCCATCCCCGGCAGCCGGACGATCAGCGCCCGAGGCGGGCCTCGAGGAGTCGTACCATCTCGACCAGACGCGGCCTGACCTCATTCAGGAGGAACTCGGGCGCGAGCTTGAAGGACGGGCCACCGCAGTTGATCGACATCGGTGGCAGCCCTTCACCGGGGCTGAATGCCATGGCAATCGCATTCACGTCCCGTTGCCAGTCCCCAAATGAGGTGCAACAACCGATATCGCGAAATTCGGCCAGCCCCTTGTCCACGCCTTCGCGAATCCGCGGCCAAGCAAGCTCGTCGAGTTCGCGAACGCTCCCCAGGACCTCGCGCCGTTCGGATTCGGAGCACATCGCCAGGTAGGCGCGTCCCATCGCAGTGGTCGCGATCGGAATACGCGACCCGACATCGAGGCTCAAGGTCAGGGCGGAGTGGCTCCGGCAGTTCTCCACATAGATCATGCTCAGCTTGTCGCGTACGCCGAGGGAGACCATGGTCTTGGAAAAATCCGCCAGTTCCTGCATCAAGGGGCGCGCGATCTGGCGCACATCGAGCTTGGACAGCATGGCGCTACCAAGCGCAAGGGTCGCGGTACCAAGACGATATTTTCCGGCACTCGGGACGTAGTGAAGGTAACCGAGCTTCGTCAGCGTGTAGGTCAGCCGCGTTGCGGTGGAGCGCGGCAATCCGCAGGCCTCCGCAATTTCGTTATTGCCCATCAGGCGCTCGCCCGACCGGAAACTGGACAGGACCTCCAGCCCGCGCGCCAGCGCCGTCACAAAATGGCGATCCTCCTTGGCGTTGCTCTTGCGTTCGCCTTCATCGACCATCATGTCGTCCTTTGTCTCCAGCGTCATGAAACCTCCTCTCCTCCGTCCCCGGTTCGTGATTTTATGTCGTCGCGTCGGTTTGCGGCGAAGGGACTTCACGCGCAGCAAAGAATCCTGCGAACGCGGCCTGTGCTTCGGCGCTGTGCAGGCGTGCGGAGAAGATGACGAACTCCTCGGCGAGGGTGTCGCTCAGGTCGCTCCGCTCCCGGCCGTGCAGCATGGCCTTGGTCAGGCGCACCGCTTCGGCAGGCAATCCAGCCAGTTCCTGTGCGACCTTTTCTGCCTCTGCAAGCGCAGTGCCGGCGGCCACAGCCCCGGTCAGCAATCCCGCATCGAGCGCTTCGACAGTATCGAATGCCCGCCCGCGCAGCAGCCAGTCCCTCGCCTTGCGCACGCCAACGAGCTTTGGCAACAGCAGGCTGGAGCCGCCCTCCGGCGTCAGCCCCAAGGGGACGAAGGGCATCCTGAAGCGCGCCGTGTCGCCGGCATAGACGAAATCGCAGTGCAGCAGCAGCGTCACCCCGATACCGACCGCCGAGCCTTCCACCGCGGCGATGAGCGGTTTGCCGAACGCTGCAAGCTGACGCAGAAAGGCCGCAGCCGGGCGGTCCTCGCCCTCACGTGGCTGCTGAAAATCCTTGAGGTCGTTCCCGGCAGTGAAATGCCCCCCTGCTCCGGTCAGCACCACCGCAGCGATCTCGGCATCGGCATCCGCGGCGGCCAGCGCTGCCGTCAGCCCGCGATAGGTCGCGCCATCGAGCGCATTGCGCACCTCGGGCCGGTTAATGGTGAGGCGCAGTACGCCACCGGTGCGCGTTTCCAGAACACTTGTCATACGCTCCACTCCTGAGCCAATACACTGCTGCGTGCCTGATGAAACTCCTGCTTCAGCTGTGCCACGATTTCCCGCGTGGGCTGAATCCGGTCGATGCTCCCCACCCCTTGCCCGGCACCCCACACGTCCTTCCAGGGCTTGACCCGATTACTGCCAAAATTCATGGAGGTCTTGTCTGCGTGGGGAAGGTCGTCCGGATCAAGCCCGGATGCAACGATGCTGGGCTTGAGATAATTGCCATGCACCCCGGTGAAATACGGGGTGTAGACGATGTCGGCGGCACTGCTGTCGACCAGCATCCGCTTGTACTCGTCGACCGCATTCGCCTCTTCGCTGGCGATGAAGCGGGTGCCGATATACGCGAAATCCGCCCCCATCGAACGCGCAGCAAGTATGGCGCCGCCGTTTGCGATCGCCCCGGAGAGCGCGATCGGACCATCGAAGAAGCGCCGCACCTCACGCACCAGCGCAAACGGGCTCAGCGTACCGGCATGGCCACCCGCGCCGGCACAGACCAGGATCAAACCATCTACGCCGGCTTCGACCGCTTTCTCTGCGTGGCGCACGCTCGTGACGTCGTGAAACACCTTGCCACCGTATGAATGTGCAGCAGAAACCACATCGCCCGGCGCGCGCAGGCTGGTGATGATCAGCGGTACCCGATGACGCACGCAGCTCTCCATGTCGGCATCGAGTCGTTCGTTCGACTGATGCACGATCTGGTTCACCGCAAAGGGTGCGACCCGGGCACCGGGGTTGTCCCGGCGGAAGCCTTCGAGCCCGCTGCCGATCTCGTCCAGCCACTCGTCAAGCTGCAACTGGGGACGCGCATTCAGGGCAGGAAAGGAGCCGATCACGCCACTGGTGCACTGGGCAATGACCAGCGCCGGGTTGGAGATGATGAACATCGGCGAGCAGATCACCGGAAGGCTCATCTGATCGTATAGACCAGCAACAACGGGGTGAGTCATTCAAAAAGTCTCCAGAACATGTTCCTAAACGGGCGCATCCATCCGTCTGATTCGACAGGCCGGAATCGCGCCAAGAACGAAGAGCCCGGCCACCATCGCGAAGCCGAGGGTGAAGCCCCACGCGATGTCATAGCGGGCCGAGGAAAACTCCAGCCACGCCGCGAGCAGGACGATGCCAAGCGCACCACCCAACTGGCGACTGAAATTCATTGCAGCGGTGACCGCATTAAGGTCATCGGGGTCAGCCAGCCGCATCACGCCACCGTTGAGCGACGGAATCAGCAGCCCGAGCCCGATCCGCCCCAGCACCACCCATGTCGCCACCCAGATCAAGGCGGTGGAGCTGCCCGAAAGGGCAAGCGCACCGCTGCCGCCGGCAAAGCACAGTAAGCCGGCCACCACCACCTTGCGTACCTCGATGCGGTCGGCAAGTGTTCCGCCCAGCGGCAGGATTGCAGCGAGCGCAGCTCCGCCCGGCAATAAAAGCAGCCCTGCGGCAAACGCCGACGCATTGAGCTGATGCTGAGCGAACAGCGGAATCAGATAGGTCGAGCCGTACAGGCCCGCGCCATACACCAGCGCCACACCCAGGCCAGCGCCAACCCCCGGCGCGGAGAACAGCCGCGGATTGAGCAGGGGATCGGCCAGGCGCCGCTGACGCAGCACGAAGCAGACACCGGCGACGAGCCCTGCCAGCAGAAGCGGCAGCGCCGACTCGCTCCCGAAGGTGGGCACGCTGGTGAGCACCGCCACCAGCGCGAAAGAAATCAGCGCAAGACTGGGCAGATCGGGCAAGCGGACGCTCGCCTCCTCTCCACGGCCTTCGTAAAGATAACGGCGACAGCCGTACCACGCCGCCGCACTCGGCGGCACCGCGACGAGGAAGACCCCGCTCCAGCCCAGGGAATCCACCAGCAGACCGCCGACGACCGGTCCGATTGCCGGCGCCAGCACGATGCCCAGGCCATACACCGCCATTGCCCGGCCGTGTGCATTGGGCGGAAACAGCGGCAGCAAGCCCACCATCGCAATCGGCTGAATCAGACCGGCGGCAGCGCCCTGAAGTATCCGGCACACAACCAGAATGGAAAAATGCAGATGACCCACCAGTGCGGCCATCAGCGAGGCCAGCAACAGGCAGCCCACCGCCACGCCGTAAGCACGGCGCAAACCGAAGCGGCGGATGGTCCACGGCGCCATCAGCATCGTAACCGTCGTAGCCGCAAGAAAGGCGGTTGCAAGCACCTGCGCAGTCGCATAGCCGATGCCGAATTCGCGCTGAATGGCGGGCAGCGCAACGTTCACCACCGTCCCTTCCATCACCGCAACGAAGGTGCCGAGCAACAAGGTGGCGATCGCGCGCCAGCGGAAGCTCGTGCCCTCCGCGGCAATGCGTGCGTCCACCTCGGCCCGCCATATCACTAATGCTCCAGCGAAAAATAGAGATCGTGAAGATCACTCTGGCTGACGTCGCTCGCAGGCTGATCGAGCACCACCTTGCCGCTGCGCATCAGGAACACACGGTCCGCCACGCCCAGCGCGAGATGGGTGTTCTGCTCTACGAGGACGATGGTCACGCCCTCCTCCTTGAGCTTGCGCAGAATATCCAGGATCTCATGCACGATGACCGGCGCCAGACCGAGCGAGGGTTCATCCACGAGCAGCACTCGCGGCTCCGCCATCAAGCCACGCCCGATGGCCAGCATCTGCGCCTCCCCTCCCGAGAGCGAACCTGCCTGCTGAGAGCGGCGCTCCTTGAGCCGGGGGAAGAACGTGTACGCACGCTCGATGTTGCGCTGGACTGCCGCCCGGCGCTCTGTGGGGAAAGCCCCCATCGCAAGGTTTTCCTCGACCGACATGTCGCGAAAGACCATGCGTCCCTCGGGAATGAGCACCAGCCCGCGGCCCGGCATTTCCCAGGTCGGCGTGCCGCCAATGCTGTGTCCGTCGAGCACGATCTCACCGCGGGTCGGTGCGACCAGCCCCATCACCGCCTTCAGCATCGTGCTCTTGCCCGCGCCATTGGGGCCAACCACGGTTGTCAGTTCGCCTTCGCGAAAGTCGAGAGAGGCATCCCATAGCACATTGATCGCGCCATAGCCCGCGCGAACACTCTTTACCTCAAGCATCTTCGCCACCTCCGGTATAACTGCGCACCACTTCCGGATCGCGGAAAACGGCATCCGGCGTACCGTCGGCGAGAATCTCACCAAAGTTGAGCACCACCACCCGATGGCACAGACTGGAAACGGTCTCGATGTCGTGCTCGATGATGAGGATGCCGATCTTGAAGCGCTTGTGCATGTCCTGCAGGCGCGCGGTGAAGTGACGCTTGCCGTTGGTTTCAAGACCCGCGAGTACTTCGTCCAGGAGCAGCATGCGCGGCTCGGTGGCCATTGCCTTGGCCACCTCCAGACGCTTGAGCTCCTGCAGCGCCAACTCGGTCGCGGCATTGCGATCAGCCTGGTCACCCAGATCCATGAAGTCCATGATCTCGTCCAGACGCTTGTGATCGACCTTGCCTGCACCGAAGCGCTGAGCCACCAGCAGGTTCTCGCGCACCGTCAGCTCATGCATCGGCTGCGGAATCTGGAACGTGCGGCCGAGACCATGATGGGCACGCGAATGCAGCGGCTTGCGAGTCAGATCGACACCGTTGAACATCACCCGACCGCCGCCCGGTCGCACCAGCCCCGAGATCGCGTTGAACAGGGTGGTCTTGCCGGCACCATTGGGCCCTACCAGCCCCAGAACCTGATCGGTTCCCATCGAAAAAGAGACATCTTTGACGGCGGTCAGGCCACCAAAACGAACGGTTACGTTCTCAAGTGTGAGCATTACGAGCCTCCTGCGGTTTGCGCTTGAAGAGCCTCATCAGGCCATCGGGGGCGAACAGGATCATCCCTGCCAGCACAGCACCAAGGATGAGTTGGTGACCCGTACTCATGATTTCCTTGAATACCAGCTGGTCGACCAGGTAGATCACTACCGCGCCGATGGCAGGCCCATACACCGTGCGGTAACCGCCGAAGATGGCCGCTACGATCGGCAACACGCTCCAAGCGCTATTGAAAGCGTAATCCGGCTCAAGGAAGTTGATCACATGCGCATTGAACGCACCGATCAACCCACCCATGAACGCGGACACAAACAGCATCCAGCTCTTGAGCATCAGGCTGTTGACCCCGACCACCCGAGTTGCATCCTCACTGTCATGCATGGCACGCAAGGCCGTGCCGTAATCGGAGCGACGAATCCGGCCATACACCCAGCAAAACATGAGCACCAGCGAGAGCACCACGAAGTACGCCCCCAGCCGTGAAGACAGGTTGAAGCCGAAGATGTCGGGCAGACCTGGAATCGAGGACAATCCGGCAGAGCCCCCGGTCAGCGACGAAAACTCGGTGGCTAGGATCTTGAAGATGTGTGCATAGGCCAGGATCGCCAGCGCGAAGTAAGGCCCCGACAGGCGCAGCGCCGGCAACATGAAGACCGAGGCCAGAACCGCAGCAACGCCGCCTGCGGGGATCGCCACCATGACTGGTAAACCGAGCTTGGTCACCAGCAGCGCGGAAGCGTAGCCACCGATCCCGAAGAAGGCTGCGTGACCGAAGCTCACCATGCCGCCGAGGTTACCCAGCAGCGCCCACGATACCGCCATGCCCGCAACGATCAACGACGAAACCAGCAAACTGAGGATGTAGTTGTTTCCATTGAGCAGGACGGGCACCACTACGTAGAACAGTGCCAGCGCCACAATCATACGTTTCTGCATTGCGTCACCCCCGTCTCTTCTGACCACCGAACAGACCGTTCGGAAGCACAAACAGCACCACCAGGAAAAGCACCATGCCCGACAACTCCTGCAATGCAGAGCTGAAGAAGGTCACAGTGAGCGCCTCGGCCACACCGAGCAGCAATGCGGCAAGGAGGACGCCGGGAACCGACCCGACCCCTGCGAGCACGGTGATGATGAAAGCCTTCACCGTAAGGGCGTGACCAAGAGGCGGCGAGATCACACCGCTGGAGTAGATCGCTGTACCCGCCACGGCTGCGAGCAGCCCCGCGACCAGAAAGGACGCCACCTCGACCTTCGCCGGGTTGATCCCCATGAGTTTGGCTGCATCACGATTGGACGAAACCGCACGCACCGCACGGCCATACCAGCTGCGCGACAGCCAGTACCACAACGCGATGGCGACAAAGACGCTGACTACAAAGGCGCCGAGCTCGCTGTTCATGCTGTATACCGACCCGAACTGGACTGCGTCCTGCATGAAGGACGTGGAGGTCGAACGGATATCGCTCTTCCAGATCAGCAGAATGCCGTTGGTCAGGATCACGCCAAGCGCAAAGGTCAGCATGAGCGAGTTCAGCTCACGGTTTCGTCGAATCCGTGAAACCAGGAAATACACCGTTGCCGACGCCGCAGCGGTCACAATCGCCGCCACCGGCAAGGAGAGCAAGGGATTGAGCCCGTATGCGCTTTCCATCGTGTATGCCACGTAGGCCGCCAGCAACACGAGCTCGCCATGCGCAAGGTTGATTACCCGCATGGTGCCGAACGCCAGGGCCAGGCCGAGGCCGATGAGTGCGTAGATGCCGCCC
>JALNWS010000162.1 GCA_023230755.1 Azoarcus sp.
CCGTCACGTCCTCACTCAGGCATTGCGGACAGCAAGGGAGGGCCTGTCGGCACTTGAGCGCGCATTCGACACGGCCGAGGCACAGCGCGCTGCAGGTCGAGCGCGGCGCAGCCGCATGCCCCGCCCATGAAACGCCTCCAGGGCGGGCGGGCGCGTGCATGAAAAAAGGGCAGGAACGCCAGTGGCGTCCCTGCCCTTTCGGACACTCGTGGTTCAGGGTTTCAGAAGTGCCACTGCACCTTGATCATCGGCGCGCTGGTTTCGGAGCCAGTACTGCCTTCTGTCGCGCCAAACTTGTTATTGATGTACTCGTAGCCGATCCCTGCACGCAGGGTGCGCGGCTTGCCCATCAGCATCTGGCCCACATCGGCCATGATGAACATGTCGGTCCATGTTTCCGGATCAGTCTTGACTCCAAAACCGTCCCTGCCCTTCTTGCCGGTGTAGTTCAGGAAACCTTCGAAGGACAGCGGCACCGAACCGAGATTGAAGGGCACACCCCATGCCATCGCGATGCGGTAGGTCGGATCGAAGTCGACCGATTTGCCCACGATACCGTTGTTGTTCCATTCCTTGTAATACAGCAGGCTTACGTCGAAGAAGCCCTTGGGAATGTCGAACTTCAGCGTCGGACCAACCAGCAGCTTGCGCACCTTTGGTGCGAACGCGGTGTCCTTGGTGTTCCAGTCGAAACCGGTCGTCAGCGCGACCTCCTTGACCGGACCGAAGGACAGGTTCTTGTCGAAAACCTTGCCCAGATAGAGCTGATGCGCGTACACCACGTAGATTTCCTGCGCGCCGGTATCGCCGCCTTTTGCCGGATCCTTGCTGTCCGAGGTCAGGATATCCACGTTCAGGAAGTTCTGCCCGTAGTCATACCCACTCACGTGAGTAAAGCCCACGATGTCTTTCGACACATCATCCGAAATGGCCGGTTCGTTGAACTTTTCGCCATAACGGTAGGAAATGGAGGTGTCGCTCCAGTTGGCGGCCGAGGCCGTCATCGGCACCGCCAGACAGGCGCCAAGCACGGCAGCAGTGATGATTCGCGAGGTGGTGGGATACATGATGCGAAGACTCCTGAACGGGAAAAGTGATTGATTCAACGCAACATGAATCGCCGCGTTTTTTTCAAGCTAACAGGACTCGCGGCGTTTTTGAGCGATATGCATTATTACGTTTTACATATACTTGAATCTAATCTAAGCCATTGTTTATAGGCAGTATTTAACAAGCCTTTCATCATCCGTAAAAGCACCACATTCGCGCCATCCGTGTTCATGACGCACAGTATTTGTGCGCCGCAAAAACGATAGTTTTCAAAGCCCTGAAATCCACGCCGGAAAAAGGCTGCACCCTTTTGGTGCCACCCCCGCCGTATTACGCAATCAAAGCCCGTCTTTCCCGCCAACCCGGTATGGCATGGCGCTTGCGATGTGTGTCGCAACGACACACAGGAGCACTACATGTTTCACACTCGCAATGACCAGCCGACCACCCTGCGCCGCCGCCTTCTCGGCGCCTTGCTCGTGACGGCATGCACACTTGGCCTCGGGCATGCTCAGGCGGCCGACGCCCCCGTGAAGATCAAGTTCACGCTCGACTGGCGCTTCGAAGGCCCGTCCGCGCCCTTCCTTCTTGCCAAGAGCAAAGGCTATTTCGCCGCAGAAGGCCTGGACGTAGAGATTGATGCCGGCAACGGGTCGGCCGGTGCGGTGACGCGCGTTGCCACCGGCGCCTACGACATGGGCTTTGCCGATTTCAATGCACTGGTCGAATATGATGCGAAGACGCCGGGCTCGAAGATTCAGGCCATCTACATGGTCTACAACTCGACACCCGCCGCAGTCTTCGTTCTGAAAAAGTCGGGCGTCACCAAGCCGGCCGATCTCGCCGGCAAGACGCTCGCCTCACCCATTTTCGATGGCGGACGCAAGGCCTGGCCGGCTTTCGCCAAGGCCAACGGTCTGACGCTCAATGCAGTGAAATGGCAGACGGTCGAGCCTGCGATTCGTGAGACCCTGCTTGCGCGCGGCGACGTCGACGGTATTACCGGCTTCTACTTCACCAGCCTCCTCAACCTTCAGGCACGCGGCGTTCCTGCCGATCAGATCGTCGCGCTGAAGTACCGCGAAAACGGTGTCGAGCTCTATGGCAACACCCTGATCGCCAGCCCGAAGATGCTGAGCGAGCAGCCCAAGGCCGTCGCCGGCTTCGTGCGCGCCTTCAACAAGGCGCTGAAGGAAACCATTTCAAACCCCGACGCCGCCGTGCTGGCAGTGAAGGAACGCGACCCGCTGGTCAATGTGACGCTCGAAGGCAAGCGCCTGAAGCTCGCAATCGACTCCGTAGTGGTGACGCCTGAAACCCGCTCGATCGGCCTCGGCGCGGTCGATCCCGCGCGCCTCACGCGTTCGGTGGCGGAAGCGAGCGCTGCGTTCGGCCTGCCCGCCACCCCTGATGCTGGCTCGCTGTTTACCGCCGCCTATCTGCCATCCGCAGCCGACCGCGCCATCAAGTAAGCACGGCCCCAAGGAGTGTGCGGGCAACGATCAACTTTCGTTGCCCGCCAGGGAAATCATGGATTTCGTCCGTTTCGAAGATGTGAGCCTGGCCTATCAGCCCGGCAGCCCGTTTGCGATCGAGGATGTCAGCCTGTCGATCCGCGAGAACGAGTTCATCTCGCTGGTCGGCCCGTCCGGCTGCGGAAAATCGACGGTGATGAAGCTGGTCACCGGCCTCAAGCCACCCTCAAAGGGTTATGTGTACGTAGACGGACGCGAGGTCGGTGGCCCGCAGAAGTGCGTCGGCATGGCTTTCCAGGCCTCCAACCTGTTGCCTTGGCGCACCACCTTGCAGAACGTGATGCTGCCGATGGAGATCGTCGAGCCCTATCGTTCCACGCTGCGGGCGAAGCGCGCCGAGTACGAAGAGCAGGCACGCGCCCTGATCAAGCGCGTCGGCCTGGCCGGATTCGAGGACAAGTTCCCGTGGGAACTCTCCGGCGGCATGCAGCAGCGCGCCTCGATCTGCCGCGCCCTGATTCACAAGCCACGCCTGCTGATGCTCGACGAGCCCTTCGGCGCGCTCGATGCCTTCACCCGCGAAGAACTGTGGTGCATGGTGCGCGACCTGTGGCAGGAAGAGCCTTTCACCGTGGTGCTGGTCACCCACGACCTGCGCGAGGCGGTGTTCCTCGCCGACACCGTGTACGTGATGAGCAAGCGCCCGGGCCGCATCCTGGTACGACGCGAAATCGACCTGCCGCGTCCGCGCGACCTCGACGTGACCTACACCGAACCCTTTGCCGCCTACGTGCACGAACTGCGCGAGCACATCGGCCACATCCGCGAATCCTGAGCCAGGAGGCCTTGATGCTGTCACAGAATACCCTGATCCGGCTCGCCCCCTGGCTGGTCGTGCTGTTCTTCGGCCTGTTGTGGGAAGGCATCGTCGTTGCCTTCGATGTGCCGGCGTTCCTGTTCCCCTCGGTATCTTCCGTTTGGCATTCAACGGTGATGCACTGGGACCCGATCATGATGCACGCCACCCAGACCTTTCTCACCACCCTGGCCGGTTTCGCCATTGCGGTCGTGTTCGGGCTCGTGGTGGGCGCGGCGGTGGGCTCTTCGCCCATCATCTACAAGGCGTTCTATCCCCTGCTGGTGGGGTTCAACTCCATCCCCAAGGTCGCCTTCGTGCCGGTACTGGTGGTGTGGTTCGGCATCGGCACCATTCCCGCCATCCTCACCGCCTTCCTGATCTCCTTTTTTCCCGTCGTGGTGAATGTCGCCACCGGCCTGGCGACACTGGAGCCCGAGATGGAAGACGTGCTGCGCTCGCTGGGCGCATCCCGCCTCGACATCCTGAAGAAGGTTGGCCTGCCACGCGCGATGCCCTACTTCTTTGCCTCGCTGAAGGTCGCGATCACCCTTGCTTTCGTCGGCTCGGTGATCTCCGAAACAGTCGCTTCCAACCTCGGCATTGGCTACCTGATGATGGCGGCCAGTTCGTCGATGGACATGGCGCTGGTCTTCGCCGGTCTGATCGTCATCGGCATCATGGGTGTGGCGATGTACGAACTGTTTGCGCTGGTCGAGCGTAAGCTCACCGGCTGGGCGCATCGCAATCCGAACGGAGCGATGTAATCCGCCCGACGTCCCTGCGTCGCCCCCGGCTGTTGGGGGCGACCAAAACCCACAGCCGTCCGCGAAGCCGCTGATCTCACCAATCCCGAAAATCCCCAGTCAGACATACGTCACAAACCCGGATCGATAATGCCCGCAGCTCGATCGTCCTAAACTATCCTTTGACAAGGGCGTGATCGGTTGCATCACCCTTTGCTCCGGGACAAAAGATCGTGAGTCTGCGTACAGGTCAATCCACTTCATCCGACCCGCTTCAGGCAGTGCAGGAACTGCATCGAGCGATTGCGCAGCCAGACATGGCACTGGTTCTGTTCTTCTGCTCCAGCCGTTTCGAGCTCGATGAGCTTGCCATCGCGATCAACCGTCATTTTGGCGACAGGCCCGTCATCGGTTGCACCACTGCGGGCGAAATCGGCCCGGCGGGCTGTTGTGAAGGCAGCCTGAGCGGCGCCAGTTTTTCGTCGGCGTCCTTCGTTGCCGGCAGCGCGCACATTGACGCCCTCAAAGCGGTCGTGCCCGCGCAGGTCGAGACCGTCACAGCCGAACTGCGCGAGCAAGTCGGCAATGGCAGCGGGGACAGTTTCGCCCTCCTCCTGACGGACGGCTTGTCCGGTCGCGAAGAGTCCATCGCCCACTCATTTCAGGCTGCACTCGGTGACGTTCCGATGGTTGGCGCTTCGGCCGGCGACGACCAGCGCCTGGTGACTACCCATGTATTCGCCGACGGGGCGTTCAGAAGCGACTCCGCTGCATTCGTCGTGCTGAGGACATCCCTGCCGTTCAAGGTGTTTCGCAGCCACCATTTTGTGGGGGGCGACGAAGCCCTCGTCGTGACCGAAGCCGATGCCGAACGGCGTATCGTCAGCGAGATCAACGGCCTCCCCGCCGCTGCCGAGTACGCACGCGCGGCAGGCCTCGGTATCGCCGATCTGAACGCGTCCCTCTGTGTGCGGACGCCGATGGTCGTGCGGATCAGGGGCAACGACTATGTGCGGGCGGTCGGCAGGGTCAATGCCGACGGCAGCTTGCAGCTGTTCAGTGCCATCGAGCCCGGCGTGGTCCTTCACGTCGCCCACAGTGTGGGAATGACGGAGATTCGCCGGGCCTTGTTTGAAGAGTTGCGACAACACGTGGGCGAGCCTTCGATGGTGCTGGGCTTCAACTGCATTCACTGCAAGCTTGAAGCACAGATCGACGAGTTCCATAGCGCTATCGAAACGTTGTTCATGGACAATCACGTCATCGGTTTCAACAGCTACGGCGAGCAGTTCATGGGCATTCACGTCAATCAGACCCTGACCGGCGTCGCGATTGGCAAGACGGAGGTCAGGTGCGATGCATAACGATCCCAACGCCAATGAACTCGTTGCCCTGCAGAGCGAAGTCGCCCGTCTCAAGAAGGTGGTTGCAGCACTGGTTGCACGCGCCGAGAACACGTCCGATCTCACAGACTCCGACTTCGGGGTCTTCCAGGCCACCTTGCTGCTCGAAGACCAGGTACGCAGTCGCACGCAGGAGCTCCGCTCCGCACTGCACAGGCTGGAAACCACGAACCGGGCGCTGGATGAATCCAATGCACTGTTTCAGGCAATTTTCGACCTGATGCCCAATCCGGTCGCCCTGTCTTCGATGCAAGACGCCACCTTGCTGAAGGTCAGCCGGAGCTTTGCCGACTTCTTCGGCTATCGGCCGGCGGAGATGGTCGGCAAGCGCACGGGATCGGAGCAGCTGAAGTTCTGGTCTGATCCCGACCAGCGCGCACAGTATCGGGCGGCAGCTGAAGCCGCCATGGGCGAGACGGTCAGGTTCGAGGGCAAGGCGCTGCGCCGGGATGGCAGCGTCGCACAAGTCGTGCTCACCGGCAGGACGATAAACGTCTGCGGGAAGCGCTTTCTGATGACGGACGTGCGCGACGTGACCGAGGAAGCCCGTCGGGGGGCGCATCTGCGCTCGCTGTCCGAGCACGATGCGCTGACCGGTCTGCCCAATCGGCGACTGTTTCTCGAGCGTCTGAATCAGGCCATGACGCAAGCACGGCAGAACGCTTCACCCTTGGCCGTTTGTTATCTCGACCTCGACGGTTTCAAGGAGGTCAATGACCGGCTCGGGCATCAGGCAGGAGATGACGTCCTGGTCGAAGCGGCGAACAGATTGGTGGCGGCCGTGCGGGGGAGCGACACGGTTGGCCGGCTTGGGGGTGACGAATTTGCGATTCTGCTCCCCGGGCTACCCGCATCCGGCAACTTCGACGAGATCCTGCGCCGTATTCTGAATACGGTCAGGCGTCCATACGCCTTGAAGGCGGGCTCTGTGGATGGCATCGGAGCAAGCATCGGGTTCACTGTGTACCCGGACGACGACGTGCCGGCCCAGACCCTGCTGGAACACGCGGATCAGAGCATGTATGCGGTGAAGCGCGCAGGCAAGAATCATTTCCGTCGCTTCAGGGGCAACACACCCTGAGCTCAGGCCACGCGCCGCAAGCTAGGGGTTGCCGGTGCCGCACGGGCCGCACGCACGATCCGTTCGCGGAACCAGCGGCATTCGGCGGAGTGCTGGGTGCGGTCGTGCCACAACAGGTAGTAAGCCATCGACGGTAGTTCGACCGGCGCGGGCACGATGCTGAGCGGCAGCATGGTGGTGTAGTGCTCGGCGAAGCGCGCGGGGGCGGTGAAGATCAGGTCAGAGTTGATCAGCATGAAGGGCGCCATGTGAAAGTACGGCACATGGGCCACCACGTTGCGACGCATGCGCTCGCGCGCGAGGAAAACATCGACCACGCCACGCTGCCCGACCGAATACGGCGTGGGCACGACATGCTCCGCCGCCAGCCAGTCGCTCATGCTGAGCTGGCCGGTGGCGAGCGGATGGCCGGTGCGCATCATCACCACCATACGGTCTTCGAACAGCGGCGCAGTGCGCAGGTGGTCGGGCGGGTTGGGCCAGTTGCCGATGACGAGATCGAGTTCGCCGGATTCGAGTGCATGCGGGTAATCCGAATTCTGCGTCATCGAATGGAAAGCGATCTGCGCCTTGGGCGCGAGCTTGTGCACATCGGTCACGACTTCACCCAGCAGCATGGCGTTGAGGTAGTCGGGCGTGGCCACGTTGAAGCTGCGGCGGGTGCTCGCAGGGTCGAATCCGGCGGGGCCTTCAGCGATGCGTTCAAGCTGTTCGAGCACGATGCGAATCGGCTCGAGCAGCTCTGCACCACGCTCGGTCGGCGTCATGCCGCCACGCGAGCGCACCAGCAACGGGTCGCCGGTGATGTCACGCAGACGTTTGAGCGCGGTGCTGACCGCGGGCTGCGACAGATTGAGACGGCGAGCGGCGCGCGACACGCTGCCTTCGGTGAGCAGTACATGCAGTACGCGCAGCAGGTGTGCGTCGAGTGAATCCCAGGTGCATCCGTTGGCCATACTGATTCTCCTGTACGGGCCACCTGGGCCCGGTGTTAAACGGCGAGCGCCTCTCGCACGCCGTCGGCGTCCATGTTTTCACCCGCACCACGCATGACGATCTCGCCACGTTCCATGACAAGGTACTGGTCGGACAGTGCACGTGCAAAATCGTAATACTGTTCCACCAGCAGGATGGCCATTTCGCCGGTGGCCGCCAGGCTGCGGATGGCGCGTTCGATATCCTTGATGATGGAGGGCTGAATGCCCTCGGTGGGCTCGTCAAGGATGAGCAGTTTGGGGCCGAAGGCGAGCGCCCGGCCGATGGCAAGCTGTTGTTGCTGACCACCGGAGAGGTCACCGCCGCGCCGGCCCATCATCTGCTTGAGCACCGGAAACATGTCGAAGATGCGCGCGGGAATGCTTTCGCCACTGGGGCGGGTCGCCAGCCCCATGTGCAGGTTTTCTTCGACGGTGAGGCGCGGAAAGATCTCGCGGCCCTGGGGTACATAGCCGATGCCGGCGCGCACGCGGTTATACGATGGTGCGCGGGTGATGTCCTGCGCACCAAAGTGGATCGAACCGCTGGCTGCAGGGACGAGACCCATCAGTGTCTTGAGCAGCGTGGTTTTGCCCACACCGTTGCGCCCAAGCAGGGTCGTCACCTTGCCCACCGGGACCTCAAACGAGAGCCCACGCAGGATGTGACTGCCACCGTAGTACTGATTCAGGTTGTCGACTTTCAGCATGATATTTTCCTTTCGGCGCTTCCTGGCTTGTGGCCTGGGGCCTTGGGTCAGGGTTTTATTAGCAAGAATCGGGCGCGGTTTTCTGGATTCAAAATAAATTCTTGGTTGGATGCCGGCCGTGCTACTAACGCCAGCTACGCCGGGTGTTTGCTCCGTGGGCTGCGGAACTCACCTTCGCTGCGCTCGGCTCGGACAGTCCTCGCCCACTGCACAAACACCCAACATAGCTGGCTTGGCTGGGGGTGCTGGTGAACGTGAAAAACAAAACCCGTTTAAAGAGCTTGTGCGCGGTGCACTCGTCACGCGTCAGACCTTCGTCTGTCAGACTGACACACCGCTGAATGCGTCGATTTTCATTAGTGCACTACTTCCCCGCAGCATCTCTGCCTTTCCCACGTTCACAACGAACCCAGTCAAGGCGGTTATGCGGGGTATTTCTGGAATGGGCGAGGACTGTCCGAGCGAGTGACACGAGCGAGTTCCGCAGCCCATGGAAGAAATACCCCGCGTGACCGCCGTTAGCAGCACACTCCACACACACCAAAACAGAAACTGAACACTAACGCCCCAGATAAACCTCAATCACTCGCGGATCCGCCTGCACGGTAGCCAAGTCGCCCTCAGCCAGCACAGAGCCTTCACACAGCACAGTGACCTTGCCACCCAGCGCCTCGACGAAGGCCATGTCGTGCTCGACCACCATCAGCGAGTGCTTGCCGGCTAGGCTGACAAAGAGCTCGGCAGTACGCTCGGTTTCGTCGTCGGTCATGCCGGCGACCGGCTCGTCCAGCAACAGCAGACGCGGTTCCTGCATCAGCAGCATGCCGATCTCCAGCCACTGCTTCTGACCGTGCGACAGCAGGCCGGCGCTGCG
>JALNWS010000163.1 GCA_023230755.1 Azoarcus sp.
CAAATTCTGGTGGACCGAATGAGGATCGAACTCACGACCTCCGCATTGCGAACGCGGCGCTCTCCCAGCTGAGCTATCGGCCCATCGAGCGCGTATTATATGAATTTGCCCTGTTGAATGGAAGCCTCAGCATCAGGTTTCGTCATTGGCACCCGAGCCAACCACAGCGCGCCCGAGGCGGTCGGCGATGGCGCGCCAGGCGTCGCCTGCGGGAAGCGCTTCGAGCAGGATGAAATCTGCACCGCTGGCATCGAGTTCGCGCAGACTGGCATATAGCTCGTGTCCATAGGCGGCCGCGTCCGGGGACGCTGCCTGCCAGATGAAGCGGGCATCATGGGGATCGGCTACACTGTGGGCCAGCACTGCGACGCGACTGCCCTCCCCCGCCAGGGTCGCGGCCTCTTCGATCAGTTGTGCAGCAACGACCATATTGAGCGGGGTTGCCGGTGCGTAGTGCGCAGCGAGTGCCCCTGACACGCGCGGCACATCGGCGTCCAGCCCGAGTTCAGACACCTCTGCAGGCACCTTGGCCACCTCTCCACGTATGCGCGGCCGCCGACCGATGACGCGTGCAATGTCGTCTGCGGTAATGGCGCCGGGACGCAGAATCTCTGGCGTGCCGCGCGACAAGTCGAGGATGGTGGATTCGATGCCAACGGCACAGGCACCACCGTCGAGCACCATTGCCACCTTGTCGCCAAGTTCTTCCTGCACATGCTCGGCGGTGGTCGGGCTGATACGGCCGAAACGGTTTGCACTTGGGGCTGCGATGCCGGAGTCGAATACCTGCAGTAGCGCCAGTGCGATCGAATGCGAAGGCACACGCAGACCAACCGTATCCTGCCCCCCTGTCACTACATCAGGCACACCGGCTTCACGTTTCAGGATGAGGGTGAGCGGACCGGGCCAGAAGGCGCGTGCCAGCGCGATCGCGTCCTTCGGGATGCTCGAGGCCCAGCGCGTCATGTGGCTGGCGTCGGGCAAATGAACGATCAGCGGATGATCAGCCGGCCGGCCCTTCGCAGTAAAAATTTTTGCAACCGCTTCCGGATTGAGCGCATCGGCCCCCAGGCCATAGACCGTTTCGGTCGGCATGCCGACGATGTCGCCCGCACGCAGCAAATCGGCCGCGCGCTGAATGGCGGTGAGCGTGGGCGGCTCGATGAGACCACGCGCCGGGACAGGCGCCGCGTTCGATGCGCTCATTCGTCGCGGATGCCGATTGCTGCGCGCGCCTGCAGCGCGAGCGCGAGCACGGTCTCGCTATCATCACCGGTCACGGTGAAATGCCCCATCTTGCGACCGGGACGCGCATGATGCTTGCCGTAAAGGTGCAGGCGCAGGCCGGGCACGGCATGCAGCACGGACCAGTCGGGCTCGCGATAACTGCCGTGACCCTTGAGGTCCTCGTACCAGAGTTCGCCAAGCAGATTGACCATCACCGCAATCGAGTGCTGGCGCGGACGCGCGAGCGGCAAACCGCACAGCGCCCTGACCTGTTGCTCGTACTGACTGGCGTCGCACGCATCGATGGTGTGATGGCCGCTGTTGTGCGGGCGCGGCGCCATCTCGTTTACAAACAGTTCGCCGCCGCAGACGAAGAACTCGACCCCGAGGGTACCGACATAGCTCAGCCTGCCCGCCAGACGCTCGGCAATGTCCTGCGCCCGCAACTGCACGGCCTCGGTGACACAGGGCGAAGCCTGGGCTGGCGCGATGGTGATGTCGAGAATGCCGTCGCGATGACGATTCTCGCCTGCCGCAAAACAGCACACCGTGCCGGCCTCGTCGCGCGCGAGCACCACCGACACTTCATAATCGAGCTGGAGCATCTTCTCCAGCACGCAGGGATCGCCCTTGAAATGCTGGAATGCGGCAAGCGCTTCGTCGCGATCTGCAACGCGTGCCTGACCCTTGCCGTCGTAGCCGAAGCGGGCGATCTTGAGCACCGCCGGAAACAGCGCGTCCGCCACGCCGCGGAGGTCGTCCTCGCAGCGGATGATGGCGAAGGGGCCGTGAGGCACCGCGTTATCTGCCAGAAACGACTTCTCGGCGATACGGTTCTGGCACACCGCCACCGCACTTGCCGACGGATGCACCTGGATGAATTTGGCGAGGTAATCCAGCGTGTTCGCAGGGACGTTCTCGAACTCGGTGGTGACTGCAGCGCATTCCGCGGCCATCGCATCGAGTGCCGCATAGTCGTCGTAGGCAGCCACCAGGTGATGATCGGCAATCAAGCCCGCGGGACTGTGGGAATCGGGATCAAGCACCCACACCTTGTAGCCCATTTCGTGGGCAGCCGAAACGAAAAAGCGGCCGAGTTGGCCGCCGCCGAGCATGCCTAGGGTGGCGGGCGGGAGAATCATGATGTACGCCTTTCAGTCCAGCTTCATGTCCAGCACCGTCTGCGTCTGACGGGCGCGGAAGGTTTCGAGCTTTTCGGCCAGGGCCGCATCGTTGTTGGCCAGCAGCGCGATGGCGAACAGGCCGGCGTTGGCAGCGCCCGCTTCACCAATGGCGAAGGTCGCAACCGGAATGCCCTTGGGCATCTGCACAATGGAGAGCAGCGAATCCTTGCCCGACAGCGCCTTCGATTGCACCGGCACACCGAGCACAGGCAGCGTGGTCTTGGCCGCGACCATGCCCGGCAGATGCGCCGCGCCGCCGGCCCCGGCGATGATCGCCTTCAGGCCACGACCGCGTGCGCTTTCGGCGTAGTCGAACATGAGGTCGGGGGTGCGGTGGGCGGAGACGACGCGGGCCTCGAAGGGCACGCCAAACTCCTCCAGCATCCGTGCAGCAGCCTGCATGGTGGGCCAATCCGAGTTGGAACCCATGATGATGCCGACAACCGGCTGCGTATCGCTCATTGTCTAGTCCTTGAAACTTACTTGCCGGCTGCGCGAGCAGCACGGTCGGCGGAAATCACGGTGTTCTCTAGCAGCATGGTAATCGTCATCGGCCCCACACCGCCCGGCACAGGCGTGATGAGACCGGCAACCTCTTTCGACGATTCGAAGTCGACGTCGCCACACAGCTTGCCATCCGGCAAACGGTTGATACCGACATCGATCACGGTGGCGCCCGGTTTGACCATGTCGCCCGTGACGAAGCGCGGCTTGCCGATGGCGGCCACCAGGATGTCTGCGCGACGGGTATGGAAAAGCAGATCACGCGTCTTCGAATGACACACGGTGACCGTGGCGCCCGCGTTGGTCAGCAGCATCGCCATCGGTTTTCCGACAATGTTGGAGCGGCCAATGACGACGGCCTCGGCGCCTGCAAGCTCCACGCCCTCGGCCTCGAACATTTTCATCACGCCGTGCGGGGTACAGGGCAGGAAGGCTTCCTGATTCTGCGACAGGCGGCCGACGTTCTCGGCATGGAAGCCATCGACGTCCTTGGTTACGCTGATCGCTTCGAGCACGGCAGCCTCGTCGAACTGCGGCGGCAACGGCAGCTGCACCAGGATGCCATGCACGGCGGGATCGGCGTTGAGCTCGGCGAGCTTGGCCATGACTTCAGCCGGTGCGACATCGGCAGCGTAGTCGAGCCGCAGCGAACGGATACCGGCTTGCTCGCAGGCCGACACCTTGTTGCGCACATACACAGCGGAAGCGGGGCTCTCGCCCACCAGAATGACCGCCAGACAGGGTTGCACACCGCGCGCGCTCAATGCCGCAGCGCGTTCGGCAATCTCGCCACGTACCCGGGCCGAAAGGGCCTTGCCATCAATAATGCGAGCGGTCATCACTGGAGCCTCGAAAAAGCTCGCAATTTTAGCAGCATCGACGCTCGCTGCGAGGCGCGACGCAAAATCTGCACTAACTCACACCCCGCAGACGAAGCAATCCGCCCACCCAGCCACAGTGTTTGGGGGCCGCACGGCCTCAGTCGGTCGCGGACAGGTCTGGGCACTTGAGACCAATCCGGGTCACGCGCCCCCCATCATCCATGTCGCGAACGGTCAGCCGAAAACTGCCGATGCTCACCCGGTCACCCACAACGGCGCGTCGCCCAAGCCGATGCAGCATCAGGTCACGGAGCGGAAGCTGGGATTCGCCGGACTCGATTTCGAAACCGTAGGCCTGGGCGAGATCACCTGCGGAGCAGTCCGGGTCGACCACGAACTCGCCGAAAAAGCGGGCATTGGCAGATAACTCACCGGGCGCGTTGGCAGTGAATGCGCCGGCAAGTGGCTCGGCAAATTCGTCGGCCGCGGCAAACCAGACGGCATCACCCGCCTGCAGGCGGGTATCAATCTGCAAGGGTTGCAGGCGACCACGACGCACCAGCGAGACACAGCGCACCGAGAGTTCGCCATATTGTGCGGCGATATCGTCCGGATGAACGCCCTCCGCACGCGACCCCGTCTCCACCCGGTACTCCAGCAGACTGAGCGAGGCCTTGTCGCCAACCCAGACCTCACGGCGATCGAAGGGTTCATCGCGCGGCGGCACTTCCACCTTCAACCAGCGCGCTGCAATCGGCACCGTCGCCCCCTGCACCAGCAAGGACACCAGTACCACTGCAAAAGCCACATCGAACAGCAGCCGTGAATCGGGCACGCCCATCATTACCGGCACAATGGCCAGCACGATCGGCACCGCGCCACGCAAGCCCACCCAGGAGATGTACAAGAGCTCGCGCGCTCGATAGCGAAACGGCAGAAGGCCAGTCAGCACGGCCAGCGGCCGGGCGACGAGCATCAGAAACACCGCCATCATCAGCGCTTCCGGCGCATGCGTCAGCATGTGCGACGGTGTCACGAGCAAACCCAGCACAAGGAACATGCCGGCCTGCGCCAGCCAGGCCAGGCCGTCCATGACGCGCAGCACGTGCTCGGTCGCGTGACAGCGACGGTTGCCCACGACCAGGCCCGCAATGTACACCGCGAGGAAGCCGCTGCCGTCGATGAGGTTGGAGGCGGCAAAGATCATCAGCCCGCCAGACACGATCAGCAAGGCATACAGCCCCTCGGCCAGTTTCAGTTTGACCAGCAGGCGCGCCAGCACCATTCCGCCAACGAGGCCGAGCGCTCCGCCAATGACAAGCTGCGACACCAGCATGAGCGCAAAACGTCCGGCGCTGGCCTGCTCGGGCATCAGCAGCATTTCCACCAGCGCGGTCACCAGCAGGATGGCCATCGGATCGTTGGCGCCGGATTCGATCTCCAGCGTGGCCTTGACCCGCTCGTTGAGGCGCACACCACTGTTACGCAACAGGGCAAACACGGCCGCGGCATCGGTGGAACCGACAATGGCCGCCAGCAACATGCCGAGCCGCCAGTCGACATCAAGCAACCAGGTGGCGAACAGCCCCAGCAACAAGGCAGTGCCAATGACGCCCCAGGTTGCCAGTACCGTCGCAGGCCACAGTGCTACCCGAAAACTGGAGATGCGGGTGCGCAATCCGCCATCGAGCAGAATCACCGCAAGCGCGAGGTGTCCGACCATCGTCGCCCTGCCGAAATCGTCAAAGCGAATGCCGCCGGGCCCGTCTTCGCCGGCAAGCATGCCAACGACAAGGAACAGGAGCAGCAACGGAAGACCAAGTCGTGCGGATACGGTACTGGCCAGTACACTAATGAATAGCAGGACGCCTGCAAGGAGAAAGAGTGCGTTGAGGGCAGTCATGAGCGAAATGCGGGTGGCAGGCGGTGCATATTATATGCACCTGACCCTGCTTCGTCCGTTCGCGGCCCAAACGGTTCAACGCACGGTGTTGCCCGGGTCCACGGTGACGACGTTTTGCACCAGTTCGGCCAGGGAATGCGCACCCATTTTTTCCATGACCCGGGCACGGTGTACTTCCACCGTCTTGATGCTGATGCCGAGGACATCGGCAATCTGCTTGTTGAGCTTGCCGACGATGATGAGATCGAGCACTTCGCGCTCGCGTTGGGTGAGATGCTCGAGACGGCGTGCGGTATCTGCTTCCTGCCTGCGCTGCGAGCGACTCGAACGCTCCTGCTCCAGACATTGTTCGATGAGCCGCAACATGTCCTGGTCGCCAAACGGCTTCTCGATGAAATCGACTGCGCCCTTCTTGAGCGCCGAAACCGCCATTGGCACATCGCCATGACCCGTGATGAAAATCACCGGCAGCGTGCACCGCATGCGTCCCAGCTCTTCGAACAATTCCAGACCACTCATGCCCGGCATGCGTACGTCGAGCACAAGACACCCCGACATCTGTTCGCCATAGGCCGACAGAAAGCATTCTGCCGACTCGAACGCAGACACCGCATAACCGCTGGACTCGAGCATCCAGACGAGAGAGTCGCGTAAGGCGTCGTCGTCGTCGACGATATAAATCTGTTGATCAGGCGCGGCGTGCGACTCGCTCACTTGCGGCCTCCGTGGGCAGGGTAAAGGAGAATATGGTACCTCCTTCCGGGTTCACGTCGACGATCAGGCGACCGTCATGAAATTCGATGATGGAGCGACAGATATTGAGCCCCATGCCCATCCCTTCGGCCTTGGTCGTATAGAACGGCGTAAACAGCTTCGCACGGTCCTCTTCGCTGATTCCGTGGCCGCGGTCGATGACGGCGACTTCAATCGAATGCGGACCGAAGTCTCGCGCCCTGACCACCAGGGTGCGTTCATCTGGAAGCACATCTTTCATCGCCTCAAGCCCGTTACGCACCAGGTTCAGTACCACCTGTTCGATCATGATGCGGTCGGCGAACACTGCGGGCAAATCCGGCGCGATCTCAACCACGAGCCGGATGCCGAGGCGACGCGAATCGATCTCGGCAAAACCGATCGCATCATCGAGCACGTCCGAAATGTGAACCGCACTACGGCGAGGCTCGCTCTTGCGTACAAAATCTCGAATGCGGCGAATGATCTTGCCCGCACGCTCGGCCTGGAAGCTCGCCTTCTGCATCGCGGCCAGCAAGTCCTCGGGCTTGCTGTTGCCCGACTGCATGCGGGTGACACAACCGGCGCAATAGTTGGCAATCGCGGCCAGCGGCTGGTTGAGTTCGTGCGCCAGGGTTGAGGCCATTTCGCCCATGGTGATGAGGCGTGCAGTGCGCTCGAGCCGCTCTTCCTGCTGCCGCGAAATCTCAGCCGTCTGTTTGCGGTCGGTGATGTCGGTAGCAATACCCATGCGAACCACACGGCCGTCCACCCAGCGGGTAGCGTGTTCGCGCACGTGATACCAGCGCCCCGACAGGGGGTGCTGCA
The DNA here is from genome assembly GCA_023230755.1 of Azoarcus sp. GTDB lineage: Bacteria > Pseudomonadota > Gammaproteobacteria > Burkholderiales > Rhodocyclaceae > Parazoarcus. Next base: position 7,200 of record JALNWS010000163.1, read on the forward strand.
ACTCACCATCGAAAAGTTCGCGCGGCAAGTCGCCAACCGTCAGGTTGCGCGGATCGACACGGTAATCACCGCGCTCCGGTTGCGGCACTGCCACACCACGAACAGTGCGCCCTACCGCGTCGAAGCCATGAATCGCCTTGAAGGCACGATTGGCAAAGAGGATTTCGTCGGTGCGCGCGTCGGACACGAACACCGCCGCATCCAGTCCGTCAAGCACGGCTTCGAAGCGCTCATGAGCCGCCTCCAGCGCCGCGCGTACCCGCTTGGGTTCGGTAATGTCAGTCACCGAGGCCATCCAGCCCGTCTGATGTCCGGCAAGGTCGATCAGCGGCGACAGATAAAACCGGGCGTCCAGGCGTTCGCCATTCTTGCGCCTGATCCGCATCTCGAAGCCGCTCGATGGCGCACGGCCGGCAAGCGTCAAGTCTAGATTGCGCGAACAGGTTTCGACCTCTTCCGACGGCCAGTAAGGGAATGGCGCAGTGGACCCGATCAGTTCACTCTCTTCGAAGCCCACCATGCGGCAGAAGGCGGAGTTCACATACATGATGCGTCCGCTGAGGTCGATGGCGCGCAGGCCGGTAATGACAGAGTCTTCCATCGCCTTGCGGAAGGCGGATTCGGCACGCAACGCCTCTTCGGCGGCCTTGCGTCCGGTAATGTCGTGCGCCACCGCATACACCAGCTTTTCGGTGCGGACCGGATTGATGCTCCATACCAGCCACTTGTAGCTGCCATCCAGGCACAGACAGCGATTCTCGTATTTCACCGTTTGTCCGGATGCAAGCAGGCGCAACTGCTCGAGCGTGGCTGCAACCTCATCGCGATGAACGATATCGAGCATCGGCGTACCGGGCAGTTCTGCCGGCGGATAGCCGAGAATCCGCTCGAAAGCCGGATTGCAACGCTTGAACGTACCGTCAAGCCCGACCACGCACAGCATGTCTAGCGACAGGTTGAACAGACGGTCCCGCTCCTTCTCTACCTGAACCCGGCGCTGCACGTGAGTGCGCAACATCCACAAGCTCCAGAATACGATGATCGAGAGCCCGACGATCAGAATGGTCGGCAGCGCCTGCGGCAATTCTCCAGTCGTGCGGAAGGCCGTCGCGCGCAACACCAGCCCGTTCCCGGGCGGATCGAGCGGAATCTCGAAGGCAACACTTTCGTCGAGATCCTTGAGCATCGAGTTAACAGCGAGAGTTTCACCGCGGATGTTCTGCAGGGCAAGGCGGTACTTCTCGGCAAACCAGACTGGCACCAGATGACGAACGATGCGTTCGATCGAGTACACACCGACGATGACACCACGAAATTCCCGCCCTCGCCGGATCGGTACGTACACCTCAAGCGCGGTCACACCACGCGGCGTCATGTAGGCCTCGCCATAAGTGATGCGCCCGTCGTCGCGTGCGCGATGAAAGACGGTGGACTGAAGCACGGACAGCGACTCGCCCGAAAGCCAGTCAGTCGTATCGAAGGGTGCGGACCAGCGCACGATGCCGTCTTCGCCAACCCAGACGATATTGATCAACTCGCCATTGTTGGCAATGTGCTGATTGGCGCGCAGTTGAAAGGCATCCGAATCAAGTGCCTCGGCCGAGAGGTCGCGAGCAAGTTGCCCGAGAAACTCTTCCGTGCCCTGCATGTGCAAGCGCATGGTCTGTTCAGCCCATTGCACGTCCCGTGCAACGGCATTGCGCTGCGTCTCAAGTTCGCGCGTCTGCAGCAAGCCCACCAGCGCGAGCATCGACAGTGCAAATACGACCATCGCGACGTAAGGCGCAGTCCAGTACCAACGACTTGGTTCGAACTGAGATGGATCGTTGGTTTCGGTCATG
>JALNWS010000164.1 GCA_023230755.1 Azoarcus sp.
CACACGCAGGTTGGTGATCTCCAGCGCCATCAGTTCGATCTCGAGTTGAGCGATACGGGAGGCGAACAGTGCGTCTTCGATGAGCGGTCGTCCATCAAGTGACTCGCCTGCCGCAATACGCTTGAGGCGTCCCAGTTCGCGCTTGGCGATACCGATGCCCGCGATGTTGGTGCGTTCATGGCCCAGCAGGAACTTCGCGTAGGTCCAGCCCTTGTTCTCTTCGCCAATCAGGTTGGCTACCGGAACCCGGACGTCTTCCAGCCACACTTCATTGACTTCATGCAGACCGTCCATGGTGATGATCGGGCGCACGGTAACGCCAGGCGTCTTCATGTCGATCAGCAGGAAGGAGATACCGCGCTGGGCCTTCGCCTCAGGGTCGGTGCGCACCAGACAGAAGATCCAGTCGGCGTACTGTCCCAGGGTGGTCCATGTCTTTTGCCCGTTCACCACATAGTGCTCGCCGTCGCGAACTGCGCGGGTCTTGACCGAAGCGAGGTCAGAGCCCGAGCCGGGCTCCGAGTAGCCCTGACACCACCATTCTTCACCGGCAAGGATCGGGGGCAGAAAGCGCGCCTGCTGCTCGGCATTGCCGAAAGCCATGATGACCGGGGCCACCATCTTCAGTCCGAAGGGCACCAGGCGTGGTGCGCCGCCGGCAGCGCAGGTCTCGTCGAAGATGTATTGCTGAACGGCGTTCCAGCCGGTTCCGCCGAACGCCTCGGGCCACGACGAACCGCCCCAGCCGCGCGCATGCAGGGCCTTCTGCCAGCACAGGTAGTCGTCTCGCTCCAGATGCAGGCCATTGAGAACCTTGTGGCGGACCGTAGCGGGCAGGTGGTCGCGGATGAAGTCCCGCACCTCGTCGCGAAAAGCGATCTCGTCGGGTGTGAAGTTCAGATCCATAAAAACCTCGGTGGTCTGCACTGCAGACATAATGATTGATGTGCAGACAAAGCATATTTCAGCTGAGGGAATTCCGCAAGGCATCAAATCGCGCAGGTATATGCGGTGTTGTGCTTGATTAGGCCGTTCATGCTGTTCAAGACCTCAAGCATGAGTGATAATTTGCAGAATCATTGACTGCATAGTGGAATGTATTGTGATCAACGTCAGATATCTGTCCAGCCCCAGCAGTGTCCGGATTGCGGTGCTGGAAATGCACAACCCGCCTGTCAACGGACTGGGGCACGCGCTCAGGTCTGCACTTGTCGCTGCACTTGACCGGGTAGAGTCGGAGTCCGACACGGATGCGATTGCGCTCACCGGTGCCGGCAAACTCTTCTGTGGTGGAGCCGATGTCCGCGAATTCGGTACTGAAGCGTCTACCGCTTCGCCTGACCTTCGACAGGTGCTGGCTCGTGTGTTTGCGTGTGAGAAGCCGACTACGGCAGTAATCAACGGGGCTGCACTGGGTGGCGGGCTCGAGCTAGCCATGGCGTGCAATTACAGGCTGGCAGTGCCTGGGGCCAGCCTGGCACTGCCTGAGGTAAAGCTGGGGCTGATTCCGGGCGCGTGGGGTACGCAACTCGCTCCGCGCCTGGTCGGGGTCGGGCACGCATTGAGGCTGGTGACTCGTGGCGACGCTGTTTCGGGCGCAAGTGCAGCCGAATTGGGGCTCGTCGATGCGTTGGCGAGCGATGAGCTGGACTCGTCCATCGTGGCGTTCGTCGAAGCCCGGATGGGGCGTGACACGCATCCCGACACGCGGTTGCGGGTTCCGCCCGATGTCGGCGCGCTGCAGCTGGACTGGATGCAGCGCGCCGCTTTGGAGTTGGCTCAGGATTTTCCTGGATGCCCGGCGCCGCAGGCAGGCGTCGAGGCGGTCGGTCTTGCGCTCGAGCTTCCGTTCGATGAGGCCGTACTGCGAGAGCGGGCGCTGTTTGTGCAGCTGATGAAGTCTCCAGAGTCATCGGCGCTGAGATATGTCTTCTTCGCCGAGCGTGATTGCGCCCGTATTCCAGGCGTGAAGCTGCCTCCTGCTGGCACGAGGGGCGGCGTGCCGGTGGCGGCGGACGCCCCGCACTACTCGGACCTTCCGGGCGCTACCGCGGTGCAGGCAGGTAGTGATGCAGTGCGGCTAGAGACACTTGCCAAAGGTGGGCGGGGCGACGTGAGCTGGCTCGATTGCGCTCTGCGCGCAGCGGATCAGATGGCGGCTGTCGGCATGACGGTGTTTCTGCGCGGGGGAGTGCCGGCCTGCGTTGAAGTACGCGTAGGGGGCGATGCAGGTGCTGCCGCGCTGGCGCAGGCGTTTGCAATTGCGCGGCGTATCAATCCGGTCGTGGTGGCAAGCGGCGCTGCGACGGGGGCCTCGACACTGGTTCCGCTGCTGGAGGCCGGCAATGCTGACGGACGTGCGGGGCTTGAGGCGTTCCGCCTTGGGGCCGAGGCGGCCGTGGTCAATGGTGGTCTGTACCGCCTGTCCGATGCGGACGTGGTCGCGGTGCACCTCGGATTGATGCCCCGCTATCTCGGCGGGCCGGTTTATCAACATAGCCTGAGTTCGGCGAGTGCGCAGGAGGTATCGTCGTGAGTGGCTACTTTGGTCTGAATGTTCCTTTCATCGAGTACTGCGGCATCAAGGGGCTGGAGTCGGGTCCGGGCTGGACGCTGTCGGGAGTGGATATCGTGCCCGGACTGTGCAACAGCATGGGCAACGGGCACGGTGGCCTGATCATGACGCTGCTAGATGTGGCCATGGGCAGCGCATCGCGTCTGACGGACCCCGCGGCGGTTGGCGTGATTACCGTGGACCTGCATACGACATTCATCGGTCCGGCCCGGGGGCAGCTGCGCTGTCGCGCCGATGTCTTGCGCAAGATGGGACGGACGGTGTTTTGCGAGGCGCTGATACGGGATGGCAACGGAGAGATCGTGGCCAAGGGCGTGGGCACTTTCAAGCTGCGCCACGGACAGGCGCAACCGGGCAGCGAGGGCTGAGCCGGTTGTGCCCGAGGCGCCCTCACGACATCAAGGGCGCCTCGGGGATGAGGCTCAAGTGCGTTCGATTACCATTGCGAGGCCCTGCCCAATGCCGATGCACAGGCTGACGACCGCGTAGCGGCCATTCCTGCGCTCCAGCTCACGCGTGGCGGTCAATGCGAGACGTGCGCCCGAGGCGCCCAGCGGATGTCCGAGCGCAATGGCGCCACCGTTGGGGTTGACGCGCGGATCATCGGCGCTGACACCAAGCAGGTGCAGGCAGCCGAGTACCTGGCTGGCAAATGCCTCGTTGATTTCAATGAGGTCCATGTCGGCCAGTGTGAGGCCGGCGCGGGCCAGTGCCTTAGGGATTGCGTAGGCCGGGCCGATACCCATCACACGCGGCGCAACGCCGGCCGCAGCGGACGACAGGATGCGCGCCCTTGGTGCCTTGCCGAGTCGCTCGGATACTGCTCGCGAACCGATGAGCAGTGCGGCCGCCCCGTCATTCACGCCTGAGGCATTGCCCGCCGTCACCACGCCGCCTTCGAACAGGGCCCGCAGACGGGCAAGCGACTCTGCCGTCGTTTCCGGCCTGGGGTGTTCGTCGGTGCTGACGACGCGCGGTGGCGTCTTGCGTCCGGTAGGTACGGACACCGGATGGATTTCGCCGTCGAAAAAGCCTTCCGCACGTGCTTTTTCGTAACGTTGTTGCGACGTCAGCGCGAAACTGTCCGCAGTTGCGCGGTCGATGCTGTAATCGTGAGCGACGTTGTCGCCAGTCTCCGGCATCGAATGACCGCCGAAGCTGGACACGAAGCGGGGGTTGGGGAAACGGGTGCCGATGGTGGTGTCGAACATGCGGAAGTCACGACTGAAGGGGGTCTCCGCCTTGGCCATCACAAAGGGCGCGCGACTCATGCTTTCGACACCGCCGGCCAGGTAGAGCTCGCCTTCACCAGCGGTGATGGCGCGGGCGGCATCCGCAATCGCGGCTAGGCCGCTCGCACACAACCTGTTCACCGTCTGGCCCGGCACCGACTCGGGCAGGCCGGCCAGGAGGGCGACGAAGCGGGCTACGTTGCGCGAGTCTTCGCCTGCCTGGTTGGTGTTGCCGAGGATGACGTCCTCGATCAGGTTGGCGGCGTCGGGCGTGCGTGAAATCAGGGCGGCGACGAGATCGGCTGCGAGGTCGTCCGGGCGCACTGTGGCAAGCGCGCCGGCATGGCGTCCGAAGGGCGTTCTCAGTCCGTCGTAGATATAGGCGTCAAGCATGGGTCAGTCGTCCTGTGAGAGTAGGGAAAGGCCAAGGGCTGCGCGTCGGCGCAGCCAGGGAGACGGGCGGTAGCGCGGGTCGCCGCTGGCTGCCGCGAGGTTTTCGAGCATGGTCATCACTACCGTGGCGCCCAGGGTGTCGCCCCAGGCCAGTGGGCCATGCGGGTAGCCCAGGCCGAGCGAGACTGCGCGGTCGATATCCGCCGGCGAGGCGACGCCCTGCTGTGCGATCTCGCAGGCGATGTTCACGATATGCGCTACGACCCGTTGGGCTACGATGCCGGCGCTGTCACGCACGGCGTCGACCGGCACGCCATCGGCGCCAAGAAGGCCGAGTGCGAGATCGCGCCATTCGGGCGTTGTCGCCGGGGTGGTCATCAGCACGCGTCTGCGATCCAGCCCGAATACCGCGTCGATGGCAACGGTCCGCGTGGCGTCGAGGTTCTGGGCGGCGGCACAGGTGCTGGCGTCCTCGCCCAGCGGGGTGACGACGATGAGCTCGTCTTCGTCAGGGTGTGCTGCGTCCGACACCGTCGCCCCCAGCCGTTGCAGGAGCGCCTTTACCGTGGCAGCGAGTTCCGGGCGGGCTTCGCTGACCCAGACCCGGTCCGCGCGGACAGGCGGAACGGCCCGCTCGAGCGCCATCTCGGGCTTGCCGTCGAGTCCGTAGGTATAGAAACCGCGTCCGACCTTCCGTCCCAGCAGCCCGGCTGCCAGCATCGTGCGCAGCACGGGCTGAGGACGGTAACGGGGCTCCTCATAGTATTGGTGGTAGATGGACTCCATCACCGGGGTCGAGACATCCAGCCCGGTCAGGTCGAGCAGTTCGAACGGACCAAGGCGGAAGCCCGCGCAATCGCGCAGGATGCGGTCGATGACTGGATGCGGCGCGACGGATTCGGCGTGCACGCGCATCCCTTCCGTGCCGAAACCGCGTCCGGCGTGATTGACGATGAACCCCGGGGTGTCCTTTGCGCGCACCGCGGTATGCCCCCAGCGCTGGCCGAGCTGCATCAGGCGGTCGCCGACGCGGCGATCGCTCAGCAGGCCGTCGATGACCTCGACCACCTTCATCAGCGGAACCGGGCTGAAGAAATGCATGCCGGCCACGCGCTCCGGGTGTTCGAGCTCTGCTGCGATCGCCGTAACGGACAGGGACGAGGTGTTTGACGCGAGAATCGTGTCAGGCCCGAGGATGTGCTCGAGGTCGGCGAAGAGGCTCTTCTTGACCACAAGGTTTTCGACAATCGCCTCGATGACCACTTCGCATCCGTCCAGGCCATCAAGCGTGTCCGCGGTGCTGATGTTGGCCAGGGTTGCGTCGGCCTGCGCAGATGTCATCTTGCCCCGGGCTGTCAGTCGCTGCAGTGTGGCGGCCAGTTCTTCGCGCGCTTCCTCTGCTGCGCCCGGTCTGTTGTCGACCAGGACGACCTTGTCGCCTGCGCCCGCTGCAATCTGGGCAATTCCTCGCCCCATCAAGCCGCAACCCACCACGCCAAGGCGGGTTTGTGTGTCCATGCCAGCGGCGTCTTGACTGCCGTGCTCGCTCATCGGGTTTCCTCCTGTTGTGTTTTAATGTCTGCAGTGCAGAACAATGAACCGCTAGATGATCCAATCATTGATCGCTATGCAGATAAAGTCAATCGTTGCAAAGCCCTGTTCGTGAGCGGGGCATGCCGGCGTTGTTCGACGGAGTGAGGTTCCGGAGAGCCGCAGCTGTCAGGCATGTCTGTCGTATGTGCCAGTAAACACGGCTGTTTGCGCGGGACCTTCGATCCTTGCCGTGCTTTGGAGGTGACGCGCGTGACAGGCAATTGGATGGCAGTGTCTGCACTGCAGTCCATTCGTCCATTTTTATGTTGTCTTTTCATGATCGCTGTGCAAACATGCAAAAAACGGATCAGTTGGCTGCCATGCGGTTGCTGGGATCAATGACACAGAGAGGGGACAGATGCTTGACTGCGCTTTGACGGCTGCGCTGCCGCAACGTATTCACGAAGCCTGCATGCCTTGGGTAGCGAAGCGACCTGAGGGGCGTGCGCTTGAGGATGCGATGCACACGATTTGTTACGGTGAGTTGCCCGGATTGCTCTCTGCGGTGGCAGCGGTGCTGACCGGAATGGGTGTGCGCCCAGGTGACCGGGTTTTGCTCGTGGGTGAGAATTCGGTTGCACTGGCGGTTTCCATCCTCGCCCTGAGCAGCCTCGACGCCTGGTCTGCGACCGTCAATCCGAGGCTTTCTTCACGCGAGATCAACAACTTCGTTTCGCATTCCGGTGCGCGGCGGGTGCTCTACTTTGGCGCGACATCGACTTCTGCGGCTGCGCATGGCGCTGCGGCGAACGCAGCGGCGGTGAGCTTTCCGACGATTGGTGAAGTGCTGGTCGGACCGCTTGCGGAATCGGAGCCCGAAACGGTTTTCGAAAGCGGCGCCGAGCAAGTTGCCGCATTGGTCTACACCTCCGGTACGACCGGAGCGCCCAAGGCCGTGATGCTCACCCATCGCAATCTCGCCTTCATTGGTGCGAACAATCGGTCCCTGCGGCGGGTTGTGCCGGAAGACGTGGTCTATGGGGTTCTGCCGCTGTCACACGTCTATGGTCTTTCGGCGTTGCTGATCGCATCGCTCATCAGTGGCGCCTGCCTGCGCCTGGTCCCGCTCTTTACGCCGGATGCGCTCGCGGTGGCGCTGGAGAAGGAAGGTGTCACCGTGTTGCATGGCGTGCCGGCAATGTATGCGCGGCTGCTCGACTGGTGCCGTCGGAATGGCAAGCCGCTCGCGGTGCCGACGCTGCGCGTGGCGCAGTCTGGCGGCTCTCCGCTCACCCTGCCACTCAAGCAGGCCTTCGAGGCGGCAAGCGGATTGGTGCTGAACAACGGTTATGGCATGACCGAGGCTGCGCCGTCGATCTGCCAGACCCGGATGGATGCGCCGCGCACCGACTGTTCGGTCGGGCAGGGGATTCCGGGGATCGAATTGAAGCTCAATGAGCCCGCGGGCGAGGCGTTCGTGGGCGAGTTGTGGGTGCGTGGCCCGAATGTGATGAAGGGATATTTCCACGCTCCCGAGTTGAGCGCTCAAGTGCTGACGCCCGATGGCTGGCTGCGTACCGGCGATCTGGCACGGATCGATGAAGATGGTGCGGTACACATCGTTGGTCGGGCTAAGGAGTTGATCATCCGCTCGGGCTTCAACGTGTATCCGGTCGAAGTCGAGCAGGTTCTGAACGCACACCCGGACGTGGTTCAGTCGGCGGTGGTGGGGCGACAGGTGGATGGCAACGAAGAGGTCATCGCCTTCGTGGAGGCGGTTTCCGGGCGCACGCTCGACCTCGATGACCTTGCGCGCCACCTGCGCGCCAATCTCTCTCCCTACAAGGTCCCTGCTCATATCAGGGTGCTGGAGCACCTGCCCGCTGCAGCGACCGGAAAGATTCTCAAGACCGAGCTTCGGCATATCGCCGAGGGGCTTGGTAAGGCGGCATCGGTATGAAACAAAGAACAGTAGCCAAATCTACAGGAGGACGACACATGCAACGAATGATCCAGAAGATGTTCGCGGTGGCTGGTTTGACCGCACTGAGCCTGAACGCAGTTGCAGACGAACTGCTTGTTGGTCTGCATATGCCGCTGACGGGTGCGCTGGCGCGCTCGGGCGCCGGCTTCAACGAGGGTATCCAGACTGCTGCGGATATCTTCAACAGGAACAACGGCAAGCACACGGTCAAACTCGTCACGATCGACGACGAGTCGGCACCGGCGAAGGCGGTTGCTGCGGTCGAGAAGCTGTCGTCGGAGAAGGTGCAGGCGATCATCGGCGGCTATGGCTCCAACGTGATCGGACCCGCTTCCGATGCGGCCGAGCGTATTGGCCTGACCTACATCACCGCAGGTGGTGTGAGCGACAGCCTGGTGGGGCGTGGCTACAAGCATTTCTTCCGGATCAACAACATCGCCGGCTACGAGAAGGCAGTCACCACTGTTCTGGACGAGGTCGGTGCAAAGTCGGTGTCGATCGTGTTCAACACCAAGGAAGCCACTTCCGGACTTGCTGAAGGCGTCGCAAAGGCATTGAAGGCGAAGGGCATTACGGTCGCCACCCACGCCTTCGACCCCGCGATCACCGACTTCAAGCCGGTCGTCAACAAGATCAAGCTGATCGACAAGCCTGATGTAATCGTCATGAGTGGCTATGAGAACGATTACGTCGGCATCCTGCGCGCGGCCAAGGTACTCAAGCCGAACGTCAAGGCCATGGTTGGTGTGTGGTCGTTGGCAACGCCGAAAATGGCTGCGGATTTCGCTGATCTGATGCCTGGCGTGATTGGTACTGCACTGCTCCCCTTCCCTGTCGAGTACAAGTCTCCCGAGGGCAAGCTCTTCGCGGAAACCTACAAAAAGTTGTTCAACAAGGACGTCGATTACCTGGCCCAGTTCGGCTATGTGAAAGCGACCGTGCTGTTCGAAGCGATGGCTCGGGCCGCAGATGACGGCAGCCTGGCCAAGGGGCAGTTGAGCGAGGTTCTGCGCAAGACCAATCGCGACACGCTGATCGGAAAGGTCGTGTTCGACGCCACCGGCGACAACCCCAACTTCCAGCATCGGATGGGCCAGCACCAGGACGGCAAGATCGTCATCGTCTCGCCCAAGGATGAGGCGACCGGTGCGATCCGTTATCCCAGTGTCCCTTGGTAAGCAACTGCGCCCAGGTACGTCGTTACCCGGGCGGAATCAGTAAGCAAGGCTGGGCGCGCTGGCGCCCGGGTCTCTGACCGCAAGCAATGGTGAGACATGCAAGAATTACTTTTACAAGCGCTCTATTCGGGCG
>JALNWS010000165.1 GCA_023230755.1 Azoarcus sp.
CATCTGACGGGCGTTCTGCACGTGAGCGGCGATGCGGGCCAGCACCTCTGCCGGCTTGATCGGTTTGGTCACATAATCCGCACCACCGGCGGAAAACGCCGCCACCACGTGTTCGGTCTCGGTGAGCCCGGTCATGAAGATCAGCGGGATCGACCGGGTCGCAAAGTCGGCCTTGAGCCGCCGCGCGACCTCGAAGCCATCCATGCCGGGCATCAGCGCATCGAGCAGCACGACATCGGGCAGACTCTGGCGGGCGCGCGCAATCGCACTCTCGCCGTTGGTGGCGACCAGCACCAGATAGCCGGCTTCGTCGAGTGCATCGTGCAGCAGCGCGAGGTTCTCGGGCACGTCGTCCACGATCAGCACGATGCCTGCAGCAGAGGGGTCGGCAGCACTCAGGGCAGATGGGCTCATGATTCCGGCAAGTCCTTGCGACACAGTATTTCGCGCATGGCGTCGAACTGGAACTGACGCGCGAGTTCGCGCTGCACCCGCACGAACTCGGCGTACTCCGGGGCCATGCGTTCGATATCAGCCAGTCGGGCAAGAATACCGCGCAGGAAGCCCAGTTCGATCAACTCGTCGAGCGCCCGCAGCTCTGCGGCCGGGGGCAGCACCAGTTGTTCCACCTCGACCGTGGGCCCGCTTGCCGCAGCCGCAGCCGGCGCATCTGCCCACACCCATTCGAGCTGCAGGCGACGACCGATCCAGTCGAGCAGCTCCTCCACCCGGATGGGCTTGAGGATGAAGTCCTCCGCGCCGATCCCGACATCGTGATCCAGGCCCTTGTCGAAGGCATTGGCCGAGATGATCGCCACCGGCGCCTCGTCGAGCCCGGCTGCACGCAGGCGTCGGATGGTTTCCCAGCCGTCGATGCCCGGCATCGCCAGATCCATGAAGATGAGATGGGGGCGGAAATGCGGCACCAGTTCGAGGCAATCGTAGCCGGACTCGGCCTGACCGACCTCGAAGCCGAGTGGCTCGAGCAGATTCGCCAGCAGTTCGCGGTCGACACGCTCGTTGTCCACCGTGAGGATGCGCCGCCGCACCCCCTTGTAGCCGATGCGCTGCACCCGTGGCAGCACCTGGGCGGCCTGCGCGTCGTGCAGTTGCGGCAAAAAGAGGCGGATGCGAAACACACTGCCGGCGCCGGGCTGGCTGTCGACGGTGAGTTCACCCCCCATCAGGTCGGTGAGCATCTTGCTGATCGTCAGCCCCAGCCCGGTCCCCGTCGTCGTGCTGCCACGCGCGCTGGTCCCTCGGGCAAAGGGTTCGAAAACATGTGCGATCTCGTCGGCCGCGATGCCGGGGCCACTGTCCTCGACCTCGAACAACGCCATTTCGCGACGGTAAGTGAGGCGCACGAGAACCGTGCCACGCGCGGTGAATTTCACCGCATTTCCGATGATGTTGATCAGGATCTGACGCAGGCGCTTCTCGTCGGCACGCACGACGTCCGGCAGCGTGCCGACAACCTCGAAGTGGAAGCCGAGCCCCTTGTTGCGCGCCTGCAGTTCGAACATCCCGACCAGTTCGCGTACGAACCCGGCAAAGGCCAGGGGCCGCATCTCGAGTGCAAACTTTCCACCCTCGATGCGGGCGATGTCCAGCGTGCCCTCGATCAGTGACAGCAGGTGCTCGCCGCTGCGGCGGATCACGCTCACCGCCTGCCGCCGCTGCGGCGGGATGGCCTCGTCACCGTCCAGAATCTGCGCGTAACCGAGGATGCTGTTGAGCGGCGTGCGCAGTTCGTGACTGATCGAGGTCACGTAGCGGCTCTTGGCCTGGTTGGCCTGTTCCGCCACGCGGCGGGCGTTCTGCAACTGCTCGTCGGTGCGCTGGTGGGATTCGATCTCCTGCATCAGCAGACGGGTCTGGCGGTTGGATTCCTCCTGCGCAACCTGGCGGCTCTTGTGCGTCAATACCATCCACCAGGCTGCGATACCGCCCATCAGGAACAGGGCGGCGAAGGCCTTGAGCAGCACACCCTTCAGGTCGCCTTGCGGCACATTCCCGGGAACGGCGGCAGCCAGATCAACGCTGCGAGCGATCAGCTCATGGTAGTAGAGCGTCCCGAGCAGCAGGCCGAGGAAGGCGGTGATTCCGGCCATCAGCAGCAGGTAGTGACCGAGCCCGGCATCGAGGTAAGGCAGCAGGGATTTCGGCAGTAGCTTCTGCAACAGCCCCGACCATTGCACAGACAGCCGCGCATGCGGCTTGCACTGATCGTCGCAGCGCGCATCGAGCGAGCAGCACAGCGAACAGATCGTGCCCTGATAGGCCGGACAATGGCTGGTGTCCTCAGGCTCGAAGTGCTGGCCGCATATGCAGCACTGGCGGGTTGCGACCCAGGCCTTGCCACCGGTGTTCACCGGCTCGGGCGTGCGCGCGAGGTAATAGCGTCCCTTGGTGAGCCACGCGATCAGGGGCGAAGTCAGCAAGGCCACCACCATCGCAACGAAGGGCGCATAGGGCTGCAGCTCGGGGCCGAACAGGCCGATGAAGGTGCTCACCGACAGCGCCGAGGCAATCAGCAGCGCCCCGACGCCGACCGGGTTGATGTCGTACAGATGGCTGCGCTTGAATTCGATGCCGGGTGGTGACAATCCGAGCGGCTTGTTGATCACCAGATCTGCCACCACCGCAATCATCCACGAAATGGCAATGTTGGAATACAGCCCGAGCACCTGCCCAAGGGCCTGAAAAACATTCATTTCCATCAGCAGCAGGGCGATCAGGGTATTGAACACCACCCAGACCACCCGCCCCGGATGACTGTGTGTCAGCCGCGAAAAGAAGTTCGACCATGCCAGCGAACCGGCATAGGCGTTGGTGACGTTGATCTTGAGCTGCGACACGATCACGAACAGCGCCGTCACCACCACCGCCCACAGGCTGCTGTCGAACACCGCAGAAAAACCGAGCAGATACATCTGGTTGGGGTCGACCGCCTTGTCCGGCGCCATGCCGTTGCGCAGCAGCATCCACGCCAGCAGGGCGCCGCCCAGCATCTTGACCACGCCGATCAGCACCCAGCCCGGCCCGCCCAGCACCACGCCGAACAGCCAGCGCCAGCGATTGGATGCAGTGCGCGCGGGCATGAAGCGCAGGTAATCGGCCTGCTCGCCCATCTGGGTGATGAGCGCAATGCCGACGGTCATGGCACCGGCGAACAGGTGAAAGTCGAACGCGCCACCCTGCCCGTCGACGCCCGGGTATTGCCACAGACCTGCGAGCGCCGTCGGTTCTTCGCGCAGCAGGAAGAAAAACGGCAATGCGAGCAGGAACAGCCAGATCGGCTGGGTGAGGGTCTGCAGCTTGCTGATCACGGTCACGCCATGGGTGACCAGCGGTATCACCACCAGCGCGCAGATCAGATAGCCCCAGCTTGGCGGAATGCCAAGCGCCATCTCGAGCGCGTAAGCCATGATCGCCGCTTCGAGCGCAAACAGGATGAAGGTGAAAGAGGCATACACCAGCGAGGTGATGGTCGAGCCGATGTAGCCGAAACCGGAACCGCGGGTCAGCAGATCCATGTCCACACCGTAGCGCGCGGCATAGAGGCTGATCGGCAGACCGGTGAGGAAGATGATGAGGCCGATCGCGAGGATGGCCCAGAAGCTGTTGATGAAGCCGTAGCTCACCAGCATCGTGGCCCCGACCGCTTCGAGCACCAGGAAGGAGGCCGCGCCGAAAGCGGTGTTGCCCACCCGGAACTCAGACCACTTGCGGAAGCTGCGCGGCGTAAAGCGCAGCGCGTAGTCCTCCAGCGTTTCGTTGGCGACCCAGGTGTTGTAGTCGCGCCGGATCTTCACCACCCGCTGTGGCGCGGCACCGTGTCCGTCTGCCTGCGCATCAGCGCCGGGGGCACGGTCGGAAGGAGAGTCGGCAGCGTTCATCGGACGAAATAATGGCGCAATGCGGGAAGCGATTGCGCCATTCTATGTGAGCCCGGCCGGCCTCACGCCGTTTGTTCGGCAGCGGCCGAGCGGAGACGCCTTACTTTGCCGCGCCCATTTCCTTCAGGGTCTTGGCCAGCAAGGCGGCCTTGTCTATCTGCAGGGCCGCCGGGGCATCGGGCGGACACAGCGTGGCGGGATCGATACCGTCACGATCCTGACCTGCATCGATCGCGCTCGGCAGGTCCTCGCGCGCGACGTCGAGCGCACGCATCAGGTGGCCCATGCCCGACAGGGTGCGGGCCTCGGCGGTCAGACCGTCGTAGCGCGCATTGGTATAGGCACGACGCGCCTGGAAGTACTCGTTCTCGGTATCGAGCAGGTCAAGCAGGGTGCGCTGACCGATGTCGAACTGGCGGCGGTAGGCCTCTCGCGCTTTCTCGATCGACAGTTGATGCTGGTCGAGGTAGCGCAGCTGTTCCTGAATACGCTGCACGTCGTTGTAGGCGATTGCCACCGTCTGGCGCAGGTCGCGGCAGGCCTTGTCGCGCAGATCCTTGGCCTGGTTCATCGATTCGGCAGCCTGACGGATGCGGGCGTCGTCAGATCCGCCACGGAACAGGTTATAGGTCAGGACCAGTTCCACCACACCGTCGCGCGAACGGCCATCGAGGTTGTCGAGGTTGCGGTCGACGGCCTGGCTGGCGCGCAGATCCACGCGGGGGTGGTAGGCCGCCCGGCGGGTCTCGATCGCGGCCTGGCCGGCACGCACGTTCTCGACCGCGGCGTTGAGCGACGGGCTGGTGTTGAAGGCCTCGCGCAAGGCATCGCCCGCGGTCGGCGGAATGCCATCGACCCCCAGTCTGTCTCCCATCGGCGGCAGACTCTCGGCCGGCAGTTCGCCGATCACGCGCTGATAGCGGCTGCTGACATCGTGCAGATTGGACACCTCGGTCAGCAGGTTGGACTCGGCCAGCGCCAGACGTCCGGTTGCCTGCTCGAGATCCACCCGGCGGCCGACACCCGCACCGGCACGCTCTGCGATCTGGTCGTACACCAGCTTGTGTTCGACATAGTTCTGCTTCGCCAGCGCAACCAGATCACGATAGCGCTGCACGTCGGCGTAGGCACGAACCGCCTCGAGTGCGGCCGACTCGGACGCATCAATAATCTCGTAGTAGCGCGCAAGACGTGCATAGCCGAGGCGAGCCACCTCGCTGCGGGTATAGAAGCCGTCGTACACCATCTGATTGAGCGACAGTGTGGCATTGCTGTGCGTGTAGTAATCCGTCCCGGTGCCAGGGAGCTTCTCGCTTTCGCGACCAATGCTGGTGCTCACGTCCACCTGCGGCAGGTAGCCGCCGCGCGCGGCATCCTGGTCGGCGCCCGCAGCGCGAAAAGCGTGCCAGCGTGCCTGTACCTCCGGGTTGCTCACCACCGCCTTGCGCGCAGCGTCACGCAGCAGTTCCGGTGCCGACGCAGTCGCAGCAACAGGCAGGCTCGCCAGGACCGCAAGTGAGATCAGGGTACGAATTCGTTTCATTGAGACTCCAACACTTCTGAATGGTGGATGGGTCGCGCTTCGCATAACCCAACTTGAGCAGGGATCATCATATACGCCTTGGCACACTGCACAATGCGCAAAATGCAACGAATACCGGAAGAATATAACGCTCAAAGCCCCATCCAGAAAGCCTTAAGCACATCGGCATGGACCGTTTCGCCACCCGGACACACTGATGCAACGCAAGCACAAGTCCTGCACAAGATGCCCCGATTCCGGATAATGCAGGCACAAGCACTCCCTGAGCCCCGATGCCCTTGCCCCTCCGATCTCCGTTTTCGGCCTGTCTGCCCCCGGGCCGATGCAGGCACGCCGGACAACGGGTGCTGCTCATGCTCGGGCTCGCGATCGGTCTGTGCACGGCGGCGCCAGACCTCGATCACATGCAAGCGCTTGCCGTGACCCGCTATGGCGCATCGGGCGGCGAAGCCGTCGCTGCATGGCGGAGGATGATCAGCGAAGCCCGGGAGGTGGACGAGGCGGGCAAGCTTGCCCGGGTGAACACTTTCTTCAACCGCCGCATCCGCTTCGTGGACGACATCATCATCTGGAAGCAATCGGACTACTGGGCCACGCCGCTCGAGACCCTCGGTCGCGACGCGGGCGACTGCGAGGATTTCGCGATCGCGAAGTACATGAGCCTGCGCCTGCTCGAAGTCCCTGCCGACAAGTTGCGACTGGTGTACGTGCGCGCCCGCATCGGCGCCGCTGGCAGCACCATCACCCAGGCGCACATGGTGCTGAGCTATTTCGAAACCCCCACTGCCGAACCGCTGGTACTGGACAACCTGATTGGCGAGATCCGCCCTGCGGGAAGGCGCCCCGACCTGTTCCCGGTGTTCAGCTTCAACAACGAAGGGCTGTGGGTAGGTGGTGGCACCACCTCGTCCGCCGACCCCACCACCCGTCTGTCACGCTGGCGCGATGTGCTCGAGCGCATGCGCAGCGAAGGACTGCAATGAATACGTACCCGACATTTCCCGGAGCATCACGTCCATGTCCCTGATCAAGCAACTGTGGATCGCCATCGTCATGGTCACCCTGCTTTCCCTGGGCGGCAGCCTGGTGGTGAGCACACTGGCGGCAAAGCGCTACCTTGAGCAGCAACTCAACGTGAAGAACGTCGACAACGCCACTGCGCTCGCGCTGTCGCTGTCACAGCTGCCAAAAGACCCGGTCACCGTCGAATTGCAGGTCGCCGCGCAGTTCGACGCCGGGCATTACCGCGTGATTCGCCTGGTCGGGCCCGACGGCAAGTTGTTGGTCGAGCGCACTGCCGAGCCGCATCTCGACGACGTCCCGGCCTGGTTCGTCCGCCTCGCCGCGATCGAGGCCCACCCCGGCGTGGCCCATGTGCAGGACGGCTGGCAGCAGTTCGCCACCCTGACCCTGGAAAGCCAGACCAGCTACGCCTACACCGAACTGTGGCACAGCATTCGCCAGCTGCTGTTGTGGTTTGCCATCATGGCAGCCGCAGCGGGGGTGGTCGGCAGCCTGCTGCTGGGCCGCATCACCGCACCGCTGCGCAAGCTGGTCGGGCAGGCGCAAGCGATCGGCGAACGCCGCTTCGTCACCACACCCGAGCCCACCACCGCCGAGCTGCGGGTGGTGGTGCGGGCAATGAACGCGCTGTCCGAGCGCGTGCGCCTGATGCTGGTGGACGAGGCCCGGCGCCTCGAAACCCTGCGCAAGCAAACCCAGGAAGACGGCTTGACCGGATTGTTCGAGCGCCGCCAGTTTCTCAACGTGCTGGGGGCCCAGCTCGTCGACCACGATGCACCGACGGGCGGCGCCTTGCTGATCGCACGCGTCGGCGATCTCTCCGAACTCAACCGCACCCGCGGCCGCGAGTTCGTCGACACCCTGCTGCGCGCACTTGCCGATGCCATCCGCAACCAGATTGGCGAGCAGCCGACATGGATCGCAGGCCGGCTGAACGGGAGCGACCTGGCCGTTCTGGCCCCCGGTGTCGCCTACCTTCCGCTATGGGCCGAAGGCCTCGTAAAGGCCCTGCACGAGGTGGTGGAGAAGCACGTGATGGCGGGGGACGACGGCGGCATCGCCCTGCCCATTGCTGCGGCCCTGTACTCGCCCGGCGAAGCGCTGCCGACGGTACTGACACGCACCGATACCGCGCTGGCCGAAGCCGAGCTGGCGGGCGGACGCGCGGTTCAGCTCGACGCCTGGGTCCGCCTCACCCAGCCTCAGCGTGACCAGTCGCAATGGCACCAGATCATTTCCAGGGCACTCGACCAGCACGAACTGCGTCTCGAGACCTATCCGGTACGGGACGCGAATGGCACGCTGGTGCATGTCGAAGCCCCGCTGCGACTGCGGCTCGACGGCGAATGGCGGGGCGTGGCTTACTTCATGCAATGGGCGGTGCGTCTTGATCTGATGGGGAGAATCGACGCCGCAGTGGTAAAGGCTGCGCTCGAACTCATTCGCCTCAGCGGCCACGCCGTCGCGGTCAACATCTCGTCCCAGGCCATCGGCAACGCAGGTTTTCTGGCCGGTCTCCTGCATCAACTGGAGATGGCCCCCAACGAGGCGCCGCTACTGTGGATGGAAGTTCCGGAACAGGAGGCCGCACGTAATCCGGCCGAGTTCCGCACCTTCTGCCTCGCCCTCAAACCTCTTGCGTGCAAAGTCGGTCTGGAACATGCCGGCCCGAACTTCAACGCGCTTGGCAATCTGCACGATCTCGGGCTCGACTACCTGAAGGTGGACGCGTCCTTGCTTCGCGATCTGGAAGGCAACACCGGCAACCAGGCCTTTGCGCGCAGCCTGTGCATGCTCGCGCACGCGCTGGGCCTGACCGTGATTGCCGAAGGCGTGGACCAGCCCGAGGCCGTCACACTGCTGAGTGACGTGGGCTTTGATGCCATGACCGGTCCCGGCATCCGCTGAGAAGGGCAAAGGGGCGCCCCGAAAAGCGCCCCTTCCGCGTCAGATCAGACCACTGTCGTCGGCGCTACCCAGCAGATTCAGTCCGCTGCGCATTGAGGCGCGTAAGGACTTGCGCTCCATGAGCTTCGCCTGCGCCTGTTCGGGCAAGTCGGTGAAGCGGATGACATCACGCTCGATCAGCAGATCGACGATATCTTCCAGCACCCGGACCAGTCTCAGGTCGGATGCTGTCAGGGTCGCATCGTCTGCCTCCCCCCGTCCGAAGGCCAGCAATTCCGGATCGCCGTCCTCGACCAACTCGCTTATCGTGCCGTCAGCCACAAGGCTGGCGGCCACGATGTGCCCCGCTTCATCGCGCCTTACGAACACACGTCCTTCCTCCGGGAAAAGGCCTCAACCGCATCAACTGTCGATCTGAAGCTGATTGTTGGTGATGAGCTGGCTAATGATGTCATGACTGCTCATTGCGCTGTCGAAGGTGACATCCTGCAGCACGATGGTCTGATCCTCCGCACCTGCCGAATACCCACCCGCAAAACCACCACTGCTGCTGACATGCAGCACCGTGTTCCCGCCGACCTGCTCGACACTGAGGAAGTTGTCGATCGTTTCAA
>JALNWS010000166.1 GCA_023230755.1 Azoarcus sp.
TCTCCATTTCGGCCAGGAAGCGCTCCCGGCGCGTCTGTTTCTTCTTCCGTTCGAAAGCCAGCGAGGCGAAGGTCGTTTGCTTCATGGTGGCAGCGCGGGTTATGACCTCAGTATTTTACCGGCGCTGAATAGATCAGAGCTTCTCTGGACGTTGCGCGACAGAGCCGCGCAGCGCTACTTGACCCCGGCACAGTACGTTCAAAATCAGTCAGGCAACGACCGCGACGCCATTCGTCTCACGTATTCCGTGGTCGGAAGAATCGGGGCAGGTCAACGGCAGCGCCATCCAGCTGGGGCGGGTGCTCCATGCCGTGGAAGCGCATAAATTCGAATACGCAATTGACATATTTTTGTACGATCCGTAAACTGTAGTGCAGATACCGCAGACGCTTCCGCAATGGATCCAGAATCTTGACCAAGCGCAACGGCGGCAAAGGTCTTTCCACGAGAAAACATGAACTTGCAACCATCTGTTGCATTTCAGACTTGAAACCGCCCCATCATTCCTTACAGCAAATTTCTATGTCTGGCAGTTTTGTCACCCTACGCAATTTTAGCGAGCACGAACTCATTTTCGATGACGCGGAAACGAAAGACATTCTCAAGTTTTTCTTTCAACATCACAGACAACGAATTGATGCCGCAACAGTAACTACTGCACTTCGAAACTTTGCTCAAGGCCTGCTCGTTGAAGCACTCGATGCGACCTACGCGCTAGGTTACGTCGAAATTCTCTTGACCACGTTTTACAACCCAGGCAGTGGGATGAAGAAGGTTCTTATGAAGGCTGGCCGAAAGGCTGCCCGGCATTGGTTCAAACACGCCACGGATCGTGATCTTCATAATGCGAAGGTTGCAGACGCAGTGAGGAGGCAACTCTCGTATGCTTTTGCAACATCCATGCGGGAGATACTTGACGGGGTGGCCCTTGGACGAACGGTAAGAAAGACATTTCTTGCACATATCCAATATGGACACCCCTCAAAGCTGAACACAATGTGGGGCTAACATGCGCAACTACAAGAAAATTTCACGGTGGACCGCAATGACGCTCGTGACACTGTCTTTCGGGGTATGGGCATATTACGTTTCCATTAATTTTAAGAATATCTATACCCTCCTCGATTGCAGCAAAGGCCAAGTTTCATTGATTCCAAAGCATCTTTGCAAAACATATCTTTTTAATTATGGCGGTACTCAAGATGATGTGGCCAAGATCAACCATGACGGCAGCTTGTTTGAAATTGTCGCGACTGCAGACAAGGAAGACCAATCCAGATTGCTGGAGTTCTTGCTTGAAAAGGGCGTGGACATCAATGGCCTGAATGAAAGAACCGGAACCAGCCCATTGCATGCAGCCGTACTCGACAATGCTTTAGAAGTTACTGAACTGTTTCTGCGTCATGGCGCAAATCCTTTAGTCAAAGATCAGAAACGTAGCTTGACCTCTCTTGAGTTCGCTCTGCAATTAAACGATAAGCCAGGCCAGCCAGACCGAACAGCCATAATCAGGCTCCTCGAACACGCCACAAAGAGCTAACAATTCGGGGTCAAAGGGTTCAGAGTCGTTTGATTTTTGAAGAGCCCGGTAACTTCTGCTTTGGGTCATCTGCGGAAATCCGCAGCAGCGTCGCCTTGCCAAGCACGCAAGTGCGCAAGGCAACTGGATTGCTTACCCTTGTGTTCGACTTTGGCACATCCACTCGTTCAAGGCCTTCGTAAAACTCGTGCAGGCGCTGAAACGGCGTTTCCGACGTCAATTGCGCGCAACGCCTGCCGGTCAGCCCGCGGCCGACACGGCAAATTCGGCGTCGACCCGCACAAGGTGATCAAGCAGCAGCCGCGCTGGGGCCGGCAGGCTGGCGACATCGCGCACGACGATGTGGAGGTTCCGCTTTGCCCAGGGGGTGGTGAGACCGACGAGCCTGAGGCCGAGCGCTGACGCAAAGAAGTTGCCGACCCGACGCGGCACAACGCCGACCCCCAGCCCCACATCCACCATCCGGCACAGCGCATCGAAGGCCGTGACATGAATCCGTAGCCGACGGGTCAGGCCAGCCTCGGCGGCTGCGTGCTCGAGCAAGGTGTAGAGCGAACTGTTCTGGCTCAGGCCGACATGGTCGTAAGCCAGGCTTGCGGCGAATCCGGTTTCGCGCATTGTCGCCAGCGGGTGATCCGGACGAACGACGAGCACGAGTTCGTCCTGACGGTAGGGGAAGTATTCGAGCCCTTGATCAAAGGATCAAAGGGGTCAGAGTCGTTTGATTGCGGAGAACGACAGCTCACCCGAGGCGGCCGGATCGCATTAGCACGGCCTCGTTCGCGACAGGTCCGCGCTTGTTTCCGACGGAACATCACTCACACTACGCATCGGAAAGTTTTCCTCACTGACGCTAGACTTTGATAACCCCATAAGGATTCCCCAATGAAACGCGCCATCGCCTCCCTTGCATTGCTGTGCCTTTCCCCGGTAGCCCTCGCTGTCGAGACCTTTCGTGCAGACGTCTGGGCCGACAACTGGTTTGAGATGCGGATCAACGGGGTGCAAGTCGCCGAAGACAGCGTACCCATTACGACCGAGCGCTCGTTCAATGCCGAGCGCTTTGAGTTCGTTGCGACGCGGCCTTTCGTCATCGGCCTTGTGGCCAAGGACTTCAAGGAGAACGATTCCGGTCTGGAATATATCGGCACCCGGCGGCAGCAGATGGGGGACGGGGGCGTTATCGTGCAGATCAAGGATGCTTCGGGGGCGACGGTCGCCGTCAGCAACGCGGCGTGGCGCTGCCTGGTTGTTCACAGCGCACCACTGGACAAGTCCTGCGCACGCGAGGCAAACCCCGTTGCGGACGAAGGGGCGTGCGCTTTTGAGGTGAAAGCGGTGCCCGATGGCTGGGATCGAGCCGGCTTTGATGCCTCGGGCTGGCCGCAGGCGAGCACCTATTCCGAAAGCGAAGTCAGGCCGAAGGACGGCTATGACCGAATCGACTGGGTAAGCGAGGCCAGGCTGATCTGGGGGCCCGATCTTGAGCAAAGCAACACCATTCTCTGCCGCCTGGTCGTCGAGTAAAGCCGGCGGGCTCAGCGCCCATTGGTCGCGAGCTTGTTATGCGTGGCCAGCAGGGCACGGTAGGGGTGGAGGTCGGAAACATGGGACCGTATCAGCTTGTCGGTCCGATATATTTCAAGGAGTTGGCGGCCGCGCGGAGTGTTGTCCATCGTCAAGGCAGCTGCCGTGATCGCCTCCCGGTCTTCAGTGCTGACGCTTGAGGAAAACATGCCGATGTTGTCCCGGTACGCCTCAAAGGTATAGGCGTCGAGCACTTGCAGGCGCTTCCTGATCTGAGGGTTCAGCTCGCCAGCGATTTCGAACGCATTTCGCGTAATCAGCGCGGCATCGCATTGATTGAAGAATAATTTCAGCACCAGCGCATTGGCGTTTCGCTGAGTTGATACCGTTTTAAGCTGCGACGGGGAAACGCCGCTGACCCTGAGCAGGGTGTTGAGGTAAATTTCGCTCAGCTCATCACGCTCACGCAACTGCACGTGTCGCCCCGCCAGATCGGCGGGCCTCCTGATTCCGGCATCGCGCCGGACGACCAGCAGCAGGGCATCATTCGCGGCCCCGGCGCTGGCGAATCCGTCTGCCAGGTCATCGTCGGAGAAGTGCTGCGCAAGGCCCATGGGCGTGCTGACAATGTAATTGACCTTGCCCGCGACAACATCACGTTTCAATGCGCTCAGGTCGTCATACAGTTGGACGGGTCTGATCGAAACGCCAACTTTGCTCGCAATCTCTTCGACCCAGACACGCACTGTGATCTCGACGTCCTTGCGCGGAACGTCGCGGATTGCCGGCAGGTACACACCGATTGCCAGCAGAGGCGGTGCTGCATGCGCGAAGGCCGGTGCGATGCACAGGAAGAGGATGCCCAGCCAGCGCCTGCTGGTATTCAAGCTGATCATGTTTGCCACTTTCGCGAAGTGCGCCATGCGTTTGATGGTTCCTCCCGCGAAGTCGAGCAGCATCCGATGCTTCGGGAATCCCTGGGGGTACATGTTCATCGATGTTCTCCCCGTTCGGATGCGGCGCGCTGGTACCGCTGGGTGACTCTGGAACGCGGTAGTCGATGAGGCGTTCATCATACGTTATTGCATTCTGCGACATATCGAAGGCGGCCGACTCGATTGGTTCCACTCAAGAACGTAGATAGCACGGATCCAGGGTGTCTGGCCTCATTGGTTCGAGGTTTATTCAGGCCTGGCGGATCAAACGACTCTGACCCCTTTGATCCAAACACATTCCCTTACGAAGACCCTACATGAGGACATTCTCCCCGGCCGGTGCGGAGGGACACTGCCTACAGTGCCAGTGGATTGATGGTGAACGGTCCGCAACTGCCGGTCATCGTGCGATCTGAGCGCTTGCGCTGTCGGAGACAGGTGCGTGCAGTTCTCGCAGAGGCCTTCCCCGCAGCGAATTATTTCGGGGAGAATCGTTATGTCGTTCAATCTTGAAACTCGGTCTGGCGTTCGTCGTTCCGGGCTGGTTCTGTTGCTTGTGGCGGGTTTGGTTGGCGGTTGTGCCTCGCCTCCGCCCGGTCATCGTATTGGCGGAGACGAGGCACAAGCACAGGTCACACGCCGGCAGGCTACGGATCTGGTGATTTACCCCTTGCGGGGGCAGAGCCAGGATCAGCTGCGGCGGGACCGCTATGAATGTCATGAATGGGCGAAAGCCCAGTCGGGCTTCGACCCGGCAACCATGAGTCGCCAGACGCCAACCGAAGTGCCGCTGGTCGAGCCTTCGCCACCCACCGGTACAGGCGTTGTTCAAGGTACGGTGACCGGGGCGGTGCTGGGGGCAGCGGTTTCCGGGCCGCGACATGGGGGAGATGGCGCGGTTGTTGGTGCTGTCATCGGTGCGATTGCGGGTGCCTCCAGTGATGCTGCAAGGCAGGCTCAGGCGGAGCGCGTCGAGAATGTCTATGCGCAGCGTGCGGCAGCACGCGACCAGGCCTATACCGAACAGGAAAGCCGCTATCGGCGTGCGATCGAGGCGTGCCTGGATGGGCGTGGCTATCAGGTTAGATGAACTATTCAGGAAAAGGAGTGAACATGTCTTCCAGACTGACAGGTGTTTCTCAAGCCTTGGGCATCCTGGTCTGTGCCGGCCTGATTTTTGGCGCCGGCATCGTACAAGCGGAACCTTCGCACCGGGGTGGAGATGGCGATCGTCGAGGCGGCTGGGTGGATCCCCGCTTTGCGCGTGGCGCTGTGGTGCCGAGGTTGCCTCAGGGCTACCGCGTTGTGCGTCATCACGACCGCGATTTTTACTATTCTTCGGGGCACTGGTTCCGGCCGATGGGCTCGCGCTTCGTGATTGTCGCGCCTCCCATCGGTCTCGTTGTGCCAGTGCTGCCGAACGGTTTCGTGAGTTTGACCATTGGCGGGCAGTCGCTCTACCGCTATGACGATACCTACTACGCGCGTCATGACCGTGGCTATGTCGTGGTCGAGCCGCCCCGGCAGGACGACGCCCAGCAAACCTCGGGCGGGCAGGACAAGCTTTTTGTGTACCCGAAGATGAATCAGTCCGAGAAGACCCAGGCGACCGACCGCTACGAATGCCATGAGTGGGGCAGTGCCCAGACCGGCTACGACCCGACTCTGAGTTATGGCGGTGTCGGACCCGAGCAGGCAGAAAGCCGTCGCGCCAATTACCTGCGGGCGATGACGGCCTGTCTCGAGGCTCGTGGTTACACGGTGCGCTAGTCGCCCCGTTGCGGCGGGGTGGTGACGCATGCCCGGCGCCGGGAGCGTGTTCGATGAGTGAATCCGTTGCACGTTCGAAGCAGAGTGACTAGCGTACGGGTACCGGAGCATCATCTGGTCGGAGTTGTGTAATGGAGTCTGATTCTGTCGTATCCGCCAATGTCCTCATTCTGCCTGGCATCGGCAACTCGGGCCCGCTGCATTGGCAGTCCCTGTGGGAGCAGGCGCATCCGGAGTTTGTTCGCGTGCACCAGCGCGATTGGGATCAGCCGGTTTGCGCCGACTGGGTTGCCACCATTGAAGCGGCCGTGAGCCGCGCGGGGCCCGATGTGGTGCTGGTCGCCCACAGCCTTGGCTGTCTTGCGATCGCGCACTGGGCTGCGATGCCGCATTCGCAGGTCCGGGGGGCTTTGCTGGTTGCAGTCCCTGATCCGGGTGGACCGGCTTTTCCGGTCGAGGCATCGGGCTTCGGCGAGCCGCCGGAAATGCCGTTTGCCTTCAAGAGTACCGTTGTTGTCAGTGACGATGATCCCTATGGCACAACGGCATTTTCGGCGCAGTGCGCCAAGGCATGGGGAAGCCGCATGGTTCGCATCGGCAATTGCGGCCACATCAATGCGGAGAGCGGTCTCGGTGAGTGGCCGGCGGGCCTGGAGCTGCTCCGCGAGTTGCGCGGCTAGGCCTGCTTTCGGTGGTGCGGTGGTGCAGGTCGGGCAGCGCGTTTGCAAGAAAATGACGAACGTCCTGGAGATGTCATGACAGCAATTGCAGATACACCGAGTCCGCCGTATTACGCGGTCATTTTCAGTTCCCTTCGGACTGCGGGGGACAACGGCTACGGTGCGATGGCCGGGCGGATGCTCGATCTGGCGGCGAAGCAGGCGGGGTTTCTTGGCGTAGAGGGGGCACGGGAAGGGCTTGGAATCACGGTCTCGTACTGGAGCAGTCTTGACGCCATCCGGAAATGGAAGCAGAACGCCGAGCATCATGAAGCACAGCGCCTCGGGCGCGAGGGCTGGTACTCGGCGTTCAAGGTTCGCGTGGCCAGGGTCGAGCGGGACTACGGCCTCTGACCGGACGGGGCGGTTTGTGAGCTGACCGAACGCCGATCATGCCTGCCATTTTTGAATCGCCGCATGTCTGGAGGTATCTGGCTGCCTGGTTCGTGATGCTGCTTGTGTCCATTGCGAACGGCATGGTGCGTGACTTCACCTACGGTACGCAGATGAGTCCATTGGCTGCCCATCAGGTCTCGACGGTGTGCGGCATGGTCTTGCTGGGTATCGTGATCCGCTTCGTCGACCGGCTCGCACCGCCTTTCTGCGCTCGGGAGGCAATGGAGGTTGGCCTGTTCTGGGCCGCGCTGACGCTTGCATTCGAGTTCATCTTCTTTCATTACGTCGGCGGTCATTCGTGGGTGGAACTGCTTGCCAACTACGATGTTTCGGCAGGGCGGGTGTGGGTCTTTCTGGTGCTCTGGATCGCGGTGGCGCCCTCTGTGTTCTTCCTGCTCAGGCGCCGGAGCTGACCCGTTCGGGCCGGGCCCGTACCCGCAGCCGGTCGCAGCGACATCGCGCGCCCAAGTGACGCTTGTCGTGCCTATGCGGCGCGGAGCAAGGCCTTGATGTCGACGTCGTCGATCTGGTCGCTGCGCATGAAGCGCTGCGCGTAGTCGCGGTAGACGCCGGCCCGCAGGAAGAGCTCGAACAGTTCGCCGTCGATGTGATGAGCGGCCTTCATCCGTGCCATGATCGAAAGTGCCTCCGACAGCGTTTTGCCTCGCTTGTAGGGGCGGTCGATCGCGGTCAGGGCTTCGAAGATGTCCGCGATTGCCATCATCCGCGCCAGGGGGCTCATCTGTTTGCCGGTGAGTCGCTTCGGATAGCCGGTGCCGTCCATCTTTTCGTGGTGCGAGGCGGCGATCTCGGGTACGTCGCGCAGGTGGCGGGGGTAGACCAGTTGTCGCAGCATGATCTCGGTCTGCACGATGTGCTCGTTGATCTTGTAGCGCTCTTCCTCGGTCAGCGTTCCCCGCGCCACCGACAGGTTGTGGAGTTCGCCCCGGTTGTACAGCCATTGCGGCACGTCCATGCGGAACCCCCACGGGTTGTCGTCGGCGAAGGACTCGCCGGCGCGACGCTCGAAAAGGTGCTCCGGCTTGTCTGCGAGCAGGTACTCGGTTGCAGGCAGCGGCTGCTGTGGCTCCCGCGCCTTGCGTGCGAGCTCTTCATGGGAGATGCTGATGCGGTCGTCGAGGCTGCGGGTCCAGGTGCGCGCTGCGATCGTGCGCAGCCGTTCGATTCTGTCCGGCGCCATTTCTTCGCCGCCAAGATTGCATTCGGCGACGAAGGCGAAGTCTGCATCGATCTCGGCGAGTTCGCGCGCCAGGGCGGCCTCGGAACTGGCAAGCGGTTTCCCCGCGATGATTGCCCGCAAGGCGCGGATTTCGGCGTCGCGCTTGATGACCTCGAAGCGTGTGCGCACCTCATGGATGCGGTCGTGAATGGTTTCGAGCTTGGTCGCCTTGTCGATGACGAATTCCGGCGTGGTGACCTTGCCGCAATCGTGCAGCCACGCCGCAAGGTGTACCCGCTCCCAACCCTGTGCGTCGAGATTGAAATCACGCCAGGGACCATCGCTTGCATCGCAGGCTGCTCGCGCGAGCATTTTTGCCAGCTCCGGCACGCGCCCGCAATGCCCGCCGGTAAAGGGGCTCTTGGCGTCGATCGCGCCCGCGATCACCTTGACGAAGGAGTCGAACAGCGCGCGCTGCTGCTTGATGAGCGCCTGGTTCTCGAGTGCAACTGCCGCGGCGCCGGAGAGGGCATCGATGAAGCCCAGCAAGGCGTTTTCGATTCCGTCCTGACGTAACAGCAGCATGGCGCCGATGAGGTGACCGTCATGATTTCTCAGCGGCACGGCAATGGCCCACGGGGAAGGGATTTGCACCTGTGTCAGGCCGAGCGCTTCACGGTCGGCGTCGTGCAGCGGGAAGGCGCTTGCGGTGTTGCCCCCGAGCGCCCGCTGGGCCGTGCAGTGAGGCTCATGGAGGCCGATCTGCGGCAGTGTCACGTCGAGTGTTTTCCCGTCGGTGCCCAGCGCCGCTTTCGGGCTCAGTTGCGTGTCTTCGCACAGGTAGAGCACGCCGGCATCGGCCGACGCCGCAGACAGTGTCTCGGACAGCAGGAGGGGCAGGAGA
>JALNWS010000167.1 GCA_023230755.1 Azoarcus sp.
AGCGATGCAGAACTTCTACGCCGACGGCACGGGCTGGGATGACGAGCAGCTGGTGGCGACGGACATCTCGCCGATCACGTGGCGCAAGCTGGCCTCGCGCTGGAACCGTGGCATCGCGAAGCCTGGCAAGGGTGTGACGGGGTCGGTGAAAACGCACAGCATCCGCTTCAAGGACACGGCCGCGGGCAAGCCGCCGGCCTACTTCGTCGAGCAGATCGAAGACTGAGTGCGGCAGCGGGCAAGGCCGGTGCCGGATGTTCCGGTTACCGGCGCCGCTCGCCATTGCCGCCGGTGATTCCCCCAATACAGCAGAGATCAATCATGAGTCAAACCCATACGGTGACCTTCCGTTTCGCCGACGGGGCCAGTCGCGCCATCGACGTGGCGGCTGAAGAAACGGTACTCGATGCCGCATTGGCGGGCGGCGTGCCGCTGATGCATCAGTGCCGTTCGGGCAGCTGTTCAAGCTGTCTCGCCACGCTATGCGAAGGCGAAACGAGCAATCAGCCCGGCAGCAGCTCGACCCTGCTTGCGAGCGAATACGATGCGGGCCATCGGCTGTTGTGCGTGAGCCGTGCGCAGAGCGATTGCACCTTTGATCTGTCCTACGGCAGCGCTGAGGGCGGTGTGGTGCCGGTCGAGGTCAACGCCTTCGTAAACGCCATCGAGCCGATCGCGTCCAACGTGGTCAAGCTCTCGCTTGAACTGGCCGAGGGCGACTGGCTGTCGTTCAAGCCAGGGCAGTTCGTGCAGATCGAGGTGCCCGGTGTGGGGCAGTTGCGCAGCTACTCACCCGTATCCACCGAAGCCGAACTGCCCACGCTCGAACTGTTGATCCGGCTGTTGCCCGAAGGCGTCATGTCGTCCTGGCTCAAGAAGGGTGCGGCGGTCGACGACGTGGTCAAGCTGAAGGGGCCTTATGGTGCCTTCTTCCTGCGCGAGAAGCGCCGCGCGCCGCACATCTTCGTCGCCGGTGGGACAGGCTTGGCGCCGGTGCTGTCGATGATCGACCGCATGCGCCAGGTCGGTGGGCGCAAGCCGCCGATGCTGCTGAGCTTCGGTTGTGCCACGTCGGATGCGCTGTTCTATCTGGATGAACTCGAACTTCGGCGTCAGTGGTTGCCTGGACTGGATGTGCGCATCTGCGTCGATCGCGAGCCCGGCAGTTGCTACCACAACGGCAGCCCGGTTTCCGCGCTGCGCCCGGAAGACGTCACCGACCCCGACACCGTGGCCTACCTGTGTGGGCCGCAGGGGATGATCGACGCCGCCACCCATCGTCTGATCGAGCTCGGCGTTTCGCCCGAAAACGTGTTCAGCGAGCAGTTCGTTCCCAGCAACTGATACAGACAACGGAGCACCGTAAAAATGACCGAAACCACCCCCGTACCCTTTTCCGCCGAGCAGCAGCAATGGTATGAGCAGGCCTGCGCCCGTCTTGACCCCGAGCGCCTCAAGCAGTTGCTGTTCGCGATCACTGACATCCACAGTCCCACCGGTGCCGCGCGTGCGGCAAGCGAGTTCATGACTTCGCACCTGTCGGCCTCCGGCATGAATGCACGCTATCAGCCGATGACCGACGACAGCGGCAACGTGCTTGCCGAGTACCGTGGCACCGGCGGCGGTGCGGCCTTGATGCTCTACGCACCGATCGATACTCACCTTGAGTGCGATGAGGCCGAGCGCGCATGGACGGGTGGGCAGACCGAGGCCGACATGCAACCGCGGGCCAAGATGCAGGACGACTGGGTGTTTGGCCTGGGCGCCTCCAACCCCAAGGCCATGGTCGCGACCTTGACCGAGATTGCCACCGCGCTGATCGAATCGGGTGTGCCGATCGTTGGCGATCTGCTGCTCGGCATGGCCGATGGTGGCATGCCTGTGGATGTGTCTGCGCGCCAGCACGCAGGCATGTCGAACGGGGTGTTGCACATGCTCAATCGCGGCGCCGCAGCCGACTTTGCCGTGGTGATGAAGCCGTGGAACTGGGTGTATCACGAAGAGCCCGGCATGGGCTGGTTCAAGCTGCGCGTGCACGGCACTCTCGGCTATGCCGGTGTGCCCCGTGGAACGCCCGGATTCCGCAGTTCCGTGGTGCCGGCCGCTGCCGTGATCGAAGCGCTTGAGGAATGGCTGATCGCCTATGCCGAGCGCAATACCTCGGGCGTGGTGGCGCCCCATGGCTGGATTTCGGGTATCCGCTCCGGCGATCCCGAGCGCGCGGCCTTTCCGTCCGCGATCACCGAGCTCTTCTTTGATGTACGGATCAACCCGCGCACCTCGCCGGCCGAGGTCAAGGCGCAGTTCGCGGAGTTTGTCCGCGATCTGCAGGCGAAACGGCCCGATCTGGTACTGGACTGGGAAATGTACGGATCGGTGCCGGGCGGCACCACCGACGAACGCAACTGGGTCATCCAGTCTGCGAAGCGGGGCTGGGAGCACATCGAACAGCGTCCGCACGGGACGCCTGACCTGCTGGGCGGGCAGACCGATGGCACCGCGTTGAGGCGTTACGGCGTGCCGACGGCCCGCATCGGCTGGCCGTGGCCCGCAGAGGGCTCCCCGGAAGTGCTGGCGGAAGGCCTCGGCGGCATGGGCGCAACCTACATCCCGGACCTGATGCCGTGCGCACGCAAGATCATGTACATCGTCATCGACACGCTGACCCGCACGCGCAGCGAGCTTGGTCTCTGATCGAGCCGCAGCCTTTCCCCTTGTGGAGTCGCATATGAGCAAGAAAGTAAAGATGATATTCCCGGTGCCGATGAGCGACGCCACTCGACCGATGGTCGAAGCGCAGTTGCCGGCCGGGTTTCGGCGCCCTGACATCGAGGTCGAGTTCGTCGGCGCGGGCCGGGTGATGACGCTGGCCGACAGCTACTACGACATGGCCATCATGGAGATGGCGGTGATCGAGGCGGGGATGCGCGCCGAGGCCGAAGGCTTTGACGCGGTGTGCATCAATACGGTGAGTGATTCGGGTCTCGCCGCGCTGCGCGCCCGCTTGTCGATCCCGGTGCTGGGGCCAGGGCAGAGCGCCTTTCACGTTGCGGCCATGCTCGGGCACAAGTTCAGCGTGCTCACGATGTGGAAGCGCTGGTTTCCGCTCTATCGCAAGACCATCAATGAATACGGCTTGGCGTCGCGCCTGGCGTCCATTCGCGCGATCGATGTCCGTCCGGATACCGAGGCCTTGCTCAGCGGCAAGGAAGAGGTGGTGTTCGCCAAGCTCGAGGCCGAAGCGCTGCGGGCGATCGAAGAGGACGGCGCGGATGTCATCGTGCTCGGCTCGACCACGATGCACCAGTCCCATGCATACCTGGCTGAGCGTCTGCCGGTGCCGGTGCTCAATCCCGGCGTCGTGGCCTACAAACTGTGCGAGCTCTTCCTCGATCTCGGGCTGGTGCAGAGCCGGCTGGCCTATCCAGCCCCCGAACATTTCAAGGACGAGGCGTTCTCGACGGTTTCCGGCGCGGGGGGCGTATGAGCAGCGTTAATCTGAGTGACTGGCACTACCTCGAGATCGGCGAACTCGCTCCGCTGCTGAAACGGCGGGCGCTGTCGCCGGTGGATCTGGTGCGTAGCCAGCTTCACCGCATCGACGAGGTCGACGGCAATCTGCACGCCTACGCAAGACTCATGGCCTACGAGGCGCTTGAGGCCGCGAGCGAGGCCGAAACCGAGATCGGGCGAGGGCGCTACCGGGGGCCGCTGCACGGCATTCCGGTCGCGGTAAAGGATCTGTTCTGGACCAAGGGGGTGGTCACGGCGGCAGGGACGACCGTTTACCGTGACTTCGTGCCGCAAGAGGACGCAACCGTCGTCAGGCGCTTGCGCGAAGCGGGCGCCATTGTGCTGGGCAAGCTGCAGCTGACCGAAGGCGCATTCGCGACCCCGCACCCATCGTCCGTGCCACCGCTCAACCCTTGGGGGCGCAATCACTGGACCGGCGCATCGTCGAGCGGTTCGGCCGTCGCCACCAGCGCGGGGCTGTGCTTCGCCTCGCTTGGTACCGATACCGGTGGCTCGATCCGTTTCCCCTGCGCTGCGACCGGGCTGACCGGGCTGAAACCGTCCTGGGGGCGCGTCAGCCGGCACGGTGTGTTCGAACTGGCCGCCACGCTCGATCATGTCGGACCATTGGCGCGTTCGGCGCGTGACGCGGGGATCATGTTCGATGCCATCGACGGGATCGATACGCTGGATCCGAGCTCCCTGCCGGGGGTGTCGTCTGCGCCGGTCCCGCCGCGCCAGGGTTTGAAGGGTGTGCGCGTGGGTGTCGACCGCGAGTGGAATGCGCGGGCAACCGACGATGAAACCCTGAAGGCGATCGATGGCGTGATCGCTGCGCTGCGAGAGCTCGGCGCCGATGTGGTCGAGGTGCGCACACCGGAGTCGTGGCCGATTGCCGGTGCATGGGAGGTGTTGTGCGGTGTGCAGACCGCGGTCGCGCATGCCGAAACCTATCCTGAACGGGCGGCCGAATACGGCCCCGCACTGAGCCGGCTGATCGATGTGGGTCGGGCGACCGATGGCATGAGCTATCAGCGCGCCATCCTCGAGGCGATTGCGTTCAGGGGCCGGATGAGCATGCTGCTCGAATCGGTGGATATGCTGCTGGCCCCGGTGCAGCCTTTCGCCGCACCCACCCACGAACAACTCGGCGCGCTGGCACAGGACCCTGAACTCAATCAGCGCCTGATCCAGTTTACGTCGCCTTTCAATGTGAGCGGCCATCCTGCGCTCAGCTTGCCATGCGGGATGACCGCAGGGGGTATGCCGATCGGCTGCCAGCTCGTCGGGCGCAGGGGATATGAGCGGGTGCTGTTGGGTGCCGGTGAGGCTTTCCAGAGTATGACGCGATGGCATCGGATGCATCCCGCCGTGTAAGCAGGGAGGCGTGCGCAAGCCGGCCGAAAACAATTTCCAGCATGAACAGGAGCAGACATGTCACGACCCGCACAGAAATCCGACGTCCGTTTGTCCGATCTGACAATCGCAACCGCTGCGGCCCGCATTGCCGCAGGGGAGCTGAGCAGTGAAGCGCTCATGCATGCGTGCATCGATCAGGTGCAGGCGAGGAGCAACCTGAACATCTTCATCACGCTAGATGCCGAAGGCGCGCTCTCGGCCGCGCGCGCAGCCGATGCGGCACGAGCGGCCGGTCAGGCCGGGGGGCCACTGGCCGGCGTGCCGCTGGTCATCAAGGACAACATCCACGCCGCAGGCTTGCCCACAACGGCGGGCACCCCGGCACTGGCACATTTCGTCCCGGCCGAGGACGCGCCGACCGTTAAACGGCTCCGCGATGCCGGTGCCATCGTGCTCGGCAAGACCAACATGCACGAACTGGCCTTCGGCGGGACAGGCTTCAACCATGCCTTCCACAGCAAGGAGACTGTCGGTGTGCGCAACCCCTACGATATGACGCGCATCGCTGGCGGGTCGTCATCAGGCAGCGCCGCGGCGCTTGGCGCGCGGATGGCACTGGCAGCACTCGGCACCGACACCGGCGGGTCGATGCGCATTCCGTGTGCGCTCAACGGCTGCGCGTCGCTGCGCCCGTCCTGGGGGCGCTATCCGGGGCAGGGGGTGGTCCCGATTGCCAGCAGTCGTGACACGGTGGGGCCGATGGCCTTGTGCATGGCCGACGTCGCCCTGCTTGACGCCACCATTACCGGCGAGGCCGCCTTGCCTCCGGTCAGGCTGGATGCGCTTCGGCTGGGTGTGGCGAAGGGTTTCTGGGCCAATCTCGACACCGATACCGACAGCCTGGCCAAGGCCGCGGTCGCACGACTTGAGGCAGTGGGCGTGGTCTTCGTCGAAGTACCCGACGCTCGCATGCAGGAACTGAACGAACCGATCGGCTTTCCGGTCGTGTTCGGCGAGGCCTACGACGACATGTGCAGCTACCTGCGCGAACAAGGGCCGGGCATCAGCATCGAGACCCTCTATGAGCAGATTGCCAGTCCGGACGTGAAAGGCATCTACAAGGATTTCGTGCTGCCACGGCGGACCTTCGGCCCCGACGGCACACTGGTTGACGTCGAACCCCTGTACCAGGAGGCGCTCAGCGCCGGGCGGCCGGCGCTGAAGGCGCATTACCGGGATCTTTTCGAGCGCTACAGGCTTGACGCCTTTGTCTTTCCGACAACACCGATCGTGGCGCCGGAAGCACGCCCGGAGGTCAGCCTGCCCGAGAACTTCCATCTGCTGATCCAGAACAC
This sequence comes from Azoarcus sp., assembly GCA_023230755.1. GTDB lineage: Bacteria > Pseudomonadota > Gammaproteobacteria > Burkholderiales > Rhodocyclaceae > Parazoarcus. The sequence continues at coordinate 6,228 of JALNWS010000167.1, forward strand.
CGAACCGGCAGCCAGTGCCTGTCTGCCTTCGATTCAGCTGCCGATCGGCCTGGGATCGAAGACCGGTCTGCCGGTCGGGCTCGAACTCGACGGCCCGGCGGCAAGTGACCGCCGCATGCTGGCGATTGGCATTGCCCTGGAAGCGGTGCTCGGCAGGATTCCGGCCGCTCTCTGATTTCCCCCCTTCGCCGCGCGGTCCTTTGGGCCGCAGCTTTCGCAAATCTGGCCCGTTGCTCACCTGTCCGGCGAGCAACGGGCCAACTGACGAGGAACAGTCGAAATGAAGTCTTACCCGGATCTTGAAGGCAAGGTCATCGTAGTCACCGGTGGTGGCAGTGGAATGGGGCGCGAGGTTTGCCTGGCGCTCGCCCGGCATGGAGCCAAGGTGGTGCTGGGCAATCGTAACGAAGCCGAAGGCAGGGCGGTAGCAGCTGCTATTCACGAGGCGGGAGGCGCCGCGATCTTTCACCGCACTGATGTCGCGCGTGCAGACGCCTGTGCTGACCTCGTTCGATGTGCGGTTGAGGGCTTCGGGCGGGTGGATGGTGCGTTCAACAACGCGGGCTTGCAGCGCGAGTTCAGCGACATCCACGAAACGCCCGACGAGGATATTTCCGATGTGATCGACGTCAATCTCAAGGGCGTGCTGTACATGATGAAATACGTCACCCGCGCGATGCTGGAGACGGGCGGTGGTGCAATCGTGAACAACAGTTCGATCTTCGGTCTCAAGGCCATGCCCCATCTCGCCTACTATGTCGCCGCCAAACACGGCATCATCGGCGCCACGCGTGCGGCGGCACTCGACTATGCGGCCTCGGGCATCCGGGTAAACGCGGTGTGCCCCGGGCCGATCAAGACGCCCAGTCTGGACCGCGTCACTGGCGGCGACGACCTGATGTACGCTGACGCCGTGCCGATGCAGCGGATCGGCCAGGCGTCCGAGGTCGCGGCTGCGGTCCTGTGGCTGCTCTCCGCTCAATCGGCCTATGTCACGGGTAGCTGCATCTCGGTCGACGGTGGCATGAGCGCGGGCTGATCCGCGACTTCTGCGCCGGGTGCCAGCGGCTGGGCAACGGTGAAGCCGGGCATGGCAGGACCGGCGCAAGTCCCATGATTCGAGCCGGCATGCGCCAGCTTGAATCATGGTCATGGAGTTGAACTGTGGCGTCGAGCGCTAGCGACAGATGCTGGCGACGATTGAGCCCAGAAAGGTATCGCAGGCGTGCATCTGGTCCACGTCCACATATTCGTCCCGCTTGTGGGCCACGTCTATGGATCCGGGGCCGCAGATGATCACCGGCGTTTTCAGATGCTGCTGGAACAGGCCGCCTTCGGTCCCGAAGGCGACCTTGGTCTTGCCGGTATTGGCCGGCAGCACGCGCTCGATGAAGCGGACCGCCTCCGAGGTGGGGTGGGTGTCCAGACCAGGGTAGGCGTTTACCTGTTCAATCTCGGGTGCTGGCGTCCGTGATGCGGAGGTGGCGCATTGCGCCATGTGCCGTCTCACCGACCCGAGAATTGCATCGGCGTCGTCGCCGACAACCGAGCGGATTTCAAAATCCAGGGTGCATTCGTTGGGCACGATGTTGAGCGCCTTGCCCCCCGCAATCTTGCCCACATGGAGGGTCGAGTAGGGGACGTCGTAGTCCTCATCCCGGATGCCGCCATCGGCCAGTGCGGCCTGGGTCGTGCGGATGGCCTGGATCAGGTCGCTGGCCGCGTGAATCGCATTGGCAAACTTCGGCGCCAGCGCGGAGTGGCCTTCTTCCCCGCGGCAGATGGCCCGGTAGGCGGCCTTCCCCTTGTGACCGGTGCCGATCTGCATCATCGTGGGCTCGCCGACGACGCACAGCATGGGCGGGATAAGGGAATGTTCGAGCAGGGCGAGCAGGCGGCGTACGCCGACGCAGCCAATCTCCTCGTCGTAGGACAGGGCCAACTGCAGCGGGCGCACCAAGGTCTTGTGTGACGCGTCGATCAGCGCATTGACGGCACAGGCCACGAAACCTTTCATGTCCGCCGTGCCGCGGCCATGAATCCGCCCATCGATGACCTGTGCCTTGAAGGGATCGGTGCGCCACGGCTGACCCTCGACGGGCACCACATCGGTATGGCCCGCAAGGACGATGCCTGGCACGCCGTCCGGCCCGACCGAGGCGAACAGGTTGGCGCGCGTGCCCGACTCGTCGGTCACGATCGAGGAGGCGATTCCGTTCGCAGCCAGCAATCCTTCCACATGGTGAATCAGCGCGATATTGGGCGACAGGGAAACGGACGGATAGGCCACCAGTTCGGTGAGCAGCTCAATACTCCGGGAAGATTCCATACCTGACCTTGATGTAATGTCCGATGACAATCGAAAGTGCGCAAGGGCGCGTCAGTGCGTGTGCACAGACCCGCGGCCCCCGCAGGCGCCGCGGAAAGCTGTCCGGCACTTGTCCGAAAGCCTTGATCAGTCCGGAATCACCGCGGTGGCGTCGATCTCCACCAGCCATTCAGGACGGGCCAGTGCGGAAACGACGATGCCGGTCGACACGGGGTATACGCCTTTCAACCACT
>JALNWS010000168.1 GCA_023230755.1 Azoarcus sp.
GGTTGTGGCCACTGCGGGCTTTGCGGGTGCGGCAGGCAGCGACAGCGTGCGCCTGTTTCCCGGCAAGACGGCCGCCGTCGATCTTGAGCCCGAATACATCGCGGTTTCGCCCGATGGCAGCAAGGCCTATGTAAGCCTGCAGGAAGCGAACGCGGTGGGCATCCTCGATCTCGTAACGAACACCTTCACCGAGGTCAAGAACCTTGGCACCAAGGATTACAGCCTGCCGGGCCAGGGGATCGACCCCTCCGACAAGGACGGCAGCACCGCCGTGCGCAACGTGCCGGTCAAGGGCATGTACATGCCCGACACCATTGCGACCTATGTCGCGGGCGGGCAGACCTATCTGGTGACGGCGAACGAGGGCGATACGCGTGACGAGGACGTCCGCATCAAGAACGTGACGCTCGATCCCAGCGTTTTTCCCGATGCGGACGAGCTGCAGAAGGACGAGAATCTCGGCCGCCTGAACATCTCACCGTTCGACGGGCTCAATGCCAACGGTGAGCATGAGGCGCTGTATTCGTATGGCACCCGCTCGTTCTCGATCCGCGACGCCAATGGCGAGCTCGTCTTCGACAGCGGCGACGATTTCGAGCGCCTGCTCGGTGAGCGTTTTCCGGACATCTACGACGACGGCCGCAGCGACAACAAGGGGCCGGAGCCCGAGGGCCTGGCTTTGATGGATGTGGGTGGCCGGATGCTGGCCTTCATCGGCTTCGAGCGCACACTGGAAAGGCTTGCCACCGCAGTGATTGCGATCTACGACATCACCGATCCGCTGCATTCCCGCTTTCTCGACTTCATCGTCAGTCCGGGCGACCTGGCGCCGGAAGGGCTGGTGGCGTTCAGCCGCGACGGGGGCAATTTCCTTGCGGTTTCGAGCGAAGGCTCGGACACCACCTCGCTGTTCCGCATCAACATGGTGCCGGAGCCGGGCGGCGTTGCGCTGGTGCTGACCGCGCTGGGCCTGCTTGGGGTGGTGCGGCGCAAGCGCTGAAGCCTGCACGGTGCGAGGAGGGGGCGCGTCCCCCTCAGCACTGCTGCCACGGCAGGCCGTCGAAACGCCAGCCGCTCACTGAGTTGCGGTGATGGTGGTCGTCGAGTTCGCCTTCAAAGCCGTGACTGACATTGAATACCTTGGAGAAACCGGCTTCTGCAAGGGCGTGTCCTGCCGCTTCCGAGCGGTTGCCGCTGCGGCAGATCAGGACGAGCGGACGTTCTCCGCCATGGCCGGCAAGCTTCCTCACCTCGCCGACGAAGTGCGGGTTGGTTTCCCAGTCGGGGCCATCGTTCCACGACACATGGATGGCGCCCACCGGGTGTCCCACAAACAGGAACTCGATTTCGCTGCGCACATCAATCAGCAGTGCCTGGGGATCGGCCTGCAACAGGGCAAAGGCTTCCTTCGGGGGCAGGTGTTTCATTCGGGCGTCTCCTTCAGCGCAGAATTATATTCGGCTATTCGAATGAAACGGAGGCGAGAGAGGATGCGGTGCACGCCATCCCGCCTCGGTCGTGTTGCTGGTGGTGCAGGCGCCGGAGCCTGTCAGGCGGCTTCGCCGAGATAGGCTGCGCGCACCTTGGGGTCGGCGAGCAGCTCGTCGCCGCTGCCGGTGAGGGTGATCTTGCCGGACTCCATCACGTAGCCGCGCTGCGAAAACTCGAGCGCCAGGTTGGCGTTCTGTTCCACCAGCAGGATGGTGACGCCCTCCTTGGCAACGGACTGCACGACTTCGAAGATCTTCTCCACCACCAGCGGTGCCAGGCCCATCGAGGGCTCGTCGAGCAACAGCAGCTTGGGCCGTGACAGCAGCGCGCGGCCGATGGCCACCATCTGCTGCTCGCCGCCGGACAGCGTGCCTGCGATCTGTTCGAGTCGTTCCTTGATCCGCGGCAGCATGGTGTAGACCTTTTCCAGGTCGGCCTCAATGGCGTCGTTGTCCTTGCGGCTATAGGCGCCCATGCGCAGATTTTCTTCCACCGTCAGGCGAGTGAAGATGCCGCGCCCCTCGGGCACCAGCGCGATGCCCTGACGCAGGCGCTTGTGCGCGGGCAGGGTGTTGATGGACGTGTTGTTGTAGAGGATGTCGCCGCCTTCGAGCGGGAGCAGCCCGGCGATCGCATTCAGGGTGGTGGTCTTGCCGGCGCCGTTGGCGCCGATCAGGCACACCAGTTCGCCCTTGGCCAACTCGAGATCGATGCCCTTTACCGCGTGAATGCCCCCGTAGGCAATCTGCAGGTTCTTGAGCTGGAGCAGGGGGGTGGAGGGATCATGCTGCATGCTTGCCGCCCCCCAGATAGGCATTGATCACGGCTTCGTTCCTTTGTACTTCTGCGGGCACGTCTTCGGCGATCTTGCGCCCGAAGTCGAGCACCGCGACACGGTCGCACAGACCCATCACCAGCTTTACGTCATGTTCGATCAGCATCACGGTGACCCCGTCGTGGCGGATCTGTTCGATCAGCACCTTGAGTTGCGCGGTTTCGGTTGCGTTCATGCCCGCCGCGGGTTCGTCCAGTGCCAGCAACTGCGGTTCGGTGGCAAGCGCACGGGCAATCTCCAGGCGGCGCTGGTCGCCGTAGGAGAGGTTCTTCGACACCGTATGTGCGAAGCGCTCGATGCCGACGTATTTGAGCATCTCGTATGCACGGTCGGTTGTGAGGCGCTCTTCTTCGCGAGTGAAGCGGTTCTGCGTCAGGATTCCCCACACGCCGGCCTTGGTGCGGATGTGGTGGCCCGCCATGACGTTTTCGAGCGCAGTGAGGTCGCGGAACAGGCGAATGTTCTGGAAGGTGCGGGCAATGCCGCGGCCGACGATCTTGTGCGGCTTGCCCGAAGGCAGCTCGCTGCCGTTGAACACGAACTCGCCGCCATCGGGGGTGTAGGAGCCGGTCAGTACGTTGAAGAAGGTGGTCTTGCCGGCACCGTTGGGGCCAATCAGGCCGTACACCTCGCCCTTGCGGATCGTCAGCGAGACATCGGTCAGTGCCTGCAGACCGCCAAAGCGTTTGCCCACGTTACGGGCTTCCATCAGGATAATCATTCAGCCGCGCTCCGGTGCAGGTTCTCGGGGTGGGCATAACGTGCGCGGGCCGGAATCAGACCGGAGGGGCGCAGCAGCATCATCAGGATCATGGCAAGGGAAAGCAGCAGCATGCGAAGGACTTCAGGGTCGAGCAGAACGTGGCCGAACAGCGTCTGCTGCAGTGGCACCGCGACGTCGCGCAGGATCTCGGGCAGCAGGGCGAGGGTGAAGGCGCCGACGATGGCGCCGGCAATGTTGCCCATGCCACCGAACACGACCATGGTCAGCACCGCGATGGACTCCATCAGCGAAAAGGATTCGGGCGACACGAAACCCTGGAAGGCGCCGAACAGGCAGCCGGCCACACCGCCGAAGGTGGCGCCAAGGGAGAACGCGAGCAGCTTCATGTTGCGGGTGTTGATGCCGATGGCCTTGGCAGCGAGTTCATCATCACGCATCGCCGCCCATGCCCGCCCCACGCGCGAGATCTGCAGGCGCTGGACGAAGATGATCGAGCCCACCACGCAGGCGAGGAAGAAGTAGTAGTAGAGATACAGCGAGTGGATGGAAATGTCTTCGGTGACCTGCAGATTGCGGGCGAGATCCCAGCCGAAAAGGTTGATCGAATCCAGACCATTGATGCCCTGCGGGCCGTTGGTGATATTGATCGGGTAGTTCAGGTTGTTCATGAAGATGCGGATGATCTCGCCGAACCCCAGTGTGACGATGGCGAGGTAGTCCCCTCGTAATCGCAGTACAGGAAAGCCGAGCATGATGCCCGCCATCCCCGCAAAGGCCGCGCCCAGCGGCAGCACGATCCAGAACGGCAGGTGCATGTCGAAGTGTGGCGATGCAAGGAAGGCAAAGGTATAGGCCCCGACCGCATAGAAGGCGATGTAGCCAAGGTCGAGCAGGCCGGCAAAGCCCACCACCAGGTTGAGGCCGAGCGCCAGCATCATGTAGAGCAGGGCGAAGTCGAGAATGCGCACCCAGCTGCGCCCGAACTGCATGGCGATGATGGGGGCGGCAATGGCGATGATGATGATGAGCCAGCGTGCGGCCATCGGGTTGCGTTTGCCCAGCCAGGGCACTGCGGAGACGAGTTCGTTCATGTTTGCATGCCTCCCTTATGCCCGGTCCGACACGCGTTCGCCGAGCAGGCCGGTAGGCTTGAAGATCAGTACCAGCCCGAGAATGATGAAGGCGAAGATGTCCTGGTAGGACGAGTTGAGGAAGCCGAAGGTCAGGTGCTCGATGTAGCCGGCGCCCAGCGATTCAACCAGCCCCAGCACGATGCCGCCGAGCATGGCGCCGCCGAGGTTGCCGATGCCGCCGAGCACGGCTGCCGTGAAGGCCTTGAGGCCGGGCATGAAGCCCATGCCGTAGTGGGCGATGCCGTAGTTGCTGGCGAACATCACGCCGGCGATGGCGGCCAGTGCGGCGCCGATGACGAAGGTAAACGCGATCACCGTGTTGGTGTCGACGCCCATGAGGCTGGCGACGCGGTGGTTCTCTGCGGTGGCGCGCATGGCGCGGCCGATGCGGGTTTTATTCACCAGCAGGCTGAGGCCGATCATGATCAGTGCCGACGAGATCACGATGAAGATCTGCACCGGGGTCACGAATACGCCTTCGATGGGCTGCATCGGGGTGGTCGAGATCAGCTGCGGGAAGGTGTGGTAGTTGCGGCCCCAGATGATCATGGCCAGGGTCTGCAGCAGGAAGGACATGCCGATTGCGGTGATCAGCGGTGCCAGGCGCGGGGCGTTGCGCAGTCGTCGGTAGGCCAGACGTTCCATCGCATAGCCGATCATCATGCATACCGGTATCGCCACCATCAACGAGATCGTCAGCATTGCGACCGGTGACATGCCTGGCGCCACACCCATCAGGAACATCATGGTCTGCAGGGCAGTCAGGGCGCCGACCATGAGCACGTCGCCGTGGGCGAAGTTGATCAGGCCGAGAATGCCATAAACCATGGTGTAGCCGAGTGCGATCAGTGCATAGACGCTACCGATTACCAGGCCATTCAGAATTTGCTGGATGAGAGTTTCCATCGTGGTCTTTTGGAAGGGTGAGACAAGAGAAGGGGTAAGGGCTGAAAAGCCGGGGCGGCCACGAAACCGTGCAGCCTGGCGCCGCAGGCCTTACACCTCGAAAACCGGGGGCTTTCGCCCCCGGTGCGGGATTACATTGCGACCCAGTTGCCGTCCTTGAACTGATAAAGGGTGATGGCACCTTCCTTGATGTCGCCCTTTTCGTCGAAGGCGATGTTGCCGGTTACGCCCGGAACAGTCGAAGCCTTGAGCGCAGGCAGGTACTTGCTTGGTTCGACCGAGTCGGCCTTCTGCATGGCGGCGATGATGGCGGTAGCCGCATCGTAGGCATACGGCGAGTAGATCTGCACGTCAGCGTTGAAGCGCTTCTTGAAGCGATCGCGGAACTCGGCGCCGCCAGGCATCTTGTCAAGCGGCAGGCCTGCCATCGAGCAGTAAGCAGAACTGCCGATCGAATCGCCTGCCAGCTTGATCATCTCCGGGCTGCAACCACCGTCGCCGGTGACGAATTTGGCCGTCACGCCGAGCTGCTTGAGCTGGCGCAGCATCGGGCCACCCTGAGCATCCATGCCGCCGAAGAAGATCACGTCCGGGTTGGTGGCGCGGATCTTGGTCAGGATGGCATTGAAGTCGGTAGCCTTGTCGGTCGTGAACTCGCGCGCAACGATCTGGGCGCCACCGGCTTTTGCGGCCTTCTCGGTTTCGTCGGCGAGACCCTGCCCATAGGCAGTACGGTCATCGATGATCGCAACCTTCTTCGCGCCCAGCGGGCCGACCATGAACTTGCCCAGCGCCGAGCCCTGCTGCACATCGTTGGCGATGGTGCGGAAGATGCCCTTGTAGCCTTGCTGGGTCAGCTTGGGGTTGGTCGCCGAGGGCGAGATCATCGGGACACCGCCCTGATCGTAAATGCGCGAGGCCGGAATCGTGGTGCCGGAGTTCAGGTGACCCACAACCCCTTTCACGCCGGCATCAACCAGGCGCTGCGCGACCGTGGTGCCAGTGCGCGGGTCGGCCTGGTCGTCCTCGCCGATGAGCTCGAACTTGACCTTCTTGCCACCGATCGTGATGCCTTTGGCGTTGGCGTCTTCAAGCGCCAGGCGGGCACCGTTTTCGTTGTCCTTGCCGAGGTGGGAAATGGTGCCGGTCAGCGGTGCGACGCTGCCGAGTTTCACGATCATTTCCTGGGCGTGGGCGCCCGTGATGCCGAGGCCCATTACCGCGAGTGCAACGATGGTCTTCTTCATTCCTGATCCTCCAGCGAAAGCAATGGTTTACGAGATATGTTCCGATCGGTGTGCTGCGCTCCGGGGCTCATCTCGGGGCATGCGTGCGACGCCGTACCTGCGCTGCCAAGGGCACCGGGCATAGCCGGTATAACCTTTGGCAGCGCAAGGCTGTGCGTATTCTGCACAAAAATACGCATCTGGCGCTCACGCACAGCGGCCCTGTTGATGCGTTTGACGCCTTGCGGTGCACCATTAACTGCCTCGTGGTAATTCATGAATCACCGTGCTTTCTGATTAATCACGAGCTGACGTCGTTCTGGAGCGGAGTTCAACCGGTCTGGCGGTGGTGCGTTGCACAATCCGTGCCATATTGTGGATAACCCTCATGCCACGCTGAGGTGATGCCTACACTTTGAGCATATTCCTGCAATGGAGACACAACGGGGCGCATTTGCGCCCCGTTGTGTCTCCATTGCAGGTGCCCGTCGCACCGGAAGTGTGCATCGGGCACCATCGGCTTACTTGAGTGCTTCCCACTTCCCGGCCTGGAAGCGGTACATGCTGACGCCGCCGTCCTTGATGTCACCGTTCTTGTCGAAGGCGATGTCGCCAGTCACGCCCTTGAATGCGATCTTCTGCAATGCGGGCAGATACTTCGCGGGTTCGCTGGAGCCGGCCGTCTTCATGGCTTCGATCAGTGCCATTGCCGCATCGTAGCTGTACGGCGCGTAGAGCTGGACGTCGGTATTGAAGCGGGCCTTGAAGCGCTTCAGGAAGTCGGCGCCGCCGGGCATCTGTGCCAGCGGAATGCCGGCCTGGCTGCAATACACGTTGTCTGCCATGGCGTCACCGGCGAGCTTGATCATCTCGCTGGTGCACACGCCGTCGCCACCAAGGTACTTGGCTTCGATGCCGAGCTGGCGCATCTGGCGCAGCATCGGGGCGCCCTGGGCGTCCATGCCGCCATAGAACACGGCGTCAGGCGTCCTGCCCTTGATCTTGGTGAGGATGGCCATGAAGTCGGTGGATTTGTCGGTGGTGAACTCGCGTCCGACCACCTCGATGCCGTATTTCTTGAGGCTTTCGGTGAAGGCGTCAGCCAGACCCTGACCATAGGCGGTGCGGTCATCGATGACTGCAACCTTCTTCGCCTTGAGGATTTCCGAGGCGTAGCGCGCCATTGCCGCGCCCTGCTGCAGGTCATTGGCGATGACCCGGAAGGTGACCTTGTAGCCTTGTCGGGTCAGCTTGGGGCTGGTCGACGAAGGCGTGATCACCGGTACACCGGCCTGCTCATAGACGCGGGAAGCCGGAATCGATGCGCCGGAAGTGACGTGGCCAACCACGCCCTTGACGTCGTCGTCGGTCAGGCGCTGTGCCACGGTGGTGGCGGTGCGGGGGTCGGCCTGGTCGTCTTCGCTGACCAGTTCGAACGTGACTTTCTTGCCGCCGATCATGATGCCCTTCGCGTTGGCATCTTCCACGGCGAGGCGCGCACCAAACTCGCCATCCTTGCCGATGTGGGCGATCGGACCGGTCAGCGGTCCGGCGTGGCCGATCTTGACCACCGTCTGTGCTTGCGCGGCACCCATGCCGAGGCCGGCCAGCGCGAGGACGAGAAGGGTATGCTTCATATTGGTATTCTCCTTAGTGTTGCAAATCGACACTGTCCGGGCGTTGCAAAACGAGCCGGGAACATCGATTCTAGCCCATGCCCAAAGTTGGGGCACGATCCCGGAGGATGAATGAAGCGCTTATTGTCGATGCTGTGTGCGCTGCTGGCGAGTCTGGGTATTACCGCCTGCGATTATTTGAACGTGCGCGAGCTCAAGCCCGGTGTTTCTACCGCAGCCGAGGTGCGCGAGCGCTTTGGCCCGCCGCAGCAGGAATGGCATAACGACGATGGGTCGGTAACCTGGGAATACTCGCGCCAGCCAGAAGGCGCAGAGTGCTACATGATCACCATCGGCACCGACAGCATCCTGCGTGAGGTCGATCAGCGCATCAACGAGCAGACCTTTGCCCGTATCGAGCGCGGGATGACCGGTGATGATGTGCGGCGCTTGCTCGGACGGCCGGCATCGAGCCAGTTCTTCCAGCTGAAACAGCACACCGTATGGGAGTGGCTCATGGAGCGCAGCAACATCGTCAATGAAGCGGCCTATTTCACCGTTTCCTTCAACAACGAAGGCCGCGTCGTTGAGACCGGCCGCTATTCAAAACCCAAGCACTGACACCATGCATTCCGGTCTGTCTTCCTTCATGTGCAAAGCGCTTCGTGCCCTGCTGCTGGTGGGTATGGTGTCTCTGGCTGGTTGCGCGGCATTCGAACCGCCGCGTCCCTTCACGACGGAGGCGGAGGCGCTGGCCGCGCGCGGCGAACCGAGCCGGCGCTGGCAGAACGACGACACCAC
>JALNWS010000169.1 GCA_023230755.1 Azoarcus sp.
AGCGGTCGAGTTGCATGCAGTTTCTCCGATCACGTTTCAATCGGCAGATTCTTGCACCAAACCCGAGCTCAATGCACTGATCGCGTAAAAATCACCGGCCCAGCCAACTGCGGCTCAGCCGGGATCACACCCTCGCCGCAGATCCCGTTCGGCGGCAGTGACAATAGACGAACTGCTGAACCGCACCCGAGGGCGTCGCGTGTGCCTCCCGTTCATGTGCGAGCAGTTCGAACGGTGCGCCGAACGTGGCATGCAATTCACTGGCGCTGTAGCGCATCACCGGCAGCCCGCTGCACTTGGTCGGTCCATCTTCGGCAAAGGTCGCGACAATCACATGGCCATCCGGCTTCACCACCCGCAATACCGTCTCGATATAGGCACGGCGTTCCTGCGCCGTGGTCAGGAAATGAAAAACGGCGCGGTCGTGCCAGATATCGATGGAATGGCTGGGCAGATCGGCGTTCGTGATATCCGCCGCCACCCAATTGATCGTGTGCGCAGACGCGCCGAGCCGTGCCCTGGCGACCGCGAGCGCCGCTTCCGAGAGGTCAAGCACGGTGAGTGCCGAATAGCCCTCCCGCAGCAAATCGTCGACCAGCGTCGATGCCCCGCCGCCTACATCCAGCACCGCTGCCGATCGCGGCAGGCCGGTCTCGCGGATGAGGCGAAGGGAACGCAGCGCATGATCCTGAAACCAGCTCACGCCTTCGGCGGGAACGTCCGAGTAGACCTTCTCCCAGTGCGCCCGGGATTGCATTGACTGACCCATTGATCACCTGTCCGTTTCATATCAGATCGAGCTGCGTTTTCAGGTGGCGCTGCCGTTGCTCCCTGGTAACGCGCCGCCGGAAAATTCCACTGCTCCGTGCCGACATCGAGCATGAAAATGGATTGCCGACGGCCACGGGCAAGAGCGGATCGGCGGCACGAAATCCGCACCACCGATCCACAAACAAACCTCGATCAATAAGTCTTGTACGGCAGGAACTTGCCGGACATGGTGATGTTGACGCGATCGCCTGCGGGGTTGGGCTCGCGCTGCAGATCCATCTTGAAATCGATCGCGGACATGATGCCGTCGCCGAATTCTTCGTGGATGAGTTCCTTGAAGGTCGTGCCATACACGCTGATGAGCTCGTAGAAGCGGTAGATCAGCGGATCAGTCGGCACGGAGGTGGGCAGCGAACCCTTGTAAGGCACAGCCTGCAGCACCGGGATGGCCTCGGGCGGCAAGGCGAAGGTGTCAGCAACGATCGCGGCCTGCTCCGCGGTGAATGCCATCTGCCCCAGGCAGGCCGAGGTGACCCATTCCTTTGCCAGGCCAATTTTTGTGGCTACATCCGCCCACTTGATGCCCTTGGCAATCTTGGCGGCCACGATCATTTCGGTAACGTCATTGCGGTTCATGTGATCTCTCCTTGAGGAAACTACTGATTAACAACTTTCTTGAGCTGCGGGACCGGACGTGCTGTCTCGGCCGGTAGTGCGGCATCGGGTGCTGCAGCCAGCCCCGGGCGCACCACGGGCGGGTGTTTCGGGTCGTACTGTTCAAGCTCGCCCCCACCTGCATACGTTTTGGATCGATTGACCAGAAAGTCGACCAGGTGATTGCGAATCCGGTAGTACTGCGGGTCGTGATGCATTTCGGCCCGGGTGCGGTTGCGCGGCATGGTGATCTCGACGATCTCGGCAACCTTCGCCAGGGGGCCGTTGCTCATCAGGATCACCTTGTCGGCGAGCAGAATGGCTTCGTCCACATCGTGGGTGATCATGAAAACGGTCTGGTGCGTGGCCTGCACGACCTTCAGCAACTCGTCCTGAATGGTGCCGCGCGTCAGAGCATCGAGTGCGCCGAAGGGCTCGTCGAGCAGCAGCATCTTGGGCTGGATCGCAAACGCGCGGGCGATGCCAACACGTTGCTTCATGCCCCCGGACAATTCCGCCGGCTGCTTGTGGATGGCATGCCCGAGCCCGACCATTTCGAGGTATTCGGTGCAGTGCGCCGCGATCTTCGCCTTCGACCAGTCCGGCCACTTCGACTTCACCGCAAACGCGACGTTGCCGAGCACCGACATCCAGGGCATCAGGGCGTGGCTCTGGAACACCACGCCGCGGTCCAGGCTCGGCCCCTTGACCTCGCGGCCATTCATGATGACCACGCCGCCCGAAGCCTGCTCAAGCCCCGCAAGCACATTCAGGATCGTCGTCTTGCCGCAACCCGAATGACCGATGATGCAGACGAACTCGCCCTTCTCGATCGAGAAGTGGATGTTGTCAAAGACCGGCGTGCCGGCTTTGCCGTCACTGGTCGGATAAGCCTTTTTCAGGGCTTCCACGCTGAGATAGTGATTAGTCATGACGTCAGTCCCGGTAGGTGACCATCTTCTGCAACACACCGAAAGCGAAGTCGAGCAGCATGCCGACGAGCCCGATCATGGTGATTGCAAAGATCACGTTAGGCAGCGCGAGGTTGTTCCACTCGTTCCACACGAAATAGCCGACACCCGTCCCACCGACCAGCATCTCGGCGGCCACGATGACGATCCAGGCGATGCCCATCGAGATGCGCATGCCGGTCAGGATCGTCGGTGCTGCCGCCGGCAGAATGACCTGGAAGGCCTTGCGCAAGGGGCCCACCTCGAGGGTACGCGCCACATTGATCCAGTCGCGCCGCACCGACGCGACCCCGAATGCGGTGTTGAGCAGCATCGGCCACATCGAGCAGATGAAGATGACGAAGATGCCCGATACGTCCGAATCCTTCAGCACATAGAGCGCCAGCGGCATCCACGCCAGCGGCGAGATCGGCTTGAGTACCTGTATGAACGGGTTGAGCGCCCGCATCATCAGCGGCGACATGCCGATGATGAAACCAAGCGGCAAGGCCACCAGGGTTGCGAGGAAGAAGCCCGCACCGACACGCATCAGCGAGTAGGCGATCTGGATGCCGATCCCCTTGTCGTTGGGGCCATTGTCGTAGAAGGGGTCGGACAGGAAATGCACAAAGGTGCGCCCGACCGCCGCCGGCGTCGGAAAACCCTCGGCTTTTCCCGCGCCCTGCCCCATCAGGGCGGCGTACTCGGCGTCGGCTGCGGACACCACGACGTTATCCGACGGCATGGTCGCGTACTGCCAGATGCCGATGAAGCAGGCAAAGAGCACGAGCGACAGCAGTGCGGCACGATAAGGCAATTGCTTGTTCATGGCTGCGCCCTCTTTCCGTGATGTGAAAGGACTTCTGCCCACCCCTGGTGGCAGGGCAGTTCCGGAGCATCCGGGCGGATGTTGAGTCGATGCGAACTGGCTGACATGATGATCTCTCCGTTATGGCGTTGGTACGGCGTTACGCCCCGGCTGAAAGGCTTTTCAGGTAAGCCTCGGGTTGCGCAGGATCGAACTCCTTGCCCAGAATCATGTGCTTCCTGTATGTCTTCGCCGGCGCCGCCAGCCCGAGTTCCGCCATGCGCTTCTGCGCATCGGTGGCGAGATACACGCGTTCGGCGATGTCCCGGTAGTTCACTTCGCCCTTGATGTAGCCCCAGCGCTTCATCTGCGTCAGCATCCACACCCCCATCGAATGCCAGGGGAAGGGGTCGAACGCGATCCGGTTGGGCTCGCTGAGCACATTTCCCAGACCATCGGCATAGCGCCCCACCAGCACCTGCTCGACGACGGTCTGCGGCTGGTTGAGGTAGTTCGCCGGCGCGATCATCTCGGCCACGCCCTTGCGGTTCTCGGCCTTGTTCACATACGCGGTTGCGCCGATGATCGAGCGCACGAGCGCGGCGAAGGTGTTCGGGTTCTGGTTGACGAAGTCCTCCGTCGCGGCGAAGGCGCAGCACGGGTGGTTGTCCCAGATCTGACTCGTCAGCAGGTGAATGAAGCCGACCTTCTCATAGACCGCACGCTGGTTGAACGGCTCGGCGACGATAAAGCCGTCAAGGTTTCCGGAGCGCATGTTCGCAACCATGTCGGGCGGCGCCATCACGCGCAGTTGCACATCCTTGTCCGGATCGAGGCCATGGGCGGCAAGGTAATGCCGCAGCAGGAAGTTGTGCATCGAGTAGTCGAACGGAATCGCGAACTTCATGCCCTTCCAGTTGCGCGGGTCGCGGTTGTTCTTGTGCTTCACGTGCAGGGTGATGGCGTTGCCATTGATGTTCTCCATCACCGGCATCACCATCGGCGCAGCAGTCGAGCCGGCGCCGAGCGAGATCGCCAGTGGCATCGGCGACAGCATGTGGGAGGCGTCAAACTCCTTCGCCAGCACCTTGTCGCGCACGATCGCCCAGCCTGCCGTCTTCTGCAGCGTGACCTTCAGGCCTTCGCGACCATAGAAGTCTGCCGCGCCCGCGAAGATGATCGGCGTGGCGCAGGTGATGGGCAGGAAGCCCACCGTCAGATCCTTTTTCTCCAGCGGACCGGCCTTGTCCAGCGTCATCGCCTGGAGATCGGAAATCGGCATCATGCTGGCAATCGCGGCCATCGCCGCATTGGCGCCAACCGCCTTCAGAAACCTGCGACGGGTGGCGTCCTGCGGGAATATCGCCCGCACCAGTGCGGCCTCAACGAAATCGGTCGACAGGCTTTCGGCCTGCTCGCCGCGCAGGCTGCGGGCATGCGCCGCTTCGGCATCGTGTTCGTGCTGACTGCCATGCTGACCGCAGGAGCAGCGACCGAGTGCGACATCGGCCGCATAGGGGCGATAGAGGTTTTCGTCTTTCATGGCTGGGCACCTTTTCTCTGGAAGGGAAGAATCTTGTGGCGTTGGAAGTCGCTTGCTTCAGGCGGCGAGGCGCTGGCGCAGGCTGCCTGCTTCCAGCCTTGCCACGACGGCGCCATCGCGCACCTGGTTCATGCGCAACATGTCTGCCGTTTCCTCGATCACCACCCATGTCCCATCCGGGCAGGGCAGGCCATGCACCACAATCGGCAGCGACTTCGTTTTCAGCCGGATCACGGGCTGAACATGTTCGTAGCCCGGGTGCGGGCGGCCAAGCAGGTCGTGCGCAATGGCGGCGGCCTGTTTGGCGATCGGTTCGATGAAGCGGCAGGGCATGCCGGACATGCTGACGCAGTCACCCAGCGCATACACGTCGTTCGCGCTGGTGCGCATGCTGACCGGGTCAACCACGATGCCGCGCTCGAACTCAAGCCCTGCACTGCGTGATACCCGGTCCTCGGTGATCAGGCCGGTGGCCGCCACGACTTCGTCGACGTCCAGTTGCAGGCCGTCTGCGGCAGTAATCCGCTTGCTGCCATCGGCGGCGCGAACAATCGATGCAAGCTGTGTGGATCCAATGAAATCAACACCCAGTGCCTCAAGGCTCAGTCTCAGGCGCTCACCCGCCAAAGGCGGCAACAGGCCGGCCAGCGGCGTCGCCTGCACGTCGATCAAGGTCACGGCATGGCCGGCGCGGGCAAAATCCTCGGCGAGTTCGCAACCCACCATGCCAGCGCCGACGATCGCCACGCGACGCTTTCGGCCCACCAGCTTGTTGCGCAGACCCGACCAGCCCGCAAGACTATTGACCCGCCAGCACACATCGGCAGGCAGTACGGCGGGCAGTGCCGGACGGGCCCCCTGGGCGATGACCAGCTTGGTGAATTGCAGCGTCCCGCGGGAGGTGCGCAACTGATGCAGCGTGGGCGACAGGCCGACCACAAAGGTTTCGGTCAGCAAGTGCACACCCAGACGCCTTGCCGCGTCCGCTGCACTTTCGCGTACCAGATCTTCAGGAGCCTGACCGCGACTCAGCGCAATCGACAGCTCCGGCTTGTGGTAACGATCGCCGCGACAGGCACTCACCAGCGTGATCCCAACTTCGGGATCAAGCGCGCGTAGTGCTTCCGCAACCGACCACCCGGCAATGCCCGCACCGACAATAACGACGCCTGCAGTCCGGGCAAGCGGGACGGACGCGCACGCCTGGCGCTCCATGTCGAACCCTTCATAGCGCTCGAAATCATTTTTCATGACCCCGCACAACGGGCATTCCCAGTCGTCCGGAATGTCCTCGAAGCGGGTCCCGGGAGCCAGGCCGCTGTCGGGATCCCCTTTCTCTTCGTCGTAGATCAGGCCGCAGGCGCGACAGATGAATTGCTTCCAGGCCGTTGTCGAGGCATTCATGCCGGCATCTCCTCTTGTGACAGGCGATCCATTTCCCAGCGCAGATGCTTGATGGCGGGCGTCACGATTGCAACGAAGTGCGCCTCCCGGATGCGACGCTGAGCGGCCGAGGTCATCAGGTAGCCACGCGCACCCTGGTGCATGAGGGCCGATTGCGACGCACGCAACGCGAACTCCGCCCCCTGGGTGCGGGCGTCGAGCACGTCAAGCAGGTAATCCTTGCTGCCGTCATAGGGCGTGAGCGCCAGTTTCGCAACGCGTGCGCCAAGCTCGTCGAACTCGGCCTGGAGTTCATCGGGGCGGTCATGCAGGAAGCGATTGACGTGCCCGAGAAGCGGCTCCACCTCCCGGATCGAATCGATGCTGCCCTGCGCCACGCCGACGGCAATACCGGCCTGCAGCAACACGAAGGCGGCTCGAATGCGTGCGACAAAGGGCTGGGCCGGATCGGCGATCATGTCATCTTCGCCGACAAAGAAGTTGTCGAGACGAACGCCCCAGGTGCTCGTGCCTTCCATGCCGGAAAATGTCGGACACGGGCGCAGCACGACTTCCTCGGTGCAATGCAGCAGGAACATGATTTCGTGCGAGCGGCTGCCGTCGTCTCGATAGACCGCCGCAATCGCGCCGCAGTACTGCCCGGGCGCAATGTGGCTGACCCAGGGCAACGCACCGCTCACTCGATAGCCGCCAGCCACTTTCGTGGCCCGCAGCAGCATCTTCTCGATCCCCGCCAGCGCTTTCATCGGATTTGACAAGGCGGTTCCGCCAAAGCGCTGGCCGAGCGTATGCGCTCGCAGCAAGTCCCCGGTCAGTGCGGGATTTCCCGACTGCTCCATATAGAGCCCGCACACGTCATGTGCCCAGGTCATGAAGCCAGTCGAACCGCAACTGCGGCTGATCGCACGCATCGCATCGATTGCCAGCCCGTAGCGGTTGCCACTGGACTCAAGGTGGGCACCAAATGCACCCGCCTCACCGAGAGAGCTCATGATCTCTAGCGGATAGTGACCTTCGTGATCAATGCGATAGGCTGCATCGGCCAGGGGTCCGTTTGCGACCTCGGTCACGCGCGCCATGACCTGGGCGTCGCTCCAGGACGGCTCGAAGACAGATGGGCTTACATCGGCAAGATTCATGACAATATTCTCCGCTTGAGGCTGGCAGGACGAGGCGTGACGCCTTCAGTCGGCGAGTCCGATGGTGAAAGGAATCGGATTGCGCATCGTGTTGGCAACGGGCGAGTAGTAATTGGCATGCTTGACGATGTCGTCGAGCTCCTCGCGGCTGGCATCGCCCTCGATAACGACTTTGACCCGAATGTTCTGGAAACCCATTTCTGCGGGCTTGCGCTCGGCACCACCGGCGCCCCAGGCTGCCGTATTGCCGATGTCGGCCTCCAGGAAGACCTCAAGGCGCGACAGCTTTACCTGGCGATACGTGGCGACGGCAGTGATGCCGACGCTCAGGCAACCACCGAGCGCGGAAAGAACGATCTCGCCCGGCGCCGGCGCGGTGTTTTCGCCGAACAGGTGCAGCGGTTCGTCGACCACGACCGGGTTATGGATGCCGACAAAGCTCCAGGAGCGGAACTGGCCCTGCATCACGGTGTGGACCTTGTTGGTTCCGCGGCGCTCAGGATTATCCCGGCCCGAGGCGGCAAATTTCAGCAGACCATCGCGATCGATCGGGCGCAGTTGGGTAGCGACGGTTTTGGGGGCAAGCGTTGTGGTCGTCAAAGCGTTCTCCTGGGGAATGGGACGGCGGATCTGTTACCGCACTCGGGTCATCGCAATTTCGATGGCCTCGACATCCCTTTCGCAACGACCGTGCCAGGAGAACAATAAATATTTTAATTTGTTGTTATTTATAATAAAACAGTCTTTACCGATGCATTTGCCATCATGCGGACCTCACCAGAACCACCCGCTAAATTGTTCACAATGTCGACATTTTGTGAACATTGTTGCTGAACGCGCGGCCCCAGACTCAGCCTGCTAGTGATCAAGCAGGTGCTTTTGCCACCGATATGCGAACTGCCTTGCGGTCAATCCGAGCATCTGTGCTGCCCGTGACTTGTTACCCCCGCAATGCGTCAAAGCCTGCCGCAACTCTTCGGCAGAATGAGATTCCGCCGGTGCATAAGGACGGACGCCTGAGAACCCCACCGGAGATACCGGCGTCGGAACCGGCGCCATCCCGGCGTCGGCGGCGCCCGTCAATGCCGCGACGGATTCGCTGCTGGGCATGAACTTCTCGATATCCGCAGGGCCGAGGATCGGCTTTTCGGCCAGCAGCACGATGCGCTCGATCAGATTCGACAACTCGCGAATGTTGCCAGGCCATGAATGCTGCTCAAGACGTCCCATGGCCTCCGCCGTCAGGTTCACGTTGCGCTGGTTGGCCTGATTGACGCGATTGATGAAATTCAGCGCAAGGGCATGGATATCCCCTTTGCGCTCCGCGAGGGAAGGCAGCCGGATGGGAATCACGTTGAGGCGGAAATACAGATCCTGCCGGAACAGGCCACGCGCAACCTCCATTTCCAGGTCGCGGTTGGTCGCCGCCACCAGCCGTACATCGA
>JALNWS010000170.1 GCA_023230755.1 Azoarcus sp.
ACTGGAGATCGCGATGGACCTCGAAACCTATATCCGCGCCCTGCCCAAGGCCGAGCTTCACCTGCACATCGAGGGCTCGCTCGAACCCGAGATGATGTTCGCGCTGGCGCAACGCAATGGCGTAACCCTGCCCTGGTCGAGCGTCGAGGCCACCCGCGCCGCCTACGCGTTTTCCGACCTGCAGAGCTTTCTCGACCTCTACTACGCCGGTGCCGCCGCACTCATCCATGAGCAGGACTTCTACGAACTCGCCATGGCGTACTTCGCCCGCGCTCACGCGGATGGAGTGGTGCATGCAGAGCTGTTTTTCGATCCGCAGACCCACACCGAGCGCGGCGTCGCCTTCGAAACGGTGCTCGACGGCCTTGAACGCGCGTGCGACGAAGCCCGCGTGCAGTACGGCATCAGTTCGCGCCTGATCCTGTGTTTCCTGCGCCACCTCAGCGAGGACGAAGGCTTTGCCACGCTGGAACAGGCCGTGCCGCATGTTTCGCGCATTCACGGCGTCGGCCTCGACTCCTCCGAAAAAGGTCATCCGCCATCCAAGTTTGCCCGCCTCTTTGCACGCTGCCGCGAACTGGGTCTGCACATCGTCGCCCACGCCGGCGAGGAAGGCCCGCCCGCCTACATCGTCGAGGCCCTGGATCTGCTCAAGGTCGAACGCATCGATCATGGCGTGCGCGCGGCCGAAGATCCGGCGCTGGTCGAACGCCTGGTGCGCGAACAGATTCCGCTGACTGTCTGCCCGCTGTCGAACATCAAGCTGTGCGTCTTCCCGACGCTTCAGGGCCACAATCTGAAGCAACTGCTCGATGCCGGGCTGAAGGTCACGATCAACTCCGACGATCCCGCCTACTTCGGCGGCTACATCGGCCAGAACTTTCTAGCCACCGCCGAAGCCCTGCAGCTGAGCCGTGCCGAGCTCAAGCGCATCGCACGCAACAGCCTTGAAGCGAGCTTTGTCGACGACGCCGAGCGCGCGCCCTGGCTGGCGCGCCTCGACGCCTTGCCCGATAACTGATCCCCGCACCTCTTCCACCTCCCGGAGTTCACCCATGACTGACCGTCGTACCGTCCTCAAGTGGAGCGCAGCGCTGGCTGCCACCACACTGCTCCCCGTTTCGGCCGTAAATGCTCAGAGCACCGGGCCACTGAAGGTCGGCTTCGTCTATGTTGGTCCGGTGGGCGAGGCGGGGTGGACCTTCGCCCACGATCTTGGCCGGCGTGCCGTGGAAGCCGCCTTCCCGGGCAAGGTGAAGACGACCTTCATCGAGAGCGTGGCCGAAGGCGCAGACGCCGAGCGCGTCGTACGCAGTCTTGCGCAGGATGGACACGGACTGATCTTCACCACCTCCTTCGGCTACATGGACGCCACGCTCAAGGTGGCGCGCCAGTTCCCGAAAGTGGTGTTCCAGCATGCCACCGGCTACAAGACCGCCGCAAACCTGGGCACCTACGACGTCCGCACCTACGAGGGCGCCTATCTGGCCGGCGTCGTCGCGGGCAAGATGAGCAAGTCCGGCAAGCTCGGCGTGGTCGGCTCACACCCGATTCCGGAAGTCATCCGCAACATCAACGCCTACACGCTGGGCGCACGCAGTGTGAACCCGGCCGTCAGCACCCGCGTCATCTGGGTCAATTCCTGGTTCGATCCCGGCAAGGAGCGCCAGGCTGCGCTGACCCTGCTGGCGCAGGGCGCCGACGTGCTGATGCAGAACACCGACTCGCCCGCCGTGCTGCAGGCCGCGCAGGAGAAGGGCGCCTATGCCTTCGGCTGGGATTCCGACATGCACGCCTACGGCCCGAAAGCGCAGCTGGCCGCCAGCGAGATCAACTGGGGCGTGTGGTACACCAAGGTGGTCGGTGAACTGCTGGAAGGCAGCTTCAAGCCGCAGCAACAGGTCTGGTACGGACTCAAGGAGGGTGCAATCGACCTCGGCCGTCTTGGCGACATGCTGCCGGCCGACGTGAAGCAGCTGGTGGCCGAGCGCCGTCAGGGCATCATCGATGGCAGCCGCCCGGTGTTCCTCGGCCCGCTTCGAGACCACTCCGGCAAGGAGGTCGTCGCAAGCGGAAAGGAGTTGGGCGACAAGGACAAGCTGGCGATGAATTACTACCTGGAAGGCGTAGAAGGCAGCGTACCTGGCGGCCAGTAAGCGCCAGACGCAAGTTCAGTCCCGGTGGCCTGAAGCGGCTTGCTGCGCCGGGCGCGGATGCGGTTGTCCAGCGCCCGCCATCGAACATCAGCGCAGCGCGGATGATGGTGGATCAGACGACAGCTTGCACGTCGCGCAACTGCACGCCGAGATAGCGGGCGGAAATCTGAATGAAACGTTTCAGGGTGTCTTTGCTCATGCATCACCTCTCATTATGGTTGTTCAGGAACCGGTTCAGAGGGCTTGCGCGGTGAACCGGTTCCGCAGGTGATTGCAACAAGGTATTGCACCAGCATGATGTTAAACAGATATTTTCCTTGAGCGCCGGAGCCGGGCGCACATCACGCACAAACGCACTCAGGCGCGGATGCGCACCCGGCTTCCCCTTACCCCCGGCACCACGTCGATCGCGACATCGATCTGCTGCTTCATCTCGTCGACGTGCGAGATCACACCCACCATGCGGCCGCGCTGCTGCAGGTCGATCAAGGCCTTCATCGCCATGTCCAGCGACTCCGGATCGAGGCTGCCGAAGCCTTCATCGATGAACAGGGTATCGAGCTGCACGCCACCGGCGTAGGCCTGCACCACGTCGGACAGGCCGAGCGCCAGCGCCAGCGAGGCCATGAAGCCTTCGCCGCCCGACAGCGTGCTCACCGGGCGGGCACGACCGGTGTAGTCGTCCATCACCTCGAGGTCGAGGCCGGCCGCACGTCGCGCATCCGCCACCTCGTCACGCCGCTGCAGCAGGTAGCGCCCGCGGCTCATCGCACGCAGGCGCAGGGAGGCGGCCCGCAGCACGTCATCGAGCAGGGCCGCCAGCACGTAACGCTGGAAGGTGAGATTGCGACCGTTCTCGCCGTTCGCGATCGCAGCCAGATGACCGGCGACACGGTATTCCGCTTCGATGCTTCCGGTTTCGCGGGCGATCTCTTCCAGTTTTGTCAGGCTGCGCACGATCTTGTTGCATTCGGCCTTGCGCTGGCCAAGCTCACCCAGCACGACATCCAGCCGCTCACGGTGCGCGGTCGCGGTCGCATCGAGTGCCACAAGATCCGGCCGCTGCTGCCCCTCGGTCGCCCCTTCTGCGAGCTTGCGCCGCTCGCGTGCCGCGGCATAGTCCTCGTCGAAGCGGCGCAGCTCGGCCGCCAGCGTGTCGATCGCGGCCGGTTCGAGCAGTGCATCGCGATAGGCGGGTTCGTCGGCAAACCCCGTAGCCGCAAGCGCAGCAGCGAACGCATCCGTCGCATCGGCCTCGCGCCGGATGGCGGATGCCAGCGCCTTCTCCAGCTCTTCCTGACGGGCACGCAGGGCGGCGTCTTCGCTGACGGCCTTGCCGTGCGCAGTCTGCGCCTGGCTCAGCGCGCGCTCGAGCGTCTGGCGCCGGGCGCGGGCCTGCTCCAGCGCGGCGCCAAGCGCCGCCGGCTCCCGCAAGGGCTCGGGAACCGCCGTGCGGCGCTCCTCGACGACTTGCCGTGCCCCCTGCTCCTCGCTTGCGGCCTTGCTCACCGCCGCACGGGTCTCGTCCAGCATCGCTGCGCCCTTCAGCTGCGCAGCCTCAAGCGTGGCGAGTTGCACGCGTGCTGCGGCGAGCTCGGTCTGTGCGGCAGTGGCCGCCTGCAGCTGCTCGCGCAGTGTGGCGACCGAATCCGGCACCGCCCCGTCGTCTCCAGCGCTCGCGTTCAACGCCGCCTGCAACGCATCGACCTCGGCCTGCGCGACCGCAGTTTGCCGCGATGCCGTGTCGAAGGCGATGCGCGTCGCTTCGTGCGCCTTTTCGGCACGACCGACGGCTTCACGCGCAGCCTTCAGGGTGGCTTCGGTCGGCAGCTTGCCGTCGAAACGGGCAGGCGCGGGATGTTCGGCGCTGCCGCACACCGGGCAGGGTGCACCGTCGTGCAGATGGTGGGCAAGGATTGCGCCCTGAGCCTGGCGCCAGGTGGCATCCAGCGCCTCGAAGGCTTGCCGGGCCTGTTCGCGGGAGTCCGTTGCAAGATCGAGCGCACGCTGCTGGCTGGCCTCGGCCTTACGCAAGTCATCGCGCTTGCGCTGCTGCTGTTCGAGCGTGCGTATGGAATGCTCGCGCTGCTCGGCCTGTTTGAGACGCAGACCGAGCGCTTCAGCGCCCGCCGCCAACGGATGCAGCGCCTCGATCCCCTGCGCCAGCGCCTGCCTGCGGTTGGCAAGCGCTTCGCCTTCCTTCGAGGCTGCGGCAAACGCCACATCGGCGGCAGCCCTGGCCTTCTGTCTGGCCTGCAGTTCCGTTTCTGCCTGCGCCAATTGCCGCACCTTTTCGCCGAGCCCTTCCAGACGCAGTACCTCGCGCTGGGCGACATCGCGTGCAAGCACCTGGCTTTCGGCGTTCTCGTATGCCAGCGCCTGCGCTGCCGCGCCCAATGCTTCGGCCGCCTTGCCCATCTGCACCGTGAGTGCCGCGGCCGCCTCACGGGCGCCTGTCGCCTGACGACGCGCGTCGCTCAGAGAACGGTCGGCCGGCAGCACCTGCACCGCCTTGCGTGCAATGCCAAGACGGCTGCGCTGACGCTCCGCATCTGCCAGACGCGCTTCGAGCGACTGCATGGCTGCAGCCGCCACTTCCCGCTCGACAAAGCGTGCATCGAGCGCCCGCCCGGCCTGCAAGGCATTGCGGGCCTGAAGATCGGCCTCACGTGCTCGCTTCTCATCCTCGGCCAGGGCGCGCAAGGCCTCGTCCAGCGCCACGCGCTGGGCAACAAGGGCTTCTGCTGAGTCCACGCCGGCCTGCTCCAACAGAATCTGGCGCTCCATGCGGGCGCGCTCGGCACGTTTGCTCAAGGCGGCTGCCTCGGCCTTGAGCGCATCCTGCACGCGCTTGTAGGCGATGGTGCCGAACAGGGTTTCGAGGATCTTCTCGCGCTCGCCGGAGCCGGCCGCCAGCAGCTTGCGAAACTGGCCCTGAGGCAGCAGAACGACCTGACGGAACTGTTCGGCTTCGAAGCCGAGCAGTCGGGTGACGTCCTGCGTGACTTCGGTGCTCTTGCTCGACATCGGCACCCAGCCATCACCGTCCGCAGCCGCATCGAAGCGGAACAGCGCGGCCTTGGCCGGCACCTTCACCATGCTGTCGCCGCTGCGGGTCGCGCGTTGTGCCGGGCGTTCCTGCTCGGGCGTGCGCTGCACCCGGTAGCGCTCGCTGCCGAGGGCGAACTCGAACTCGACTTCGGTCAGCGTGGCCGGCTCTGCATGATGGCTGCGCATCTCGCGCGCACTGCGTTCGCCACCCGAGGTGTCGCCGTAGAGCGCACAGGTGATGCCGTCGAGTATCGAAGTCTTGCCCGCGCCGGTGGGACCGGAGATCAGGAACAGGGAGCCCGCCGGCAACAGCGTGAAGTCGATCTCCTCGCGCCCGGCGAACGGACCGAAGGCTTGCAGAGTGAGCTTGAGCGGCTTCATGCGTGGCGCTCCTCATGCTCGAGCTCATTCACGATACGTGCGAGTACGGAAGCGCTCGCCGCATCTAGCGCCTGCCCCGTCATCTCGGTGTAGAAGCCGGCAAACAGAGCGTCCATCTTGATCCGCCGGTGGTCGGCCGACGCCCGGCCTGCGCCCTCGCCATGCAGCGCCGGGCGCTCGATGGCCAGCGCATTGGGGTAGGCCGAGCGCAGCTTGCCCATCGCATCGAGCAGGGCGCCGCTGTCATTGAGGCGGGCAAGCACGTAGTCGGCGCGGCCCGGATCCTCGGCCGCCGCAGCGACGATCTGTTCGAGCGTGCCTTCGAGAATGCGCAGATCGCGGCGCGGCTTGAGCGCGATCTGCTCCACACGGCACTGCCCGGTGCCGTCGAGCTCGACCAGATTGACTGACTTGAGGTGCCCGGCTTCGGCGAAGGAGTACTTGAGCAGCGAACCGGAATACTGCACGCGATCGCTGCCGGCGCGCTGCGGCCGGTGCAGATGCCCGAGCGCGACATAGTCGAAGCCGTCGAACACGCTGGCATCGACGGCGCCGGTACCGCCCACCGTCAGCGGCCGCTCCGACTCCGACTCGCTGCCGCCGAGCACGAAGGCGTGTGCCACCACGACCGAGCGCACGCCTGCTGGATGGCTCGCCCGGATCGCGCCCAGCTGTGCCGCGAGCGCGGCGTGATGATCATGGATCGTGTCGTCGCCCAGCGCTGCGCGCACCAGCGCAGGTTCGGCATAGGGCAGGGGATAGACCGCGACCTCGCCATCCGCATCGCGCAGCATCAGTGGCTGCACCTTTGCACTGACCGGCCCGCACACCGTCAGCCCGGCCCGGGTCAGCAGACCGGAGCCAAAGGCCAGCCGGTCCGGGCCATCGTGGTTGCCGGCGATCACGACCACCGCAATGCCGAGGCCGGACACCAGTTCGGTAAGCACTTCGTCGAGCAGCCGCACAGCATCGGCAGGCGGCACCGAGCGGTCGTAGATGTCGCCCGCGATCAGGATGGCATCGGGACGCAACTCGGCTGCAATGCGCACGAACTCGCGCAAAACATGGGCCTGGTCTTCCAGCAGCGAAACGCCGTGATAGACGCGACCGAGATGCCAGTCGGCGGTGTGAAGAAAGCGCATGACGATGACAGACAGGATGGGCGGGGCCGCAGTTTCGCACACATGGCAATGCAGGTGAGATGCGCAAACGCACACCCGCCGCCTTCCCCCCCGCCGAAAGGCGCCGTCTTACAGTTGCTGCAAGCGGAAGTTGCGCGGTGCCATCTTCTCGGCGGCAATCGCCAGCGCATCCATTGAGCCGCCATTGGCCAGCCAGGCCCTGACCCAGTGTGGCTGGCGCCCACGCCCCGACCAAGCCAGATCGCGATTGCTGGGGTGGCGATATTTCACTGCCACCTGCACCCTCGCGGAGGCCCGTTGCGCGCCACTCGAGCGCGCTTCGACGATCTTCTCGGCGGCCTTGTCGCTACATGCCTCTTCGAGCGTCAAACCGTGATCGCGGGCCAGCGATGACAGCCTGCGCCGCAGCACCGCCTTGCTGTTGAGCTGCTGGCGGCGAATTTCGTTTTCGATGCGACTGCCGAGCACGCGAAGCTGCGGCAGCGAATAATCCTTCAGGTCGATGACCATAGCGAGAACGCTTTTCCCTCAAGGAGTTGGAATGGTGTCAATGATGCCACGAAGCCTGCTCCGAATCATCTGCTGGCTATGACTAAAGTCGAATCCTTGAGTTTCCCTCCGCAAGACACTGAGCTGCGGGTTCCCAGCCCGCGCCGGGTTCAGCGGTCATGTGCCTTCGGCATCGCCGGTACTCGAAGACAAGGCCGACTGCAGAAAAACGACGATGGTCTTCATTTCCTGCGCCATGTCCTCGAACGACTCGTGGTTGCCTGGCAGCGTAAGCAGCGCCACCCTGTCGTGGGCGCGCGCGGCATGCAGGCGCGACGCGTCGGCAACGGGCACCACCTCATCATGTTCGCCATGCACGAGCAGCACCGGGCAATGCAGACGCGCGATGCTGGCGACCGGCGCGATATCGTCGAAGCGGAAGCCGATCGTCGCCTGCACGTAGTCGAGGATGTAGGCCTCCATCCAGTGCGGAATCCGTTTGGCGGCGAGCCAGCTGCGCATCATGTCGGCAGGATGGGCAAAGGCCGATACGCTGACGACCGCCGCCACCTCGCTGCGTCGGGTGGCCGCCAGCAACACCGCGCCGGCCCCGACGGAGTGACCGAGCAGCGCGATGCGACCACCACCCGCGTCAGGATGTGCGCTCAGCCAGTCGTAAGCCGCTTCGGTATCTTCGGCAAAGCGCGGCAAGGAGGCAAAGCTGTCGTCGTCCGAGCGTCCATGACAGCGCGCATCGATGAACAACGCGGCCAGCCCGGCTTCGTGCAGCGGACGCGCCAGTGGCAGCATCATCTGCGCATTGCCGCCCCAGCCATGCAGCACGATGACCGTGCCGCTTGCTTTGGCTCCTGCACCGGCAGGTATAAACCAGGCGTGGAGAAACCTGCCATTGGCCGTCGGGATGCGTGCGGTCGAGAACGCCAGCCCCACCGCCTCCGGCCCTGCTGATTCAATGACCCTGGGTGCGGCAAGGCCGCGACGGATCGCACGGCGAACGCCCGCGCGCAGGGCCAGAACAGCCGCTACGCCGGCAAGCAGGAACAGCACAAAGGAAGGCTGGAATGCCGTCATGAGCATAAACAGATCAAAGACGGATTGTGCGCGTCGTGCTTTCCATCGGGCAAGTCGGCGCATAAGCCACGCGGGATACAGGGATGCATCACCGGCGTACATCCAGCCGTGACTTGATCCTTACACCCGTTGACGCCCACAATCGGATCTTTAGTGGAAGGAACGAGCATGCGGGCCATTGTGACCGGACATAGCCGCGGACTGGGCGCCGCGATTGCGGAAAACCTGCTCAAACGCGGCATCCGGGTACTCGGGCTTGCACGCCATGGCAACGCCGATCTCGCCGATCGCTTTCCCGCCCTGTTTCAGGAAGAGGTGCTGGATCTGTCCGATCTCGTGGCACTCGACGCCTGGCTTTCCGGTGGCCGACTCAAACACTTTCTGGCCGACAAAGGCTCGG